>JBIOJB010000218.1:0-1526 GCA_044450465.1 Candidatus Dormibacterales bacterium | reverse complement strand
CGACGCTTGAGAACCTGAGTCGCAGCACGGGGATTCCAGTTGGATCGCTGGCGCGCTTTGTCCTGGTCCGCTACTGTACATCGGGCAGCGACGCTCTCCTCGAGATGGGACCGCGTGTGGTTCGCCAGATGGACAAGATCATCCAGCAGGCGGAGGCCACGAATACGGACGCGGCCCGGCTCGACGCATACCGGGCACTGAAGGCGATCATGGCATGGCTGATCGTGCCCCTGGACGACCCCAACTGGCGGACCGGCTCGCGACCGCATCTCGCCAGCAGCGATTGATATTCGTAGTCACGCACGTACCCGCAGCAGTACTGACTCTGAACTCGTTGGCCTGCACGCCGTTGGCCGTCTTGCGATTGACGACCGATTCGGATGTCACGTCTACTTCCCAGTTGCGGCCGGCGGCCCCGGCGTCGATGGCCCCGTCACCGTCGAGAGAAGGCGCGACCAGGCGTCGCCGCGGAAGCTCCGCCGCAGATGCTGCGCCCAGCGGTCGATGCGGAGGTCGATGGGATCGGCAGATCGGACCGGCTGAAGGGGTCGCCCGCGATCCTGTCGGACCACGTTGAGGAACGCCGCGCGCCATTGGTCGTCGGCCAGGAGCCCGTGCAGATAGCATCCGACCACCCGACCCTGGCGCCAGCCCATCTCGGCGCCGGCGCCCTGTAAGAGCGGCTCGCCCCCGCCCGTGCCGCTGCTGCGCCCGTGGTGGATTTCGTAGCCCACCAAGGAACGGCCGGGCACAGGCCAGGCGCTGACGCAGCGGCTCTGCCGGGTCCGTTTCTCGGGCTCGAACACCGTTCCGATCGGCAGCAACCCCAGCCCCTGCCAGGACTTAGGCCCTCCTTCTGTTCCGCCTCGATCGTCGAGCTGCTCGCCCAGCATCTGATACCCGCCGCACAGACCCAGGACCCAGCTCCCGTGGCTGTGCGCCTCGCGGACGGCTTGGGCCATGCCGGATGCGGCGTGATGGACCAGGTCCGCGACGGTCGCCTTCGAGGCGGGGAGAATCAGCAGATCCTGTTCGTGGACGAGACGAGGATCGGTGATCCAGGTGACGTGCACGTCCGGTTCCGCGAGCAGCGGCGCGAGGTCCTCGGTGTTGGAGACGGAGGGGCTCAGGAGGGCACCGACGCGCAGCAGGTCGGCCGGCGCCCGGGCGTTCACCGGGATGGGCAGGGGTCGGTCTTCCTCGTCGAGGCCGTGATCCAGATGGGGCACGATCGCCAGAACCGGGAGTCCTGTCATGGTTTCCAGGATGGAGACGCCGTCCTCGAACAGCGCCGCGTCTCCGCGGAATCGATTCACGACGAGCCCGAGCATGCGGCTGCGATCTTCTGCGGGCAGCAGGTCCAGCGTCCCCTTGACCTGGGCGAAGACTCCACCCCGATCAATGTCGGCCACCAGGATGAGGCCGGCGTTGACGAGGCGGGCCGCCCGGAGGTTCACGAAGTCCCTGGGCCACAGGTTGATCTCGACGGGCGATCCGGCGCCCTCCAGGACAATCACGTCGTGTTG
>JBIOJB010000217.1:0-1538 GCA_044450465.1 Candidatus Dormibacterales bacterium | reverse complement strand
GGGTGGGGTAGGGGTAACATTCTGCAGGTATGAGCCCCGCGCAAGTGCTTTCAAGCGGACGGATTATGGTGCCTCGAGAGGCCGTTGCGGGCTTCTGCCGGAAGCACCACATCCGGCGGCTGGCTCTGTTCGGGTCGGTGCTTCGAGACGACTTTCGAGCTGACAGCGACGTGGACGTCCTGGTCGAGTTCGAACCCACCCACGTTCCCGGGTTCTTCGCGCTCTTCGCGATGGAGCAGGAGCTTGGGGAGATCGTCGGCCGCAAGGTGGACCTGAACACGCCGGGCTCGCTGAGCAAGTACTTCCGGGCCCGGGTGCTGGCCGAGGCCGTGCCGCTGCATGACGCGGCATGACGAGGGCGCGCGCCTCCGGCACATGCTGGACGCTTCGCGCGAGGGGGTCGGCTTCGCGAAGGGAAAGTCGAGAGCGGATCTGCATGCTGACCGCGGCCTGCAGCTGATCCTCACGAGGCTTCTCGAAATCGTCGGCGAGGCGGCGAACAAGGTGCCGCAGGCGACACGCGACCTTTACCCTGAGATTCCCTGGTCGGCTGCGGTTGCGATCAGAAACCGGCTGATTCACGGCTACGAGGACGTGGATCTCGACATCGTCTGGCAGACCGTCGAAGAAGATCTTCCGCGGCTCATCGCTTCGCTTGAGAAAGCGATCGACTCCGAACCAGCGTGACCTAGCCTCGTCGAGCCGCTGTTCGCGTCGGATCGAATGCTGATCGTGCCGCGTGGTCACGAGCTGGCGGGGAAGAAGCGCACTGGTGCTCCACGCCCCGAGCGCCGTGCCCGGGCAAGGCGGCACACCCCCCGTTCGCCGAGGTTCTCGCCCCGGAATGCGACCTCAGCTCGCCTTCAGGAGCGGTCTCGGCAGACTCTGAACGTGTCCCGCGGCTTCGTAAAGATCGACGGCCTTCTGTGCGTTCATCCAGAAGTCCGGCGAAGTGCGGAAGGCCGCGCCGAGCCTCAACGCCATCTCGGCCGTTACGGCGCACCGGCCGTTGACGATGCGGTTCACGACCTTGACGTCGCACCCCAGGTGGTCGGCCAGAACCCGCTGGCTCAGCCCGAGCGGGACGAGAAACTCTTCACGGAGAATCTCTCCGGGGGATGTCGGCTTGCGGCGGCGCAGGCGGTCACTCATCTTCACACCTCAGTGGTAATCCCTGATGTCGACGTCAATCGGACCGGAGGCGGTCCAGCGGAAGACAACCCTCCATTGGTCGTTGATCCGGATGCTATAGAAGCCAAGCAAGGAAAAGCCCCGAATCGCCATCGACGGCAATATACCTACATGCGGTATACCGTGTCAAGGTATGCCACGCAGGGACGAGCGCGCCGTGATTTTCACAGGCGTTTCGCGGCACATCGCGGCCGGCGGCGCAGATCGGAAACTCGCCTCTTAAGACCGGCGTCGGCGGCCGCGAGTCTGTCGAGGAGATCCCGCAGCTCCTTCCCCCGGCGAGATCGCGATGGAGGCGGGAGCATGGATGTCCATGGGCTGGTGACGCGGGAGGCGGGGAGGAAGGT
>JBIOJB010000216.1:0-1577 GCA_044450465.1 Candidatus Dormibacterales bacterium | reverse complement strand
CTGGTCCACCTGATTTGATAGTTCCACCATCGCCCGAGAGGGCAAGGAGGAACTTGCGTGAAGGGACAGAGGAAGCACACGCCGGAGCAGGTCGTGCGCAAGCTGCGCGAAGCCGACAAGCTGTTGGCCGAGGGCAGGTCGGTGGAAGAGGTGGCCAAGCAGCTGGAGGTCAGCGAGAACACTTTCCACCGCTGGCGCAACCAGTACGGAGGGATGAAGGCCGAGGAGGCCAAGGAGCTGCGCCACCTGCGGGACGAGAACCACAGGTTGAAGCGGATGGTTGCCGATCTCTCGCTCGACATCCAGATGCTGAAGGAGGTGGCCCGGGGAAACTTTTAAGCCCGACCCGCCGGCGAGAGGCCGTGCTGCATCTTCGTGAGCAGTTCGACGTCTCGGAACGGAAGGCGTGTCGGGCGGTCGGGCAGAGCCGGTCAACCCAGCGTCGACCACCTCAGCCAGTGTTGCCGCCAGAGCACGAGCTACGCCACTGGCTCCGCGAGTACGCGAAGAAGGAGCCGCGGCATGGATACCGGATGGCATGTGGTGCGCTTCGACTTGAGGGCCGGGTTGTGAATCGCAAGCGGGTGCAGCGGCTGTGGCGTGAGGAGGGGCTGCGGGTACCGCCCCAGCAGCCAAAGCGAGCTCGTGTCGGACAGAGCGTAGTGCGGAGCGATCGCCTCCGCGCCACCCGCCCGAACCAGGTCTGGGCGCTCGATTTCCTATTCGATTCGACCTCCGACGGCCGGCCGATCAAGGCCTTGGCAATGTGCGATGAGTTCACGCGCGAGAGCATCGGCCGGGAACTCAAGCGCTCGATCAAGGCGGACGACGTGATCAAGATCCTGGACAAGGCCAAAGCACTACGAGGCGCTCCCGAATTCATCCGCATGGACAACGGTCCCGAGATGATCGCCGCGGTGATTCGAGATTGGTGCAAGACCAACGGCACCGGAACCGTGTACATCGAGCCCGGCAGCCCTTGGGAGAATCCCTTCGTCGAGTCGTTCAACAGCCGGGCGCGTGACGAGCTGTTCTCACGCGAGGTCTTCCACTCCGTCCTCGAAGGTCGCGTCATGTACTCCGATTGGTGCGACCGCTACAACACCAAGCGCCCGCACAGCTCAAGGGGCTATCTGCCGCCAGCGGTATTCGCGGCGCTGATCGCCCTCGGACCGTCGACAACGGTGCCGCCGAACCGATGAACAGGCGTGCGAGCTGGTCGGTCATGGCGTCGACGGCGAAAAGCGACGCGCTGAGAACCACCAGGACGCCCGCGACAACGTCGCCGCGACCCACAGGACCTTGCCCACGAAATCCATCTGATCGGTACAATCCGCCGAGCCGACACGGTCGGCACCAACCGGGGCACCCGCCGCGGCTGGTGTTAGAAACCCGGAACTCTCATTGAGGGTGGATCCGTTTTCGGGGTCCCGTCAGACCTACGAGGTCGACGGCATCCGGACCTTGATGCTCTCGGGCGGAGTCAGCGCCTTCGGGGTTGGTCTTGACCTGGGCGTACTGGTCGCCATCACCGCGGTTCTGGTCGTGATTGCCGGCCGACGCTATCCCCACCTCGT
>JBIOJB010000215.1:0-1731 GCA_044450465.1 Candidatus Dormibacterales bacterium | reverse complement strand
TCTTCGCGTACGCCGGTGACGGGATCAACGGCATCCTCGCCGCCTGGGGGCGAGCTGAGAACAAGCCTCGGTTCATCCAGGCCCGGCACGAGGAGATGGCCGCCTTCGAGGCTGTCGGATACGCCAAGTTCACCGGACGTGTCGGCGTGTGCATGGCGACATCGGGCCCGGGGGCCGTCCACCTGCTGAACGGCCTCTACGACGCCAAGCTGGACCACGTGCCTGTCGTCGCGATCGTCGGCCAGACCAGCCGCAGCGCGATGGGCGGCTCCTACCAGCAGGAAGTCGACCTGCTTTCCCTGTTCAAGGACGTCGCCAGCGAATACGTCCAGATGGTCACGGTGCCCGAGCAGCTGCCCAACGTGCTCGACCGGGCCATCCGCACCGCGATCGCCGAGCGGGCACCGACCGCAATCATCATCCCCTCCGACGTCCAGGAGCTGGACTACTCGCCGCCGAGCCATGCCTTCAAGATGGTGCCATCCTCCCTCGGGGTCGACTGGCCGACTGCGCTGCCCGGCGACGAGGCGATTACCCGGGCAGCCGATGTGCTGAACTCCGGCAGCAAGGTGGCGATCCTCGCCGGGCAAGGTGCCCGCGGCGCCCGGCGCGAGCTCGAGGAGGTGGCCGAGCTACTCGGAGCCGGAATCGCCAAACCGCTACTGGGCAAGGACGTCCTGTCCGACGAGCTGCCCTACGTGACCGGATCGATCGGGCTGCTGGGCACGCGCCCGAGCTACGAGATGATGATGCACTGCGACACGCTGCTGACCGTAGGGTCAAGCTTCCCCTATACGCAGTTCCTGCCGGCGTTCGATCAGGCCCGCGCCGTTCAGATCGACATCGACGGCAAGTTCATCGGCATGCGGTACCCCTACGAGGTCAACCTCGTCGGCGACTCCGCCGCTACCCTGCGGGCGCTGATCTCGCACTTGAAGCGCAAGGAGGATCGTTCCTGGCGGGAGGCCATCGAGGCGGGAGTGGCCGGCTGGTGGCAGTCGATGGACGCTGAGGCCGATGTGGAGGCCGATCCGATCAACCCGATGCTGGTCTTCCGCGAGCTGTCCGCCCGGCTGCCCATGGACGCCATCGTCACGGCGGACTCGGGCTCATCGGCCAACTGGTATGCCAGGCAGCTCAGGTTCCGCGGGCAGATGCGCGGCTCGCTGTCCGGCAACCTGGCCACGATGGGTCCCGGCGTCCCGTATGGAATCGGGGCGAAGTTCGGGCACCCGGGCCGGCCGGTGATCGTCTTCGCCGGGGACGGCGCGATGCAGATGAACGGCCTCGCCGAGCTGATCACGGTCAAGCACTACTGGAAGGAATGGGCAGATCCCCGGCTGATCGTCGCGGTCCTGCACAACAACGACCTCAACCAGGTCACCTGGGAGATGCGGGCGATGGAGGGCGCGCCGAAGTTCACCGAGTCACAGCATCTGCCCGACGTGTCCTACGAGGGCTTCGCCCGCAGCCTCGGCCTGCACGGGATCGCGGTGGACGAGCCCGGCCACGTCGGGCCCGCCTGGGACAGGGCCCTGACCGCCGACCGCCCCACCGTGCTTGACCTGCGCACCGACCCCGACGTTCCCCCCATCCCGCCGCACGCCACGTTCGAGCAGGCCAAAGACGCTGCCATGGCGCTACTGAAAGGCGACCCGGACCGGTGGGGCGTGCTCAAGGAAGGCCTCATGACCAAGGCCAGGGAGATCCTGCCGGGCAACGGCAACTAAC
>JBIOJB010000214.1:0-1741 GCA_044450465.1 Candidatus Dormibacterales bacterium | reverse complement strand
GCTCACGCGCGTCGCCGGTCTGTCCGTGCGCGGACACCAGGACGAGGTCGACGTCGGCCTCGTCGGCCATCGCCCGGATGGCTCGGGCTCTCCGCGACGCCACCACGATCCGCGTCCCGACGCGGACCTTCTGTTCGACAAGCCGGTCTCGCAGATCGCCGAGGTAACGCTCGGCCTCGAGCCGGTTCCGCTCCGTGAGCCGCGACGCCACCGCCAGATCTTCCGCCGATGGCGGCAGACGCCGCGGCATCTCGGGCTCCGGCACGACGTGCCCGAGGATCATCTCGGCGTCATGCGCGTGCGAGAGCGCCGTGGCGAGCGGCAGGACGCACTCGGCGCGTGGTGAGCAGTCGAGCGGCACGAGCAGCCGGCGCAAGCGGACATCGCCGATCCGCTGACCTTCGGCAGCGTGTGCAGGGACGATAAGCACCGAGCTGTGGGTGCGCGCGACGACCATCAGGGCCGTGCTGCTGAGAGCCCATCCGGTGAGTCCCCCCTCGCCGTGGCTCGAGAGGACGACGAGATCGACATGCTGCGCCCTGGCGAAGTTGATGATCTGCTCGGCGGGCCGTCCCTCGAGCAGCTCGATTGCCGACATGAGCTCCCGCGCCTTGAGGTCGTGGTCGATCTTGGCGAGCTGGCTCTGAGCCTCCGCCCGTCTCATCTCCCAGTCCACCGCATCGTGGTGGTGGCTCGTCGCGCTCGAGATGGCAGGTCTCTCGAGGACACGCAGGAGCGTGATGCGCGCGGCCAGGGCCTGCGCCACCGCGACGGCCCATGGGAGGGCACACGCGGCGAGCGCCGACCCATCCAGCGGTATGAGCACGTGGCGGATGGTGAGCCCGGGGCATCCGGCCTCACCTTTGTCACTCAACGGCCCAACGGCAGCTTCCGGCACGGATTTCTCGGCCGGATCAGGGGCCGCGTCCGGGCGCTTGGGAGGGCCGGAGCGGTGCGAGAGGGATTCGGTGAGGTTCGAGATCAAGTTCGACTGCATCGCCAATCCTCCCCGAAGGCTTGAGCCGCCCCCGGATGAACCGGCAGACGGCTCAGCGCCCTCGTGCGTCGTGACTACCCGCGCGGGATCCGGCGGCCCACGTTGCCCGCGATGTGGATCTCTGTCGCGGCGTCTACTTCCCCGGCGACCGGCTCAGACCGGCTCTGTTCGCAGATGGTCCTGGACGTCCAGGACACCCGGAGTGAAGCGGGCGGCCGCCAGCACCGATTGGCGCTCCGCCCACGAATGAACCGTCCCCGTCAGCGTCACGGTGCCGTCCCGGACATCGACGCCGATCTGGCGGGCCTCGCGTTCGGCGCGCCGCTCCAGGGCCTGCTCGATCGCCTTGCGGACGTCCCCGGTCACCGGCTTCGCCGGCATCACGCTGATCTTGTTCACTACCATCTTCACACCGGTTAGATTGCGGACGGCCCGCTCCGCGTCGTCGCGCTGACTCGAGCGCTCGACCGGGCCTTCGAGCGTGACCCAGCCGTCCGTGACCGTGGACGTGATCTTCTGCTCGGGGACGAACACGTCCCATTCGAGCGTCCGCCGCACCGCCTGAGCGATCTCGGTGTCGGTGCGTGCGAGCCCGCCCGGCACCTTCACCTCGATGTCGTTCGCCACGTCGAGGACGCCGATCACGCGACGGGCCGCCTCTTGGGCCGCCACGCGCTTTGCCCAGCTCGTCACCGCGCCGGTGAGCGTGACAACGCCGCCGTCCACCTGGACCCCGACCTCCGT
>JBIOJB010000213.1:0-1774 GCA_044450465.1 Candidatus Dormibacterales bacterium | reverse complement strand
AGTCCGCTGTTTGCCGATGGAGGTTTCCGCGGCGTTGATCACGGTCGTTGCCTTACCGGCATCGCAGCCGATGCCAATCTTCAAGGCAGCCTCGAGCGCCGCCTGGTCGGCCACCTGCTGGAGCTGGTTCTTTTGCCATTCGGCCGAGCCTGCGAGCAGCACGAGCGCCGCCGAACCGATGAGCGCTATCAGCGACACGGCTACGAGGACCATGACCTGGCCGGACTGGGACCTCCCGTGCCGCGGCATCAGAACTCCATCCGGATGACGGTCTGCGAATCGAACGTGATGACGGTGGGTATGCCCAGGAACCTTGCCAGCACGGGCTGCCATTGGAGCTTCAGGTCGACTACCGCGAGCTGGTGACCGCCGGTGCGGACCGTGGCCGTGCACAATGGGCAGCTCCAACGTGGGTTCGTGGCGTTCTGTGTCGAATCCAGCTCGTAAATGAAGACGTATAAGGTGTTTGGGGTGGGGCTCAGCAGGGTGATCGTCCCCGGCGACGTGGTGCTGCCGCCGGAGTAGCTTCCGTACGTTAGCGGCGAGGTCGGGGCTGAAATTGAGCCCGAGTCGTTGTACATGACCGTAACGCCCAACGAGTCCAGCACGTGGGCGCCCTTGATGATCGAGGCACCGGAGCATGGGGTCGCGAGCGCGGTGCAGTCGGGAGGAAGTGTGTTGGAGCCGCTGTAGTACCCGAGCGCCGCCTGCCGCGCCATGTCGCGCGAAGCCCCCTGAAGCAGCGCGTACATCAACATGCCGCGCCCCATGTCGACAGTGCCCCCGATGATCAGCAGCACGACAGGCGCCACCAAGGCAAACTCGACCATGGCTTGACCTACACCTCCCCGCTTGCCGGGGAGGTGGCCCGAAGGGCCGATGGGGCGAATCAAGCGTGTCAAAAGGCTCACCAGGACGTGACGGCGCGGCTCGACCCGGTGATCGGGATCCCGCCTCCCAGGAGGTTGAGGTCGCTGAACCCGTAGAACACGTAGACGTATACCTCCGAGTTGGTGACCGAGGTCACAGGACCCATGCAGTCGAGGCTCGCTCCGCAGTACACGACCACTTCGGCCTGCCCGGCCGCTGGCGCGGGGCAATCGGAGGCGACCACCGGTGGCAACTTGGCGCAAGCGACTGGGCAGCTCACCGTCGAGGCGATCGCCTTGAGGTCGGCTGTCACCAGCGAGCAGATGGCAGGCACCCCCGGTCCGTTGGTGGCGGAAGTCTTTCCCGCGGCATACCGGGCGCCGTCGCGGGCGGCGTCGGACGTCGCGATGGCGAAAACATAACCTCGGCCCAGCTCGAGCACACCGGCTACGAGAAGGATCAGGATCGGCAGCGTGATCGCAAACTCGACCATCGCTTGGCCGGATCGGCGTTTTTTCGCGTTAACCATCCAACTTCAAACTGGAAACGATCACCCGCGCCAGGTCGGTCGCCCCACGAGCCACGAGCGAGTTGGGGTCCCGGACGAGGACCAGGCCGCCTGCCAGGGCCGCGTCCTCAGGCCGTGAATCATCGAATCCGACAGTCACCGACATCTTCCTGCCGAGGATCGTCTCCACAGCCGCGCGGTCGAGTGGGGGATGAGGCACCCGCTGGTTGAGCACCAGCTCGATGCGGTTGTCGTTGATGTTGAGGATGTCCCGGAACACGGCGAGCGAGCGGCGCGCATCGGTCATGGCCGCGATCTCGGGAGGAATCACGATGACGACACACTCGGAGCGTTCGAGCACGGCCAGCGCCGCTTCGCCAAGGGACGTTCCCAGGT
>JBIOJB010000212.1:0-1820 GCA_044450465.1 Candidatus Dormibacterales bacterium | reverse complement strand
GCCGCGCAATGCTTTGGGTGGCGCAGCGCTTCCTGCCGGCGTGGCTTATCGGAACAGGCAGTCCACACAGCCATGGCAGCAGCCGCTGGGCCAGGACGTCAGACCTCGCGCCGCTCGCACGATCGCGCAAATCTCATCGCCTTGCCGGTGACGGCATCACCCTCGGTTACCTGCAGGGTCGGCTGCTTCAATCGCCTGCCGAGGACAACGTTCTGCTCCTGGGCGTTCAGCGCTCCGGCAAGACGTCAGCGATCGTCGTCCCGACGCTGCTCGCCTGGTCAGGCGCCGTCGTCGCGACGTCCACGAAAGAAGAGCTCGTCAACCTCACGCACGAACGCCGACGCCACCTCGGTCCGACCTGGGTCTTCGCGCCCCTCGACGAAGACCGGTCGTGGCTGGAGCGGCTCGGCATACCAGCCTCGACCTGGAATCCAGTCGAGGCTGCCACAACCTCAGGTGCGGCGGCTGAGCTGGCTGACCATTTCACCGCCGAGGGAAAGCGCGGCCACAACACTCACTGGTACCTCGCCGCCTCAAGCCTCATTAGCGGGCTAGCCGTGTGTGAGAGGGAGCACGGCGGAGACATGCGTTCGGTCCTCGCTCGCCTCAACCGGACTGCGTCGTCGGAGTACGTCGGGCTTGCGCGGACGGTCCAAGACACAACCGCAGCTGAACAGCTTCTCGCCTATGCACTGACACCCGACAAGGAAGCCGGCTCGATCGCGTCGACTGCACGCTCCTCCCTATCCCTGTGGACCGATGAACGCGTTGCCATAGCGACCACCTCAGGTCCCAACGCGCTTGACCTGGATCGCCTACTCGCGGAGGCCGGCACGCTTTATCTGGTCGCACCAGCGGAAGACGCGGAGCGCTGCCGGCCGCTCTTCTCGGCGTTGCTGATGTCGCTGCTGCGGAGGGCCACCGCCCGGGCGCGAACGCATCGCGGTGTGCTTTCGCCACGGCTGCTGGTGGCTCTCGATGAGGCGGCTAACTTCGCCCGTATCCCGCGGCTCGCTGGCTATGCATCGAGCGGTCCCGGCCAGGGCATCCAGCTCCTCCTCTGCTACCACGACCTGGCCCAGATCGAGACCAGCTATGGCGCTGACGAGGCGCGGACGATCTGGAACAACTGCCGCGCTCGCCTGCTACTACCCGGCCAGGGCGATATCCGGACCCTTGAGCTCTTTTCGCGCGCGATCGGTGACGAGACGCGCCTTTATCGCTCGCGGCAGTCGGACTCCCGATCGTCGAGCTCCGTCGAGCAGCGCGTAGGCAAACCACTCGCATCTGTCGACGAACTGCGACGCATGACCCAGGCGGTGCTGGTCTACGCCAACGCACCGCCGGCGCGTCTCGAGCTCCGCCGCTGGGACCAGATCCCCGCGTGGCGCGAGCTCATCGGTCCCGGCCCCGTCCAAGCCGTGAGCGCCGGCCTTGCCGGCAAAGGAGGTAGTTAGTGGCGCGCGTCCTCACCGACATCTCGGTCACTCCGGACTTCAATGGCCTGCCCACCAACGTCTACAACGGCCTGGTCCATCTCACCAACAACGCGGCCGCGGTACTCACCCTGGTCGCCGGTCTCGGTCTGACCGTGTCCCTGATCGGCCTCGTGATCGCCTCGTTCACCACCAACCGCGAGCTGGGCGAGCGGGCCAAGGGCGGAATCGCCGTCTCGGTGTTCTCGGTCGCTCTCCTCTACATCGGGGTGGCGGCGGCCAACTACGCCGGCCACCTCTTCAAGTAGTCGAATGGGATACGACTACAGCGCTCAAATCAATCAGTGGGTCAACGACGTCGCGATCGCGATCGCGAACTGGTCG
>JBIOJB010000211.1:0-1866 GCA_044450465.1 Candidatus Dormibacterales bacterium | reverse complement strand
TCCGGTGGCTAGAGCTTGCCCGCACCTTCCAACAGGTCGATCCGGCCTTGGGTCGGCTACGCGATGTACGCGATGGTCTGTGGGCCGTCTGGTAGGACGCAGACTCGTGCGTCGGGATCCTGCCGCAGCAGGCCAGCGAGGACGTGCGAAACGTTGCCTGCCGGCTCGAAGTGGGCCGCCTCGATCTCACGGTCGGTAAGCCCATCCGCGTGCACGAGCACGCGCGCCCGGCATTGGACCCTGGCTTGGATCTGGACCTGCCACTGGTCAGGGATTGTGACCGGGGCCGCCTCGATCATGCGCAGCAGCTCACGGGGCGTGTCTCGGCTGGCCAGGAGAGCTGCGTAGGACCCGTGCTCGGGCAGCCCGTCTCGGCACTCCGCAGCGCAGATGATCGTCCCGCCGTCTCGCACGATCTCCGCGGCGGCCGAGATCCCCTTCACGGCCTGATACAGGTTCTGGTCCAAGGGATACCCGCTATTTGTGGTCACGACGATGTCGAACGGACCATCCACGGGCACCATCGCCTCGGCCTTGGCGCGCTCGCGCGCGAGGCGATGCATCTCGAACAGCGGGCCGCCGAACGCCGCCGTGATCCGCTGCTCGTCGTTCAGCAGCACGTCCAGCGCGAAGGCCGGCGGGGCGACGGCGGCCACCGCCCGGATGGCATCGTGGACCGGATTGCCTTCGCAGATGCCCCAGGTCGCCCGCCGGTCGCCGATCCGGCGCGCATTGTGCAGCTGGAGCGTGGTGTCGAGGCCAGCGAGTCCGGGCGCAACCATCTTCGGACCGCCGCTGAAGCCCGCGAAGAAATGCGGTTCGACGAACCCCGTGGTGATCCGGAGGTCCGCGTCCACCCATTCCCGGCACAGGAGGACCGGCACGTCGTCGACCATCCCGAGATCCACAAGGGTTCTGGCATCCCGCGCATCGTGGTTCACGATGCGACACGCGTCGCGGACCGTCGGTCCAAGCATCCCGTCCAACTCGTCCTGGGTGTTCGACCGATGCGTCCCCGTCGCGATGATCACCGTCACATCCTTCCGGCGGACGACCCCATCGAGCTCGGCGAGGATAGCCTTCAGCATCACCGGACGTGGCTGCGGTCGAGTGATGTCGCAGACGGAGATCGCGACCCGCTGACCAGACCTCGCGAGATCCCGAAGAGGCGGACCGGCAACGGGCCGTCGCAGCGCATCCTGAATCGTTTCGAATGGCTGCCCGACCGGAGCACGGTGGTGGGGACGGACGACGGTAGTGCGATCGACCGGCACGTCGACCCGGAGCCCGTGTGAGCCGTAGGCCAGCGTCAGCTCCACGGTAAGACCTGCGCCCACGTTCGCCCAATTCCCCGCATTCCACGGGCTATAAGCTTCAATTGTTGATCAGACACGAGTCACAAGCGTCTGACACGCGTGGGCGCGGCACCGAATCCTCAGGCCGCGCCTGCTCTCGGAAGGCAGGGCTCGCCCGTCACTTCGGCTCATAGTCCTCTCGCCCAGACCATTTCGACCTCGTCCAATCCGAACGCCTCAGACTCCCTGCGGCCGCCTCGAACGACGGTTCTATGGTAGCCCTTCGCAGGCCCAGCACCCTACTGCTCAAGGAGCCGACTGGTCTCGTCGACTTGGCCGGATTTGCGGTCACTCTCAGGGCGATCACGATCGTGTCTCCGTCGCCCGGCGCTACCGGGGCGTGAATGCAGACCCCCGGCGGTCGACCCTATTCCGAACGGGGCGTGTGCCGTCTGTCGGGTGCTCCCATTCGGTTCGAGTAGCCGGTCACACCCATGACGACGATCGTGATGGTCCGGCCATCGCCTCCTTCATCGCGCGGGCGGCGATGAGCATCTCGGGCACATAGATC
>JBIOJB010000210.1:0-1872 GCA_044450465.1 Candidatus Dormibacterales bacterium | reverse complement strand
TTCCTCTTCTACGCCCGGGATCGCAAGGCCAGCCTCATCGAGGCCATGACCAAGCGCGGATTGCGGTACATGCGTTTCCACTTCGACATGGAAGGCGCCAAGATCGTCGCCAACCTGCGGCGGTGAAAGGTCGGCGGTGGTTGCGGTTGCGGGGCGGCAGAAAGCCGCCTGATACGGAGGTAGTTTCGTGTCGTTCGCCAGGCAGTTCCTCTCCGAAGCGGCGCGCGTCATCGAGCAGATCGACGGCGAGTCCATCGAGAAAGCCGTCGGGCTGCTGGCCGAATGCCGCGAAGCGGGGGGCAGACTGTTCATCCTCGGGGTCGGCGGCAGCGCCGGCAACGCGTCGCACGCGGTCAACGATTTCCGCAAGCTGGCCGGCTTCGAGGCCTACGCGCCCACCGACAACGTCTCGGAGCTCACCGCCCGCACCAACGACGAGGGCTGGGCCAGCGTGTTCCGCGAGTGGCTCAAGGGGAGCCGACTGAGACCGACGGACCTGGTGCTCGTACTCTCGGTGGGAGGCGGCAGCCTCGAAAAGAACGTGAGCCCCAATCTCGTGGAAGCGCTCGAGTACGCCAGGCAGGTGGGTGCCAAGGTGGCCGGCATCGTGGGGAGGGACGGAGGCTACACCGCCCGGGTCTCCGACGCCTGCGTCCTCATCCCGACCGTCAACCCCGATCACGTCACTCCGCACACCGAGGCCTTTCAGGCGGTGATCTGGCACTTGATGGTTTCGCACCCGCGCCTGAAGACCGCCGCGACCAAGTGGGAATCGGTGCGCTAGCGCAGTTCCACGGAGGAGCAGATGACGAGCCTGAAGGATCTCAAGGTCAAGCTATTTGCGGACGGCGCCGACAAGCCGGGAATGCTCGAGCTGTATCGGAACCCGCTGATCAAGGGGTTCACGACCAATCCCACGCTGATGCGCAAGGCGGGCATCACCGCCTACCGCGGCTTCGCCCGGGAGATCCTGGAGGTGATCCGCGATCGTCCGATCTCCTTCGAGGTCTTCTCGGACGACTTCCCGGAGATGGAGCGGCAGGCGCTGGAGATCGCCGGATGGGGGAAGAACGTCTACGTCAAGATCCCGATCACCAATACCTCCGGCGAGTCGTCGCTGGGGCTCGTGCGCAGGCTCGCAAAGAGCGGGGTCCAGCAGAACGTCACGGCGCTGATGACGCTGGAGCAGGTGCGCGGCTGCGCAGTGGCTCTGGCCGGCGGTCCGCACTCCTATGTCTCGGTCTTCGCCGGCCGGGTGGCCGATACGGGCACGGATCCGGTGCCGATGATGGCCGCCGCCGTCAAGACGCTCGCGCAAGCCCCGGCCGCCGAGTTGATCTGGGCCAGCCCGCGCGAGTTGCTCAACATCTTTCACGCAGAAGCCGTCGGCTGCCACGTCATCACCGTGACCTTCGACATCCTCAAGAAGTTGAGCATCGTCGGCAAGGACCTGAACGAGTACTCGCTCGACACGGTGAAGATGTTCCGCAAGGACGCGGTCGAGGCCGGGTTCACACTCTAGGGCGCGTCATTTCACGCGTCGCACGATCCAGCCATGCTTCCAGGGAGAATCGCCGTGGGGCTCGATGGCCTCATAGATCGACTCGCCCGGAAAACGAGAGCCGACGTCCTCGGGGGAGACGCTGGTGGGGACCGAAAGGAGCAAGGGCGGGTGATCGAAGAACATGCCATTGCGGGCATAGCGGGCCGGCCACTCGGCCCGCACCAGAACGACACCGGAGGTCACGTGTTGTCGGGCGAGCTCCTTCGACAGGCCGGCGCGCACGACGATCGCCGGAAGGCGCCACTCGAGGAACGACGCCATGAGGAAGACGGGGGAGATCCAGAAGAGAACGGCGACGACCCTGCTGG
>JBIOJB010000209.1:0-2019 GCA_044450465.1 Candidatus Dormibacterales bacterium | reverse complement strand
GTCGTCCGTGAAGTATGCCGAAGCCATTGCGGGGTTTGGCTGAAAGGTCGGAACGAAGTAATCGTATTTGCCGGGTTTTGATTGTTCGATAGCAGTTTCCTTGCAAATTTGATTTTGGGATTCCCTCGAATCTGCAGCTGTGATTCGCTCTGCCCG
The DNA here is from genome assembly GCA_044450465.1 of Candidatus Dormibacterales bacterium. Classification (GTDB taxonomy): domain Bacteria; phylum Chloroflexota; class Dormibacteria; order Dormibacterales; family Dormibacteraceae; genus JBIOJB01. The sequence goes on along the minus strand of JBIOJB010000209.1, from coordinate 1,863 downwards.
GGTTGACCGAGCGGAGGGATTGGCAATGCGGCCACGGGAACGACGGGAGGCCGGCGAACAGGATCTTTTCCGTTCGCGGCTCGATCAAATCATCGACATGAAGCACGCGCTGGTGAAGCTTTCGCGGGCGATCGACTGGCGGGTCCTGGAGGAGCGGTTCGGGTCGGTCTACACGGACGGGCCCGGCAGCCCGCCGCTGCCGACGCAGCTGATGGCGGGCATCACGATCCTCAAATACATGCACGACCTCTCCGACGAAGCGGTGTGCGATCGCTGGGTCGAGAACCCGTACTTCCAATTGTTCTGCGGCGAGGAGTTCTTCCAGCACCGGCTGGTGTTCGACCGCTCGTCGCTGACGCGCTGGCGCCAGCGCATGGGCGAGGAGAAGCTGCAGGCACTGCTGCAGGAGAGCCTCGCGGTCGCCACAAGGACCGAGGCGATGAAGCCTTCCGACCTCGCTCGCGTGGTCATCGACACCACGGTGCAGCCGAAGGCGGTGATGTTCCCGACCGACGCCAAGCTGATGAACCGGGCCCGCGAGATCATGGTGCGGCTGGCGAAACGGCACGGGCTCGAGCTTCGCCAAAGCTATGCGCGAGTCGGCAAGCTGGCGCTGATCAAGCACCAGCGCTACGCCCACGCCCACCAGTTCAAGCGCGCCAACAAGGCCCTGCGCAAGCTGCGGACCTATCTGGGCCGGGTGATCCGCGACGTCGGCCGCAGGATCGAAGGCAACGACGTCTTGCAGGAGGTCTTCGCCAAGCCCATGAGCTTGGCTCGTCGGGTGCGCGACCAGGACCGCCACCAGCGCGGCCCGAAGGTCTATTCCCTGCATGCCCCGGAAGTGGAATGCATCGGCAAGGGCAAAGCGCACCGGCCCTACGAGTTCGGCGTCAAGGTCAGCGTCGTGACCACCCTCAAGCGTTCAAGCGGCGGCCAGTTCGTCGCCCATGTGGCGGCGCTGCCCGGCAATCCCTACGACGGCCACACGCTCGGCACCGTCATTCCGGCCATGGAGCAAATGATCGGCAACACCATCGAGCGGGCCCTCACCGATGCCGGATATCGAGGCCACAATGCGCCGCCCAGTCACAGGTTCAAGATCTACACCGCCGGCCAGAAGCGTCGCGTTACACCGCAGATCAAACGCGAGTTCAAGCGCCGTGCTGCGGTCGAACCCGTGATCGGACACCTCAAGGCCGAGCACCGCATGGGGTGCAATCACCTCGCTCACCGCGCCGGCGACGCCATCAACGCCATGCTCGCCGCGGTCGGCTACAACTTCCACATCCTGCTCAGGTGGCTGAGCCTCTTGTTGCGAAAAATCCTGACCGCCCGCCTGGCGATGTTCGGTCTTCTGCCCGCCTGAAAATCGGAAAGTTCACGGACGACCACGTACCCGGACTCCTACCGCGCTAGCGGTTTAGTGCAATCGCCGTTTCGCGACCCTAGTGCCGCGCTCCTGAGAAGGGAGTCGTCGTCTCAACAAGTAGCCAGTATGAGCGCAGCGACATGCGGGATGATTGTTGGAGAGGCAGACCCCGGATGTCGCTTCGCTCATCCGGGCTTCTGTAACGGGCCTCGACAAGTCAATCCCTTTTGCGTCATCCGCTCGCCGGGGACTTGCTTCTGTACGGGGTCGGCGCGAGGCCGCCGCCTGATAGAGTTCGTGAGGATAGGCCGGCCAATCTACGGCTGCGTGGTCGATGCCAACATCCCGGATGACGGTCTGACCTGATCCATCGTCCCGGCGAAGGGACTTCGCTTCGAGAAGGCCTGGTGTCGTGACCCGCCCGAAAACTCGTGTTCTCCTGGTTAGGCGGCGGCAGCGACCGCTGCGGTCCTGGCGGCTGGATTGAAGGG
>JBIOJB010000208.1:0-2039 GCA_044450465.1 Candidatus Dormibacterales bacterium | reverse complement strand
GGTCCAACCCGGCGTATAACACTTCATGGGCCTCCTGGTGATGGTTCCGTCGAGAACCCACGATTTCACCAGCGGGGCCCTCTGCATAGCAGTCATCGTGCCGGTTGTGTTGGCCGACTCCTATGACGATCTCGGGCGATCATCGGAGGTCTAGTCCTGTCGAGCGCGCCATCTAGGCTGGCCGGCTCGAGCCGTCAGGACGGGCGGACTTCCACGATGTAGGTGCCGAGGGCGTACCAGAACGTGCCGTGCCAATCGGTGGTGAAGGCTTGGGGTCTGGCATTGCTCTCGAACCCGCCCATGTCCCCAAACGGGCCGACTGGAAGGTCCAGCTTCAGGGGCACGGTGCTGACGATCTTGCCGGTCGCGTCGAACACATCGAGCACACCATCCGCCACGACCTCCGCCACGGCCGCCGCCTGACTCGGCCCTGCAGCCAGCAACCGAGGAGGTCCTTGGACCGCCACCCAGCGCTGGACCGGCAGCGTGCCAACCTGCTCACCCCCGCGCGAGAAGATAGCGAAGTTGTCCGGCCTTCCTCCCACCGCCACCCGGTCGCCGACCACCGCCAGCTCGGTCGAGCCGGCGTAGCTATTGGGGAGCTGGATCTTGGCGACCGAGTGAAGACTGGCGTCGATGCGGGTCAGGTATGGCAGCGACTCCCTGGCAATCAAGACCCCATCGCCGTCCGCCGCGATCGCGCTGATCCACACTCCTCCCTGATCGATCACGGGCTTGACGCTGGTGTCTATGTCGAGACGGGCGAGCTTTCCTGAACTGGGGTCGAGTCGGTACAGGTGCACGCCTGATTGATCGAACCAGACGGCTCCCGTCGCATCGACCACGACCATGTCCATGAAGCCGTTGTAGTCGGTGGCAGGTAGGGCCCAGCGCTTCGTCTGGGCCGTCGCCGGGTCGAGCTGATAGAGGGCGCTGTCGGTCTGCGAAAACTGGACCGTATACCACAGCACCCCATGGGTCGGGTCCCAGGCGAGACTGTAGGTCGACTGCTTGTTCCGGGTGACCACGCGGCCCTGGCCGGATTGGGTCGCCGGCCGCGCGGCCAGAGTTGCCAGCTCGGGATGGAAAGGTTGGAGCGCCGCATCCGGAACGATCTGCGGCGCATCGGTGGCGTTCAGGGTCACGCAGACATTCTTCGTGCCTGGAAGAGGGGTCGGTACCAGCGTGGGCGTGGGAACGGTCGTTGGAGGAATCACGTACCTATGCCAGTCCAATTTGGCGGGGATCAAACCGGAGTAGATCACCAGCAAGGCGGGATCGGCGGAGGCGTCGAGCTGCGGCACGAATCCGATTCCGGGCATGACCGCGCGGTAGGCCCAGGCATGATCGAGAGCCACGACCTGCTGGATACCGGCCTCCAACCCTCCACAGGCCTGCAGCCGAGGGTCGTTCGCGAAGCTGGCCGGGTCGGTCGTGGGTGAAGCGGCCGCAGTTGGCGAAGGTTCAATCGTTGGGCTCGACGTGACCGTGACAGGCCCGTTGCTCGTCGTCGCCACCGGGGTCGCCTGCGTTGAGGTACAGCTTGCCGAAACCGCCATCACCACTAGGCCGATCAACAGTCGCGAGCCGGAGATCGTCCGCGATCCGGAAGTTCTCATCACGCGGCCCAGGCCCATCCCGCTGCCTCTTCCCTCAGCTCCGAGGCGCGTCCTGCCGGACGTTGTGCGAACATCCTAGCCCCAGTTGTGACCGTTTCGCCGCATCCTGGCTCGTGAAAGCGCGAACACGAAGAGCGAGACTCTCATCACGCCTTTGACGCTTGGGTGAGTCCACTGGTTTCATCGCCAATCAGGCACTTCTGCGACGCTCGTGCACGATGCAGCCATGGTGTCGACATTTGCGCCGACCGCAGCGCCGTCGGGTGCTGCTGGCAACGGGCCTAACCCACGCTGAAAGACCGGAATCCTTCGCTCGGTCGGCGTAGAGTGGTCGTACTTCCGAAGAATGGGCCTCCGTGACATCTCAGTGGTATCGCTGTCCTTCGTGCGGCGGAGCTGTTGGACCCGGCGTCGCGTTCT
>JBIOJB010000207.1:0-2055 GCA_044450465.1 Candidatus Dormibacterales bacterium | reverse complement strand
ATTGGATTACGCACATAACGGTAGAGACCGGTCACCACGAGATTCCGGGGCGGCGCGATGGGCGCGGGGGTGCCGAGACCCTGCAGCGCGAAACGCGCAAATGCGTCAACGAGCCCAGGCACGCCTGCGAGAATCATTATCGCGCCGATGCCGCGCGTCAGCTCCAGACCAAGGAACGGCGGCCGGAGTCGCCAGCCCGTGATCGACCATGGAACGAGCCCCGCCAGCGTACATGGGGCGACCACGAAGAAAACCGCCGAGCCCAGCACGGCAATGGTTCGTTGCACGGCGGCGCCCGACACTCGCTGCGAGCTCATTCCAGCGCCTCGGCGACGGCTTGCGCCTGGGTCGCCGTCGAGCGCGCGTAGGAGATGAAGATGATCTCGGACAAGCCCCGCGTCCCTCGGTGCGGTCCAACCCTAGCAGCAGCGGAGGGCAGGCCAAAGGTGCGACTGGCGTCGGATCAGCAATGTCCGCCTTCCCCCGAGGCTGTGTGAGAACGCGGTCCCGCCTGGAGGGATGCGGCGTGCGGTGCGCTGCGGCCTGTCAGGCCCGCATCGCCGCGATGAGCGGGGGGACGCCGAGGAGGGCGATGACGCGCTTCAGATTATAGGCCAGGACGTGGAGGCTCATCTCGGTTCGGACCTTCTCCAGGGTCCGCATCTTGAAGTGAGTGGCGCCCATCCAGGCCTTGAGCGTGCCGAAGGCGTGTTCGACGGTGGCCCTTCGGACGCGCATAACGCCGGGCCTACGGTCCAGACGCTCCTGCATGGCGTCGATCACCGCCTCGTGCTCCCAGCGGGTGACGCGGCGCTCCACGCTGGGCGTGCATCGAGGCTTCAGCTCGCAGGCCTGACAGCTGGCGCGATCCCAGTACCGGTGCAGCCGCAGCCCGTTCTCGACGGTGGTCATGTGATGCGGCAGTCGCTGACCGGCGGGGCAGCGGTAGGCGTTCTCGTCGGGCAAGTAGACGAAGTCCTGCTTGCCGAAGCGGCCGTGCGCCTTGGCCCCTGAGGTGAGCGGCCGGGGCACATAGGGCGTGACGCCGATCGCCTCGCAGGCCAGCACCTGCTCGCCGCTGAAGTAGCCGCGGTCCGCCAGCACTTCGAGCGCCTCTGCGCCCATGGCCGCCTTGGCCTGACCGGCCATGTTGGCCAGCTGGCCGCGGTCGCTGCCGACGTTGATGACCTCGTGCGCCACGATCAGGTGGTGATCTGCTTCGACCGCGGCCTGCACGTTGTAGCCGACAACCGCCGTGCCCTTGCCGCTCGTGCCCATGGCTCGCGCATCGGGATCGGTCAGCGAGACCTGCCGGTCCGGCGCGGCCGCCACCGCTTCGCCCAGGCGCTGGAGCGCCTGCATCTGGGCTCTCAGCGCGGCGATCTTCTGGGTAAGGCGTTCCGTCTTGGCCTGGACCAGCTCGCCTTCCTGGCGGTCCGCCGTCTCCAGAGCCGCCAGGTAGCGCTCGATGCTGGCCTCGACCTGATCCATCCGCCGCTCGAGCGACGCTGGCGTGAAGGCCTTGTCGGTGGCGTTCACCGCCTTGAACTTGCTGCCGTCGATCGCGGCCACCTGCAGGGTGAACAGCTCCAGCCGCCGGCACAGCTCCACGAACTGCCGGCACGCCGACCGGATCGCCGGCCCGTTGTCCTTCCTGAAGTCGGCGATGGTCTTGAAGTCCGGCGCCAGCCGACCCGTCAGCCACATCAGCTCGACGTTGCGCTGCGCTTCCCGCTCCAGCCGGCGGCTGGAGGCGATCTGGTTGAGGTAGCCATAGACATAGATCTTCAGCAGCAGACCTGGGTGATAGCCCGGACGGCCGGTCGCCTCGGGGACCACGCCCTCGAACCCTAGCCCCGCCAGGTCCAACTCGCCCACGAACACATCGACCGCACGGACCGGGTTCTCCTCCGACACCCAGTCGTCCAGGAACTCCGGTAGCAACACCCCCTGCCGGCGATCCTCACCCTCGACAAAGCGCTTCATCGACAACCCCCGTCTGGTGTCGATGAGAAAGCCTAAGCTGCGTCGGCGTTTTCACACAGCCTCCCCCCT
>JBIOJB010000206.1:0-2111 GCA_044450465.1 Candidatus Dormibacterales bacterium | reverse complement strand
GCCCTGGACCCGCTACAAGCTGATGCGAAAGCTCTTCGCGATCGGCGAAGACTTCTGGATCGAAAACGACAGGGGCGAGGCGGTTTTCAAGGTCGACGGCAAGGCGCTCAGCCTCCGTCACAAGTTCCTGGTCGAGGACCAGGGCGGTGCCGAGCTGCTGTCGGTCGAATCCAAGTTGGTCGCCCTGCAGCCCACGATGAAGATCGAGCGGCAGGGCCAGCAGTACGCGACGGTCACAAAGGCACTGTTCACGCTCTTGCACCAGCACTACACGATCCAGGTCGAAGGCGGGCCTTCCTACGAGACCGATGGCGACATCACGAATCATGAGTACGAGGTCCGCTACAACGGTCAGCCGGTCGCTCAGATCTCCCGGCAGTGGTTCTCGATCCGTGACGCCTACGGAGTTGCGGTCGCCCCAGAGGTCGACCAGGCCTTGATGCTCGCCGCCGCGGTCTGCATCGACGAGATCTCGGAGCGGGAGCGCGAACGGCACTGACGCCCGCCGGTCACTCGCCCGTCATCCACGGAATCTGGTTGAACGCGTAATAGACGGCCGTGAACGCGAAAAGCGCAACGACCAGCGGCGCGCTCACGAACGCAAGCCCGATCGCGATCGCATAGGTCACCAGGCCCACGCCGAACCGCGGGAGCACCGAGCGCACGCTCAGCACCTTGACCTCAGGCCGCAGCAGCTTCGGATGCGTCAGCGCCCACGTGACCAGGACCTGGAACGAGATGCTCATGACGGTCATCACCACCGCATAGAAGGCAGCCGCCACCTCTCCGTTCTGACCCGAGTTCAGGTAGTGGCCGAGCAACTGGGTCGGATAAGGAACAAGCACTACGGTGAGCAGGAGGACGAGGTTGATGAACTGGATCGTCCGGTCGATCGCCTGGAGACCTCTGAAGATCGCGTGGTGGTTGACCCAGACGACCCCGACCGTCAGGAAGCTCGCGGTGTAGGTGACCAGCTGCGGCCACTGCCCGAGGACTTTGGAGAGCAGCTTCCCGTCTCCCGCGCCCGGGTCTACGAACTGCAGCACGAGCAGGGTGATGGCCACCGCGAACACGCCATCGCTGAAAGCCTCCAGCCGCGAGGTGCTCATCGCGACCGAACGTTACCCAAAATTCGTAGTCGCGAGGTCGATCGACTCGACCGGCCGCCGAACTCACTCGGCCGCGAGGATTCGCTCGAAAGCACCGACGTAGCTGGGGTCGCCGGCCTGCTGCCTCAAGAGCCAGTACTCCGCGCCCCAGAACAGGTAGGCATCCAGCGTACCGCCCGATTCGCGAGCCAGGACCAGACATCGGTTGTAGTTCTCGATCACACGATCAGGGGGGCAGCTCGCCATCGCGCCGCCCGCAGGACTGGGAGGGGTCGTGACCGCCTCCCACGGCTCGGCCTGTCCTTCGCTGATCATCAGGCGCCGTCGATTGGCAGCCGAGCGCTCGACCACGCGCCGCGCTCGTTCAGGCCACGCGTGCTCGCGGGCGTTCATGTAGGCGGTGAATCCGCTCACGGACCCCAGTGCGTGGCACGGATAGAAATCGACTCCGACGATCTCCGCCGCCAACTCGGCCAAAGAAAGCGAGTCGCCCTGGTCGCGCGTTCGCCACCACTGCTGGGCGGCGACCGGGGTCGACATCGGAAGAAATCCATTCAAGAGGATCGGTCGCGATGGATCCAGGCGCTTGACCACCGCCATCTCGCGCTTCACGAAGTCCGTCGTCAGCCGCCACGAATGCTCCACGCCGAGGGGATCCACCGCCTCGTGCTCGACCTGCCAGGCCACAACCGATTCGTGGCCGCCGTATCGCTCCACGACCCGGCCCACGAAGTCGAGCGCAGCCGCGAGCAGCGCCGGGTGAGACGACTCCCCGACCAGCGAGCCTTCACGCAACGGCGTCGGAAGGTGATGCCTGGGGACGAAGAACTCGGGGTAGCCGAAGTTCTTGACCGCGCCGACGGCGATGATCACCTGCTTGCCAGCGCGTTCGGCGCTTTCGACCTGCCAGTCCAGGTGCGAGGGATCGAAAGCGTCAGGCGCCGGCTCCATCCGGTTCCACAGCGCCGCCAGCCGAACGACCTGGTAAGGGTGTTCGAGGAG
>JBIOJB010000205.1:0-2185 GCA_044450465.1 Candidatus Dormibacterales bacterium | reverse complement strand
TGAAAACCGCCTCGCCCCTGTCGTTTTCGATCCAGAAGTCTTCGCCGATCGCGAAGAGCTTTCGCATCAGCTTGTAGCGGGTCCAGGGCTGGGCCGCCATCAAGCCTTGCCCAGGTCCGTGATTCGACACGGGATGTCGGCGTCCTCGTCGAGGTGATAGCTGGCGCAAATCCTGTGGTAGCCGTCGGCGATGACCAGCGGCACGCGCAACCGCACCATGCCCCGCACGCAGAGCACCGGCGACAGCAGCTTGCCCTGCGTCACCTTCTTCAGGTCCTTGGCCACGTGAAAGTTGTCAGGGGCGAGAAGCGGCAGGCTGCTCGCGCGCAGCAGGTCCTTGGCTTTCCGATGCACGAGCGGAGCTGTGTGCAGGCGGCGGGCGAGCGCCTTCGCCGCCGCGGGAGCGGTGATGAGGCTCAGATAGTCCTCAGCGGCGGGGTAGTCGTGGTCGTCGGGGCTTTCCTTCCAGCGTTCCTTGCGCGTCGTCGCAGCAGGCACCGCCCGAGCGTACTACGACTCTGCTGCAAGAGCCTGGCGACCCCGCTCGAGGAAGGCGCGCTCGGCGACATTGGTGGTGAGATCGATGGCGGACTCATAGGCCGCCGCGGCCTCCGTCCTGCGGCCGAGACGAACAAGCAGATCCGCTCTGATGGCGTGAAAGAGGTAGTAGTTCTCGAGCCCGAGGCCCTCCAGCAGCGCCAGCCCAGCCCCTGGCCCGCGGACCTCGGCCACAGCGACGGCGCGGTTGAGGGCGATCACGGGGTTGGGCGCGAGGGACAGCAGCAGGTCGTAGAGGCGAACGATCTGCAACCAATCGGTATCGGCGGCGGTTGCCGCATCGCTGTGGACCGCGTTGATCGCGGCCTGGAGCTGATACGGCCCGGGCTGGTTGCGCCGGAGGCACGCCCTGACGATGGCCTGCCCTTCGGCGATGAGCTCGCGATTCCAGGCCGAGCGGTCCTGGTCGGCCAGCAGCACGAGGGCTCCATCCGCCCCTGTGCGTGCCGCGCGGCGTGAATCCGTGAGCAGCATCAGCGCAAGCAGCCCCATCACCTCGGGCTCGTCGGGCATCAGCTCCGCCAGGAGGCGGCCAAGGCGGATCGCCTCCGCGCAAAGGTCGTCGCGGACCAGCCGGTCGCCAGAGCTCGCCGTGTAGCCCTCGTTGAAGATCAGGTAGACGACGGACAGCACCGCCCGCAGCCGGCCCGGCAGCTCGGATTCACCGGGGACCCGGTACGGGATCTTCGCGTCGCGGATCTTTCCCTTCGCACGCACCAGGCGCTGCGCCATCGTGGCCTCCGGGACCAGGAACGCCCTCGCGATCTCTGTCGTGCTGAGCCCGCCCAGCAGCCGCAGCGTCAGCGCGACCTGAGCGTTGGCCGCGAGCGCCGGGTGGCAGCAGGTGAAGATCAGGCGAAGGACGTCGTCACGCACAGGTCCCTCCCCGGCAGGTTCGGTGCGGCTTTCGAGCAGCAGCGCGGCCTGGGCGTGCCGGTCCTCGCGTGACGCCTCGCGGCGGAACCGGTCGATCGCCCGGTTGCGAGCCGTGGTGATGATCCATCCGGCCGGGCTCGGTGGCAAGCCGATCGCGGGCCACCGCTCCACAGCGACAGCGAACGCATCCTGGACCGCCTCCTCCGCCAGGTCGATGTCGCCAAAGGCCCTGACCAGGACGGCCACCGCGCGGCCGTACTCCTCGCGAAACACACGTTCAATTTCCGATCCATCGACGGCCGGCACCCGGTCAGTCCACGTCGTGGAAGGGGCGCACCTCGACCGGGGCAGCGCAGGCCCTGGTCGCCTTGGCGGCCCAAGCAAGAGCCGCATCGAGGTCAGGCGCGGCGATCACCCAGAACCCGCCGACATGTTCCTTGCCTTCCGCAAAGGGCCCGTCGGTCACCAGGATGTCGCCGCCCTCACTGATGCGCACCACTGTCGCGGTGTTCGCCGGGTGAAGCCCGCCGGCGAACACCCAGGCCCCTGCCGACCGGAGCTCCGCGTTGAAGGCGTCAACGTCCCGGTACACCTTCTGTCTCGCCTCGGCCGAGGGCTCGGGGCTGCCCTCGACCGAGGCGAGACAGAAGGTGTACCGGGACGTTGACGCCTTCAACGCGGAGCTCCGGTCGGCAGGGGCCTGGGTGTTCGCCGGCGGGCTTCACCCGGCGAACACCCCGACAGTGGTGCG
>JBIOJB010000204.1:0-2209 GCA_044450465.1 Candidatus Dormibacterales bacterium | reverse complement strand
CGTCCGACGACTCGTCCATGAGGCAGGTCTCGGCGACCAACCGGGGAAACGACTCCCGCACCCCCTGGCGGACACAGGGGAATCCGCCGATGGCAAGGCGCGTTCCGTCGATCGTCAGCCTGACAGTGCGCGGCTCGTCGAAGATGTGGATGCGATCGTGCGCGGTGAAAAGCGTTCGCGGCAGGAACGAGCGCTCGTGGTTTCCGGCAATCAAGAAGACGGGAATACCGGCCTCGGCCAGCTCGATGATGGGCGCCATTGCCCGATCGACAAGAGAGTCCGGCACGCGGCTTCTGAAGAAAAGATCGCCTCCGTGAATGACCGCATCCACGCGTTCGTCGCGTGCGACCTTCAACGCCCGATGAAAGGTCGCGAAGAAATCCGGCCCCCGATGCGGATTTCGGGACCTGGGTCGGAGCGGTTCGTCGAAGCCGAGATGGGTGTCGGACAAGAACAGAAGGCGCAGAAGTCGGCTCATGGTGCCACCATCCTGTCGACTACAGTGCGCCCAACATGCACCGCCCCGTCACGCGCGCTCGACGCGCATCACCCGCGCCCGGATTGCGTGCTCGCCGAAGAAGCGAAGCCACCGCTCCTGGTTCGGCCGCAGCTGGTCCCCCGGCCCTTTCACTTCCAGGAGCTCGTAGCCGTCGGACATCGCATCAGCCGGAGGAAAGAGCACCAGGTCAGGGAAACCCGCTCGATGGAGGCCCAGGTTCGCTGCCATGCGGTCGAAGACCAGTGCGAGGTGTTCCCCGGGGATGCGCGCCAGAGCCGCTTCGAGCATGCTCGGCGATAGCCGGTCCCAGGCCACGAGCGCGTTGGCTATCCCGAGGCACCGGTCGTAGGTGCTCCGCAGCCGTTCGACCCACCGATTCGACTCGCGGATCTCCGTCAGGCGCTCTTCGATCGCCTCCCTCCTGATATGGCGGAACCGGGGCGTGAACAGGTCGCGCGGACCTCGCTGGAAGCGATTATGGAACGCGCCGCGCACCGGCATGAACACGACGTCCCAAAAGGCCAGCCCGAAGAGGCCGTTCCACAGCTCGTTCTCGGTATGGTATCCCTCCCAGCCCAGACTGCGGAAGTGCTCGAGGACCGCCTCCTCGACCGTCGTTTCGTCGGACCAGCTCAGGCGCAGGACGTCGGTCGGCACGCGAGTCGGCTGCTGCAGATGCGTGGTGCGCCCGAACAGCTTCCGTTCGAGCCTTGGCGCGAAACGGGCGGCGAACTCGAGCTCGTCCTCGTCGGCGGGTTCCTCCAGGATTCGGCGGCATAGAGCGAGCGCCTCTTCTCGCCGACCCAGGCGCCCCAGAATGCGCGCCTGCCGCTCCCGCGACGGGGGCCCTTCCGCCTGCTGGTAAATAGCGATGGCGCCGGCTGCGTCGCCGGTCCGCTCCAGATGGCGACCCACCGTGGCGAGGATGTCGTCCCGAAGTCCACCGGCCGATTCGGCAGCCTCCGGCGAAGGGAGGCTGGCCGCGATGGCACGAAAGGCGTCTGTGTCGCCAGCCGACGCAGCCTGGCGGCAGCGTGAGGCGAGCTCGAGGAGCAGGAGCGTGTTCTGGAGGCTGGCAAGCGTGGAAAAGAGCCTGTCCTCTGGCGCTATCCGGTACGCCTCGTACCTCACGAGACCGAGATCGCTCAGGACGAACTCGGTGAGGTCCTGCCATAGGTTGCCGAAGAAGAGCAGTCGGTAGATGGAGACCGCGCGAACGCCCAGCGGCTCGAACACGCGAAAGCGCCTCCGAAGGTGCTCAAGCAACCGCTCCTGCGGCCATGTGCTCAGGCAATGCTCTCTCACCTCGGGGAGGCGGATCGACTGAGAAGGCCAGCCCTCGCCCTCCTCTGCCAGCACTTCGAGCAGCTCGTCGCGCCGCAGGAGCCCGACTGCGGCGCGCAGGTCGCCCGGTCGGTCGACGGCCAGGAGCCCGACAGCCTCCAGCTCCGCGGCAGGGCCGGAGACATCGCCTATCTCCCGGTAGCGCAGCCGATCGCTGCGGAAGAGCGGTCCCTTACGGGAGATGAGGCGGACATAGAGCCGCTGCGCGGCGAGGCTGCGGCTTCGGAACGCGGCGGAGAAGGCTCTTTCTTCTTCGCCAAGAAGATCCCCGTAGAGAGAGTCGCCGTGGTCGAGCACGAGAAGGAAGTTGTCCCTGTAGTAGCCGACGGGCAGCTCCATCAGCGCCAACGTAGCACGATCCACGGG
>JBIOJB010000203.1:0-2209 GCA_044450465.1 Candidatus Dormibacterales bacterium | reverse complement strand
GGGCTGACCGGCGTAGAACACCCGGTCCACGGCAAGCGGCTTGTCCGGTCCGCCGGCTTCAACATCGGGCATGTCCGCCCCGGTGACCACAGCCAGCACCCCCGGCGCCTTCCGGGCGGCGCTCACGTCGATGCTTCGGATGCGGGCGCTCGGCAGGTGGCTGAGCACCAGCTGGACGTTCGCCAGCCCAGGCATCTCGAGATCGGCCGTGAACCTAGTCGAGCCGTCGACTTTCCCGCGGCCTTCCTTCCGCCGCAATCCCCGACCGCCAATAGCCATGGGGCGATGATGCCACGACCGGGGAGGCGGGCAGGGTTCGCAGGTAGACATTCACCGCCCGTCAAGCCACAATGAGCGGTGGAGTAAGTGGCGGCGCTCGGTTCGCCACCCCTCGTCGGCGCGCTCTCGCCCCGGTGGTACCGCGAAGACACCGGGAAGAAGGCGGGGGGGAAGAGGCTCGCGCCTCAAGCTTTTGATAGGGGAAAGCTATGACTCCAACCTCGTTTCGGATCCTCAAAGCCCTCGCTGTGGGCGGCGCGGCAAGCCTTGTGCTGGTCGCGTGTGGCGGAGGAGGCGGGAACGCCGGCACGTCTCTGGCTTCGAACCAGACGCTGAGCTTCCCAATCCTTGCGGACTTCGGCACGCTCGATCCGGCAATGGCAGACGCCGAGACGGACACCGAGATCTCGCAGAACATATTCGACGGCCTCGTCAAGTTCGACGAGAACCTGAACATCGTTCCAGACCTCGCGTCCGCCGTCCCGACCCCGTCCAGCGATGGCCTGACCTACACATTCAAGCTGCGAAGCGACGCCACGTTCTCCAACGGTGACAAGTTCACCTCGAAGGACGTCCTCTACTCGTGGAACCGCGCGGCGGCCATGCAGGGCGCTTATGCGACGAACCTGTCGGCCATAGACGGATACAGCACCGTCTCCACCAACACTGCCAGCGGCGCCGCGCTCGAGGCTCTGCTGGAAAAGAACGATCCATCCGTGACGCTCAAGGGCCTCACGGCACCGGACGCGACCACCGTGCAGGTCAAGCTGGCCAGCCCCGCGGGCTGGTTCCTCACCGCCATCGCGTTGGCCGGAACCACTGGCTGGATCGTCGACCAGAACGCCGTCAAGCAGGACTTCGACAACTGGTGGACCAACCCGGCCACTGCCATCGGCACCGGACCGTACAAGATGACGGCTCGCATTCCCAAGCAGTCGGTCGATTTCGCGGCCGTACCGAACTGGTGGGGCTCTCCCAAGCCGACCCTGACCAAGGTTCACCTCGACGTCTCCGTCAACGACGCCTCCACCGCCATCACGAAGTACGAGCAGGGCGGTTACGACGCCGTCGGCTACGGCGGCTACAGCAACCTCCCCGTCGCCGATATCCTCCGCATCCAGAGCACCAGCAACGAGAAGGCGCAGCTCCTTCTCCAGCCCAAGGTGCGCACCTACTGGGTCAGCTTCAACATGGTTCACGACGCCAAGCGCCAGGCCGGCGGACCGTTCCTCCTCTCCGACGGCCAGAGCGCCCACGATCTGCGGCTGGCGTTCGACCTGGCGGTCGACAAGACCAAGCTGGTCTCGGTCGTGTGCCAGAACATCGTCTGCACCCCGGCGACCGGAGGCCTGATTCCCCCGACGCTGATCGGGTACATGGGCGCCAACCAGGACCCGCTGGCCAAGTTCGACGCGACCAAGGCCAAGCAGCTTCTTCAGTCGGCAGACCCAAGCGGCACCAAGACCAAGGGCCTGACCTACACCTACGACCCCGAGAACGCGCTCAACAAGCCGACCGCGGAATTCCTGCAGTCGCAGTGGCACGACAACCTCGGGGTTGACGTAGCCATTGCACCGGTATCGCATTCCCAGTTCATCCAGGCCCGCCTCAAGGGCGCCTACGTCCTGTCACGCGACGGCTGGCAGGCGGACTACAACCACCCGCAGGACTGGTTCGACAACCTGTGGGGCAAGTTCGTGGGCTGCCCCGACTCGGGCTGCTCCACCGGCTATGACACCGCGGCTTACGACACCTTGCTGGCCAAGGCCGACGCGGAAGCAATGCCGGCGGCGCTCGCGGACTACAAGTCTCTCAACCAGATGCTCATCGATGACGTGACCTACATCCCGCTCTACTACTCGGTCGGCTCGTTTCTGACCAAGCCGTACGTGAAGGGATTCGGATCCAACGCGTTCTTCGACCACTACTG
>JBIOJB010000202.1:0-2231 GCA_044450465.1 Candidatus Dormibacterales bacterium | reverse complement strand
TGGTGGTGCAGGCTGTTGTGACGAACCTTGTGCTCCCCGGCCGCGCGCCCGAGCTCGGACGACGGGGCGACCTCGATCGTGTGGGCCAGGTGGCTTCGCCCAAGAGCGCGCACCTCATGGCCTTCCAGGTGCTGGACGAGCGAGCCGCCCATCGCCACGTTGATCACCTGCTGGCCTCGGCAGATGCCCAGCACCGGTATGTCGCGCTCGCGGGCCTGATGGAACATCGCGAGCTCGGTCTTGTCCAGCTCCGGGTCGGTCTCACCGACCTTGTCGTCCCGGCGCTCTCCATAAAAGGACGGGTCGACGTCCCAGCCTCCCGGCAAGAGCAGCCCATCCACGTCTGGGAGCGCGGTCGTCCCCGGGATCAGGTCCACCGCCTCGGCGCCGGCGGCCACGACCGCCCGGCGGTACGGCACGTAGTACTCCAGCCCCCGCCGGGGGTGGACCGTGATCCCGATCTTCGGACGGTCTGTTTCCGCCGTGTGACTACCCTGCAGCGGCGAGCTCGGCCTCGATCTTGGCAAGCTCTTCCGGAGTCCCCTGGACCTTGGGGCCTTTGAACCATTTGCTTGCAGAGAGAAACCAGTAGCCACCCGCGTAGATCAACACTACGGCGACGGCGACCGGGGCGTAGTTGAAGGTTGCAAGCGTGTTGCCGGGGGCCGCCTGCGGAAGGATGAACAGGATCGAGATGAACGCGATCCAGATGACGGCGATCCATCCGACGATCCCACTCCATCGTCCGAGGTGCCAGGGCCCTCGCTGGAATTTGCTTCCTGCCAGCAGCCGGAGGAGAATCGGAATGCCATACGCGATGTACAGGCCGATTACTGCAATCGACGTAATCGCGGCGTACGCGGTCGGGTTCCACAGGTACGGCAGGCCCAGGATCAACGCCCCCACCGCGGCGAACCATATCGAGTTGGTCGGAGTCCTGGTGCGGGGATTGACCCTGTGCCAGAACTGCGACCCCGGCACGGCGCCGTCGCGAGAGAACGCATAGATCATTCGCGAGTTGGCGGTGACCGACGACATCCCGCAGTAGAACTGGGCGCCGATGACGATGAGCAGCAGCAGCGCAGCTCCGTTTTTGCCGATCGCGTCGATGAAGATCACAGCAGGCGCGGCGCCGGCAGCTCCTGCCGCGGTTGCGTAATCAGCGTCGTTGATCGCCTGCGTCACGCCTATCAGCAAGATCCAGCCCGCGATCAGCGAGATGATGATCGACCAGACGATGCCACGCGGACCGCTGATGGCGGCGTTGTGCGTCTCCTCGGTCATGTGGGCAGATGCGTCGTAACCGGTGAATGTGTACTGAGCCATGAGAAGGCCGGTCAGAAAGACGAAAACCGACGCGCCCGCGAAGCTGAATCCCGTGAGGTTCACGAACTTGGTGAATACGTAAGAGGGGGACTGGTGATATTTCGAGAACAGGAACAGGACGCTCACGATGATCAGGACTCCGGCGATATGCCACCAGACCGAGATGTCATTGAGCCGCGCAACGAGACTGACCCCAAAAGTGTTGAGAAGCCCGTGGACGAACAACACGACCGCGTAGATGGCGATGATGGAGAACCGCGAGCTGAAGCTCGTGGCGGCGTTGAGCGGGTTCGGCCACGAGGAGTCGAAGAGGCTCACGAAATAGTTGATGAAAAAGGCGAGTCCAAAATCGATCCCCGCCGTGATCGCCACCTGGCCCAGCAGGTTGAACCACCCGGTGAACCAGCTCCAGCCGGCGCCACTCGCGCCGCCCAGCTTGGCGGACCAGTAGTAAAGACCGCCGGCGGTGGGATAGCTGGAACAGACCTCGGCCATGGCCAGCCCGACCAGAATGACCATGATCCCCACGAGCGGCCAGCCAATCGTGATGACCGCCGGGCCGCCGTTGGTCATGCCGAAGTAGTAGAGGGTCAGGCAGCCGGAAAGTATCGAGATGATGGTGAAGGACACAGCGAAGTTGGAAAAGCCACTCATCTTGCGGAGCAGCTCCTGCGCGTACCCCATCCTGTGAAGGGCCTCGACGTCGGCGGAATGGGCCTGGACGCTCATTGATCCTCTCCCCTTTCAGGCGCCGCTTCCCGAGGCGCCGTCGACCGATACTGGCGTTGCGGCGAAGCTAACAGGGGTTAGGATCGTTGTCAAGAATAATTCGAACGGGGGCTCAATGGGCGAGGATGTAATAAACGTCACGGGCCACGAAACTCGCGTGGGCGAGCTGGTAAGGC
>JBIOJB010000201.1:0-2246 GCA_044450465.1 Candidatus Dormibacterales bacterium | reverse complement strand
CGGCGTGTTCGGCGCCACCGACGGCCTTTACGCGCGGTTTGGCGAGGCGCGCGTGCTGGATACGCCGCTGGCGGAGTCGGGCATCGTTGGAGTCGCCGTCGGCGCCGCCCTCAACGGGCTCATCCCGATCGCCGAGATCCAGTTCGCCGACTTCATCCACCCGGCCTTCGACCAGATCGTGAGCGAGGCTGCCCGTACTCGCTACCGGTCCAACGGCGACTGGTCGGTCCCGATCGTGATCCGGGCGCCGTTCGGCGGCGGCGTTCACGGCGGCCTCTACCACTCGCAGTCCATCGAGGCGTTCTACGCCCACGTGCCCGGCCTCAAGGTGGTGGTCCCGAGCCTGCCGGCGGACGCCAAAGGTCTGCTCAAGTCGGCGATCCGGGATCCTGACCCGGTGCTATTCCTCGAGCACAAGAAGGTCTACCGGCTGGTCGCCGAGGAGATTCCCGAGGGCGACCACCTGGTGCCGATCGGGCCTGCTGCGATCAGGCGGAAGGGAACGAGCATCAGCTGCTTTGCCTGGGGCCTCATGACCCACTACTGCCTCGAAGCGGCTGAACTGGTGGGGGCCGAAGGGGTCAGCGTCGAGGTCGTTGACCTGCGGACGCTGGTGCCACTCGACCGCGACACGGTCCTGGAGTCGGTGCGCAAGACCGGCAAGGCGATGGTGGTCCATGAGGACAACCTCACCGGCGGCTTTGGGGCGGAGGTTTCGGCGATCATCTCCGAGCACGCCTTCGGCGACCTCGACGGGCCGGTGGTGAGGGTCGCGACGCCGGACGTGCCAGCGATGCCGTTCAACTCCCCGCAGGAGGAGTTCCTCATGCCCAATCCGCACAAGATCGCGGAGGCGATGAGAAAGCTTGCCGCGTACTAAGAAACTCGCTCCCAGCCGCCGGGCTGCGCCGCCCTCCCAAGCGACAAGGTCGATCAGCACGCAGGAGTACGCCGACCGTAGGAATGCCGTCGGCGCCGGGATGGAGGCTGCGGGGCTGGACGCTCTTTGCATTTTCTACCCCGCACGGATCGCCTACCTGAGCGGTTTTCACCACATTCCGACAGAGCGCCCGATCGTGCTGGTGCTCGGTCCCAACGGCTATTCGGCCCTGGTCGTCCCGGCGGTCGAGAAGGAGCACGCGGAGTCAATCGCACTGATCGACAGGGTCGACGTCTACTTCGAGTACCCGGGCGCGGTGCACCCCCTGGAGAGCGTGGTCTCGACGCTCGCGGAGATCAACGCCAAACGCAAGCGCACCGGCGCGGACCACGACGGCTGCGTGCCGCATTGGGGCTACCGCGGACCGCGCCTGAGCGACCTCACGGGTCAGCGGCCCATCGATGCCGAAATGCTGGTCGAGTCTTTGCGGAGGGTGAAGTCGCAGGCCGAGCTCTCCTGCATTCAGGTGAGCTGCGACTGGGCGGCGCGCGCGCATAGGCGCATGCAGGCGGCCATCGAGACCGGCAAGACCGAGATGGAGTGCTATCTGCCCAGCTCGGCCGAGACCCTCAGGGAGATGGTGCGCGAGATGCCAGGGTGGCGTCCGCGCGGCTTCAGCGGCAACGGCCTCACCGCGATGTTCGTCGGCGGCCGCTCGACCGCGATGCCCCACGGTTTCGTGAAGGGGCATGGGATCCAGCACGGCGACGTCCTCGTCAGCGGCGCCGGTGCCGACATCGACGGCTATCACAGCGAGCTGGAGCGGACGATGATCGTCGGCGAACCTTCACGTGAACAGGAGAATGCATTCGCGGCCATGCTCGCGCTGCAGACGCGCGCCATCGAGGTCATGGCCCCAGGAGTCACCGCGGGCGAGGTCGAGCTGGCAACGGTGAGGCTCGCCGAGGAGCTGGGGGTCCAGGACAGCCTCCGCCATCACGTCGGCCACTCGATCGGCCTGGAGGGACACGAGGCGCCGTTTCTCGATCGCGGCGACGAGGCCGTGCTCGAGCCGGGCATGGTGTTCACCGTCGAGCCGGGCGTCTACGTCAAAGAGCTCGGAGGTTTCCGCCACTCCGACACGGTGGTCATCACCGAGGACGGTTGCCGGCTGATGACGGACTACCCGCGGGAGCTTAAGGACCTCGTCCTCACCACGTGAGCCCGTCGACGCTCAGGGTTCGCCGGGTGGCGATGCCCGACTGCTAGACGACTTTGCTGAGTGAAGTCTCGGGCACCAGACGCACGTGGCTCGTGAACATGTGCAGAACGACGGTGCCGTCCGACTCGTGGCGGCGCACGCGGT
>JBIOJB010000200.1:0-2263 GCA_044450465.1 Candidatus Dormibacterales bacterium | reverse complement strand
TCGGTTGGCAGTGAGCGTGGCGACTGCCGCGATCATGTCGCTCAGCCGGAGAGGCGGCATCAGCACGTCATCGGCGCCGGACGCCAGGAACCGCTCGCGGTTGCTCGCCGTCGCCAGCACGCTCGCGATCACGATCGCGATGTCCGGTCTCTGCTGCTTGATCCGGCGCGTCGCCTCCAGGCCGTCAATCCCCGGCATCGCGACGTCCATCAGGATCAGGTCCGGTGAATCGGTCAGCGCCACTGACACCGCCTCCAGCCCGTCCGTCGCCGTGAGCACTCTGTATCCGGCCTTTTGGAGCACACGCCGGCACAGGCGTAGAGCCACGTCGTTGTCGTCAGCAACCAGCACGGTCACGGAACGGCCGCCGCCGCCCACGTCGGCGGTTACGGACGACTTCGCAGCCACCTGGAACCCACGATCGCCTCGCAGGATCTCAGGAGCCTGGGCGAGTGGACCGATGGCGGCGCGCTTCCCGGTCGACTCGACGAACCGGCATGCGGCCTCCGCCTTGGGCCCCATCAAGCCGGGCTCGAACGAAATCCTGCGCAGCGCATCGTCCGTGCTCGCGCCCATCGGTGGGGCTGCCCCCGTTGGCCGCACTACCTCTGCGCGCTCGACGTCGACATTGCCGAGGAGCATCAGCACGTCGGCGCCGACCTGCTCCGCCAGCAGGGCGGCTGCCATGTCCTCATCGATCTGCACGTCGCCCTCGCCCAGCCCGAACTTGGATTCCATGGTCGCGATCCCGTCTCCAAAGGAGCAGATCACCACCGCGCCCGACTTGATCAGAGCGTTGATGGTCTCTAGCTCGGTGATCTGCTGAGGTTCTGGCGTAGGGATACATCGGCGGAAGCCGGTCCCGTCGTGGACTACCATCCACCCGAAGGCGGCCACAAAACCGCGGCCGTCGGGCGTGTCGACGTAGTGAGGGCCCACTGGCACCAGCCGAACCTCGACCTCGGTCACCACGCTGGCGATCGTCCTTCCCGGCATTTCCTCCTTAAGCACCCTTTCGAGGAGTCGCGCCGCTACCCCGGGGGTCGCGTGTGAGACTTGATGCGACTCCGTCCAATTGGCCAGGAGGCGCGGATCCGGACCGTTGCTGTGGGTGACCACCAGGGTGTGCTCGCCAGCGATCGCCGCGATGGCTCGACGACCGTCTTCCAGGCGAAGCGGTGTGTCGCCGCCGAGGGCCATCACGACTAGCATCGGACCAGACCTCCCAAGTGGTGCCACCGTACACCCGCCAAATGGAACCAGACCCCTTTAAGGACGGTGCCCAGCGGCCAGTACGCACGTCCCCACCAAAGGACCCCGAACTCGCGCCGAGCCACTCTGCCGCGTTGCCAATCAGGAGCCCTGAGCGCTGCGCCTAAAGCTCCCCGGACCGGACGCCCGGGGAACGCTGCAACCGGCTTTAAAGAGATAACCTGCCGAGCTATGGACGACGACGACCAGCGCAGCATCTGGGAGCTGCGAAGCCTGCAGGAGGCCCTCCAGGCTGCCACCTCGACCCTTGACCTCCCGCTGGTCCTTCAACAGGTCCTCGTGGGGGCCGCCAAGGCGTCTTCGGCCCAGATCGGCGCCCTTGCACTCGAGGACTCAGGCAACCTCATCTTGAGGGCCGCATTCGGTACCGACCATGCCACCGCCGAAAAGCTCGCCCTCGGCGTGGGAGGCGAGATCTGCCGGAGCGTGATGGATTCCGGCGAGCCTGTCATGGAGGCGATGGAGCATCCGTCTGTCGCCGACAGCCAGTTGAACCCGAAGGCGGTCCTGTGCGTGCCCATAAAGCTGGAAGGAAAGCCGATCGGCGTCATATTCCTCGCGAACAATCGGGATGGGCACGCGTTCAACGCCGACCATCGCAACCTGATCACCGAGCTCGCAGCGCAAGCCGCGGTGGCCATCTCCAACGCGAGGCTGTTCAAGGACCGCGAAGAGGTGACCCTGTCTTTGCTCGAAAAGCTGTACGGCGCTCTCGACGCCCGCGATCCCTGGACGGGCGCTCATTCCCGGCGCGTGGCGCAGTACGCGATTGCGATCGCCCGCCAGATGCAGTACGCGCCGGACGATCAAGCGGCATGGGTGCGCCTGGAGCGTGGCGGGCGCCTGCACGACATCGGCATAATCGGCGTACCGGATGCGATCCTGCAGAAGGCCGGCCCGCTGACGGACGAAGAGTTCGCCAAGATGAAGGAGCACACGGTCGTAGGCTTCAGCATCCTGAGCGGGCTGAGGATGCTCACCGACGAGCTGG
>JBIOJB010000199.1:0-2344 GCA_044450465.1 Candidatus Dormibacterales bacterium | reverse complement strand
TCCCGACACCACTGCTCGACCTCGCGCCGGAGATCCGCGAGCGGCACGACCTTGTTCACGAGGCCCATCGCGAGCGCTTCCTGCGCCGTGTACTGCCGGCACAGATACCAGATCTCCCGAGCCTTCTTCTCGCCCACGAGGCGCGCCAGATAGCCCGTCCCGTGCCCGGCGTCCACGCTGCCCACCCGCGGACCCGTCTGGCCGAACACGGCCGTGTCCGCGGCGACGGACAGATCGCAGAGCACGTGGAGCACGTGCCCGCCGCCGATCGCGTACCCGTTGACCATGGCGATGACAGGCTTGGGGATGTGCCGGATCGCCGTGTGGAGCGCTTCGACGTCCATGGGACGCTGATCCGTCGCATAGCCCCCGTGGCCGCGCTCCTTCTGATCCCCACCGGAACAGAACGCCTTGTCACCCGCGCCGGTCAGTACGACGACGCCCACTGTGGGATCCCACCGGGCGTCCACGAACGCGTCGGTGAGCTCGGCGACGGTCCGGGTCCGGAAGGCGTTCCGGACCTCCGGCCGATTGATCGTGATCCACGCAGCGCCGTCTTTCCTCTCGACCAGAATGTCGGTGTAGTTCATGTAGCCTCCGCGTCATGTGTCGTCGGTTATCGTCGCGTGCCGCGCACCATCACCCGAGCCAGCGCTTGCGGCGCCGGTAAAACTTCACTTCGCGGTAGCTCCGGCGGCCACCGACACCGCTCACGCCGAGGAAGAATTCCTTGATGTCCTGGTTGACCGCGAGCTCGGCGGCCGGGCCATCGAGAACCACGCGACCGTTCTCCATCACGTAGCCGTAGTCCGCGATCTCCAGCGCCGCCAGCGCGTTCTGCTCGACGAGCAGCACCGAAATCTTCTCGGTTCGTGCCACCGCGTGTACCAAGCGGAACACCTCGGCCGTCAGCAAGGGGCTGAGTCCAAGGGACGGCTCGTCCAGCAAGAGCAGGCGCGGCGCGCTCATGAGGGCTCGACCGATCACCAGCATCTGCTGCTCACCGCCCGAGCAGTAGCCGCTCACCGAGCGGCGAAGCTCCTTGAGCTTCGGGAAATACTCGTACACGCGATCGAGGCGGCCGCGCGCGTCCGGGGCGCGCCTGGTGCCCAGCCCGCCGGCTCGCAAGTTCTCCTCGACCGTGAGTTGCTCGAGCACGCGGCGCCCCTCGATGACGTGAGCGATGCCCAGATGGACACGCTCTTGCGGCGTCAGCCGGTCGATCCGGCGGCCCGCGAAATGGACCTCGCCGTGCGAGACTCGGCCGACTTCGGAGGCGAGGAGTCCGGAGATCGCTTTCATCGTGGTGCTCTTGCCCGCGCCGTTGGCGCCGAGCAGGCAGACGATCCCGCCCTCCGGGACCTCCAGGGAGAGGCCGCGGAGCACGAGGATGACCTCCTGGTAGGTCACCTCGACGTTGCGAAGCTCGAGCAGCGCGCTCACCGGTGCCCGACGTACGCCTCGACCACACGCGGATCCTGGCTCACGGCGGCCGCCGCGCCCTCCGCGATGATCTCGCCGAAGTTGAAGACCACCACGCGGTCGGCGATGTCCATCACGACCTGCAGGTCGTGCTCGACGAGGATGGCCGCCAGCTGCCGCTGCTGCATGGCGGCCAGGATCGAGCGCACCATGTCCTCCTTCTCCTCGACATTCATCCCGGCCATCGGCTCATCGAGCAGGAGCAACCGGGGATCGAGGGCCAGCGCACGACCCAGCTCGACCCGCTTGCGCCAACCGTACGACAGCATCCCGACCTGCCGGTCGCGCACCGGCTGCAGGTCGAGAAGGTCCATGATCTCCTCGCAGACTCGCCGGTGCAGGACCTCCTCGCGAAGCGCGCGGCCGACGAACAGGCCTCCCTCGAGGAACGTGGAGCGAAAGAAGATGTGGCGCGCGGCCAGCAGATTCTCGATCGTCGTCAGTCCTGAGTAGAGCGCGATGTTCTGGAACGTCCGGGCCACGCCGAGCCGTGCAATGGCGTGCGGAGCCCGGTGACAGAGGTCGACGCCGTCGAGCAGGATGCGGCCCCGCTGCGGCCGGTAGAAGCCGCTGACACAATTGAGGAAGGACGTCTTCCCCGACCCGTTTGGCCCGATGACGCCCACCAGCTCTCCCGGACGCACGGCGAGGCTCACGCCGTGAAGCGCCATCACGCCCTTGAAGCTGAGCTCGACGTCCTCTGCCCCGAGGAGCTCGGTCATATCCGCTCGATCCGTTCCAGGCCGAACAGGCCGTGCGGTCGAATCAGCAGCGCGACGAGGAGCACGACGAGCGGGGCGATTTCCGTCGTCCCGCCGCCGACGAGGGGATCGACATAGTAGCCGGCGTAGAGCTCGATCAC
>JBIOJB010000198.1:0-2369 GCA_044450465.1 Candidatus Dormibacterales bacterium | reverse complement strand
GCCACTAACCCGGTGATCAAGCTGTCGGACCAGGACCCGATACACCCGAGCAGAAAACAACCGGCGATGAGACCAAAGACCGTCCCTGCGATTCGGTCCCAAGGGGTGCTTTCATCGCGTCCCATCTAGAAGTTCTCGCTTCTGGATCACCCGTTCCACGTCCCGATATCGCCGTGCGCCTAGCTGTCCGCGCCTTCTATAGTTCACGCCAGGCGCTCAGACCGGTGGCCGGGCGGGTCCGCTCCGGCGTGAGGTAGGCCGGATGCCCTGCGACGGTCGAATGCCCGAGAACTACTGCTCGGCCGAAAGGCTGTTCACTACGGCGCACGCCCGAGCGTCATCCTCGGGATGCACCCACAATTCAACGATCCGGATTGGGGAACGGCCCCTCATCTCACGGACTTCCCACACGCGCATTTCGTGACGGATGTCGTCGAGTCGCTGCTCTAGGCCGGAGTTCCGGACCGATTTTCAGCTTAACTCGTTTCCAGTAAAGGAGTTCACGCGAAATCAGGCTGCATTTTGTAGCCAAAATCTTTCCCGACCGACCTTGACGACGCCCCTTGCCGCCCGGATATTGCCGGTATGGTACGTAAACCCCGAACCGTTCACGTTGCTAAAATCACCAACACCATCAAGGGGGTGACCTACACCAGCTATTATCTCCGACGCTCCTTCCGACACGACGGCAAGGTCAAGCACGAGACCCTCGGGAACCTCTCCGACCTCCCGGTCCATGTCATCGACCTGATCAGCCGCTCCCTCAAGGGGGAGACCTTCGTCCCCGCCGACGAGGCCTTCCGCGTCCTTCGCACCCGCCCCCATGGCCACGTCGAAGCGATCCTCACCATGATCCGTCGCCTCGGCCTCGACTCCTTCATCGCCTCTCGACCCTCGCGGCAACGCGACCTCGTCACCGCCCTGATCGCCGAACGACTCCTCTTCCCCTGCTCCAAGTTGGCCACCACCCGCCACTGGCTCGACACCACCCTCGCGGAGGAACTCCACCTCGAGGACGCCACCGAGGACGAGCTCTATGCCGCCATGGATTGGCTCCTTGAGCGCCAGAAGGCCATCGAGGCCAAGCTGGCCAAGCGACACCTCGCCGACGGCGGCCTGGTGCTCTACGACGTCAGCAGCAGCTATTACGAGGGGGAGACCTGTCCCCTGGCCCGACGCGGCCATGACCGCGACGGCAAGACCGGGCGGCCGATCATCGTCTACGGCGTCTTGACCGATGCCGACGGCCGACCGGTGGCGGTCCAGGTCTACCCCGGCGACACGGGCGACCCTACCACCGTCCCCGACCAGGTGACGAAGCTGTCCCGCCAGTTCGGCCTCTCCCGGATCGTTCTGGTCGGTGATCGAGGCATGCTCACTCAAACGCAAATTAACACGTTGAAGGAGCACCCCGGCCTGGGTTGGATCTCGGCGCTGCGCAGCCCGGCGATCCGAGGCCTGCTCGCCGATGGCCACCTGAACCGCTCGCTGTTCGATGCGGTGAACCTGGCCGAGATCGCGTCGCCGGACTTCCCCGGGGAGCGGCTGGTCGCCTGCTACAACCCGCTGCTGGCGGAGAAGCGGCGTCAGAAGCGCGAGTCCTTGCTGGCGGCGACGGAGGCGCGGTTGACGAAGCTGGCGCGGGCGGTGTCGCGGCGGACCAAGGCCGTACTGTCGGCGGCGGAGATCGGCGTGAAGGCGGGGCGGGTGATCGGTCGGCACAAGATGGCCAAGCACATCCAATTGACGATCAGTGATGGTATTTTCACATGGAAGCGCGATGAGGTATCGATCAAGAACGAGGGGTTGCTCGATGGGATCTATGTGATCCGCACCAGCGAGCCGGCCGAGCGGCTGCCGGCCGCGGAGGGGGTGCGGGATTACAAACGGCTGTCGCAGGTGGAGCAGGCGTTCCGCTGCCTGAAGGGGATCGACCTGCTGGTGCGCCCGATCCACCACCGGCTGGAGCCGCGGGTGCGTGCGCACGTTTTGATCTGCGTGCTGGCGTACTACGTGGAATGGCACCTGCGTCGGGCTTGGCGGCCGCTGCTGTTCGAGGACGAGGAGTTGGACCACGATCGCGCGACGCGCGATCCGGTGGCGGCGGCCACGCCCTCGGACTCGGTGCGTCGGAAGAAGTCGACGCATCGGACCGTCGGGGGCTTGTCCGTACATAGCTTCCGGACCCTGCTGGCGCACCTGGGCACTCGGAGCCGGGAGACGTACCGGGTGGAGTCGGACCCAGGTGGGGCGACGTTCGCGCGCGTGACCGAGCTTGACCCGGTACAGGGGGAGGCGCTGCGGCTCTTGGAAACGTAGCCAGAATTCGGAAATTTGAATTTCTCTAAGTAGTTACGTGGGAATCCCAT
>JBIOJB010000197.1:0-2388 GCA_044450465.1 Candidatus Dormibacterales bacterium | reverse complement strand
GGCCGCTCGACGGCGATGCCCCACGGTTTCGTGCGCGGCCACGGCATACAGAAGGGCGATGTGCTGGTGAGTGGCGCGAGCGCGGACATCGACGGTTATCTCAGCGAGCTGGAGCGGACGATGATCGTGGGCGAGCCAACACCCGAGCAGGAGCGCGCCTTCAACGCGATGCTCGCCCTTCAGACCAGAGCGATCGAGGTCATGGCGCCGGGAGTGCCGGCGGGTGAGGTTGAGCTCGCCACGATTCGGCTTGCCGAGGAGCTCGGCGTGTCCGGAAACCTGCGCCACCACGTCGGTCATTCGATCGGGCTCGAGGGCCACGAGGCGCCGTTTCTCGACCGCGGCGAGGAGACCGTGCTCGAGGCGGGCATGGTGTTCACGGTCGAGCCCGGCGTCTACGTCAAAGAGCTCGGTGGCTTCAGGCACTCCGACACGGTGCTCATCACCGAGGATGGCTGCCGAGTGATGACCGATTACCCGCGCGGGCTTGAAGACCTGACGATCAAGCCGTAACCGCCTCGGGCGCGTGCGCCGGGCGGACCTTGCTCGTGTACATGTGCAGCACCGTTATCCCGTCGGTGGTGTGGCGGCGCACGCGATCGACCGCCATCGGGGGCAGCATGCCCTGGTCCTCCACCGTCACCAGGGTCTCTTTTGGTGACACGGTCCTCCACACCTCGCCGACCATCTCCCGCGGAAGGCTGCCGGGCATGTAGACGTACCGCCGGTTCCTCAGATGGTCGCGGGCGAGCATCTCCGCGCGAGCAAACGCGTCATGCGCGGAGAAGTCGCGGAGGTAAGGGTCGGCCACCTCCAGCAGCTCGTGGTGCTGGTTTGGATAGCGGTCACCTCTGTAGAGAAAGACGGCGCCGCGGCCCGCAGCTGCCTGGATGGCAGCCGCCGTCACGGCCTCGGCCGCCAGCTGATCGTGGGGCAGGATGACGAGCACCTCGCCGGCCGATGGTCGATTGCCGAGCGCTGTGGCGATGGATTCCGCCGCTCGCTGGGGCCGGAACGGCACCGGGAACACGCTGGGTCTGCGGGAGCGGTAGTACCGGTATGTGATCAGGCCGATCACCAGCCCAACGACCGTCAGACCACCCCCGAATGCCGTGGCTTTCTGTTTCAAGAACAGGTTTACGGTCCAGGCCACGACGACCAGGATCGTGGTCAAGATGCCGATCACAAAGATTGCGGTTGTGTCTGCCGTCCATGTGGGTCGCTCGCGCCAGCGCACCACGTCGAGGCTGACGCAGGTGAGCACGAATGTGCCGAGCAAACCAAACGCGTAGAGGTCACCGAGCAGAGGCACCTGGGCCTGCGCGCCGATCGTGATCACAACGGGCATGCCGACGGCTACGAGGATCGACCAATGCGGGGTCACCCTCCACTTGTTCCGGTGCTCCAACACGCGCGGCAAGAAGCCCATGCGCGCCAGCGCGATGAAGACGTGGTAGGCCCCGATGATCGCCGTGTTGCTGGCGAAAACGAGCAGCAGCGAACCTGAGACGGCTACGTAATCGCCCACCAGGTGACCCGCGACCCGAGCCCCCAGCAGCGAGATGAACTGGTTGGGGTCCGCCTGTGGATCGAGCAGGGTGGTGGACCACAGGGTGAGCAGGGGGCTTGTGATCGCCATTGTCAGGACGACGGCCGTCATGGCTCGAAAGGCGACCTTCTTGCGGGGCTCGCGCATGGCCGGCGCGAGCTGCGCGACGCTTTCCAGTCCCGAAAAGGCGAGAAAGGCCGCGCCGTAACCGGTGAGCAGAAGAATTGGGGTCAGCGGACTCCCGTGTGTGATCGCGCTGAAGCTGTGCACGACTCCCGCCGGTCCGAGGAAGAGCGCGGTTGCCAGCACAACGGCAAGCTGCCCTCCTCCGGCGAAGCAGGCGACGATCGCCGTCGCCCGCGCGCTCTCCTTGATGCCGAGCAAGTTGAGGATGCACAGGGCGATCAACGCGCCGACCGTCGCCTGCAGCGCAACGTCCTTCAAGAACGGCACCAGGACCGCAAGGTAGAGCACCCCAGACAGCGCGCTCAGCGCGGCGGTCAGGAAGTAGTCGACCAGGATCATGAGGCCACCCAGCAGCCCGGCAAACGGGTGCAGCGCCTGCGAGGAAACGTTGACCACGCCGCCGCCTTCCGGATAGCGCCACGTGACCTCGGCGTATTTCACGCATAGAAGGACGAAAACGAACAGCGTCATCAAGACGAACAGGGCGGCGCGCGAGCGAAACGGTCCGTACAGGATGCCCGGCACGTAGTAGACCGAGGTACCGATGTCCGCGAACACGACGGCCCAGCACAGAAAGGCCCCGAGGCTTCCGCCGCGGACCTTGATCCTGCGGCGGGACGGCGTGATGGCGTGGCTCACTCGCTGTCCAGGTT
>JBIOJB010000196.1:0-2397 GCA_044450465.1 Candidatus Dormibacterales bacterium | reverse complement strand
CCCTGGAGCTGTCCAAAGCCATGGCCGCCGACGGCGCGGGCTAGCGTCTCCCCTGGCGTAGAACGTGGTGAAGCCCGTTACTGGACTGTGGCATTCATCGCCGGCGGGGCGCGGTCGCTGGACCGGCAGGAGACTGGGCCGGCAGGAGATTGGCCCCGGCCAGCGCTGCGGTGTGCCGTTCCCCGGAGACTGCCTGGCGTTCCTGCCCGCAGGACCTGCGTGGTGACGCGGTGAATTGGGCAGGTGCACCCGGGTGCGGCGTGGCAGGTAATCATGAACGCCGGAACAGCAGCCGTGCCAACTCTCCGAACGGCACGATCAGGTAGACCGCGAGACAGAGGTACAGCGCCACGGCCGCCCGGGGCACGAGAAGCCCGATGGCGATCGTGATCACGTACCCGATGGTGGCGGGCAGGAGTTTTCGCTGTGCGCTCCACAGCTCCTGGCCCTCTTCGTGCGGCGAGTAGAGGTGCTCGCGGCGGGCATAGGCGTCCAGGGCGGCGCTCAGGAGGCGGATGGCCAGCAGGGTCAGCCCGTAGATCGTGATGGCCACGCGTTCGTCGTCTATGGCGTGCAGGGCGTCGGTGACGAGCTTGGTCGGGAACGGCAGGAACGCCACCACGAGCAGCAGGACCAGGTTGAGTTGCAGGAAGATCGGATCGGACCGGGCGAGCCGGTCGGTCAGTGCCGTGTGGGTGAGCCAGGTAGCGCCGATCGTCAGGAAGCTGATGACGTACGCCAGGTAGCCGGGCCAGGCGTGAAGCACCTGCTGCAGCAAGCTGCCCGGGGGATGAACCGCGATGTCCAGGACGAGCAGGGTGGCGGCGATGGCGAGCACGCCGTCGCTGAATGCCGCCAGCCGGTCGGTGCCGAGAGATCGGCGTCCGGGGGGCGTGTCCCCGTCAGCTGGCACGGCGGCCGTCTCCTTCGCGTCAGTCAACGGTGGCCGCCTCGATGGAGGCAGGTCCTCCCATAGGCAGCCGGTGTACGGATGCACGCGAATGACCCAGGCCGAGCGTCAGGGCCTCCCGGTACAAGACCTCCTCGCGGACGTAATCAGCCACCGACCGGTCGGACTCCGCGGCCGTGGGCAGCCTGCGCCACTGCCTGGCCAGATGCTCATCCAGCCACCGCCGCTTGGCCGCGGTCACCACGATGTGACGATCCGCCCCTGCAGCGCCCTCGAGCCGGAACGGGATCTGCTCCTCCTCAGCCTCGTCATGGTGAAATCCCACGGCTCGCGGTCCCTCCCGGGCAAGAACGGCCACCCGCCATCCCGGACACCCCTCATCGGGGTCGTTTCCCGCAAGCTTGGCTTGACCACCCCGCTAGGGGATCATCCGCACCGGGTGATAGCGATGCTGCACTGGCCGCTCCGCCATGGTCCGGGACATAGCCGGAACGATCTCCGCCCGGCTGGCAGGCAGCCCGCATCCCGGGGTGTGGCGTCCGTGCCTCACCCGAACGGGGTGAGGACCGCCAGGGCAGGCGGACGTAGCCTTAAGTCGGGCGCTTGGCGACTGTTCTCGTACCTGCGCCGTCAAGCCGACGGCGATCGAGACGCCCGAGTTCATGGCCCGCGACCCGATCAAGGCGCGACTCGTCCCACGCGGCATGACCCCGGGACGGGCACCGGCATTGAAGTAACACCAGTCAGCAGGCCAACGGAAAAGGCAAGGATCGATGACAGACACATCCCTAGATGAACTCGGCCCCGTTGATTACGTCGTCGTCGAGTTTCCGGCGGGCGCCAGCAACTTCACCGGCGAGATGGCGAAAGAGCTGCTCGCACTGGTCAGCGCCGGAACGATCCGCGTGATCGACATCCTGATCCTCACCAAGGACGACGATGGTGCGGTCGAGGCGACAGAGCTCTCCGACGTCGGCGACCTCGGAGAGCTACAGGCACTCGAGGCCCAGCTCGCGGAGCTGCTGGCCGAGGAAGACGTCGAGCATCTCGCCGCAGCGATGGACCCGGGAACCACTGCCGGCGTCCTGATCTGGGAGAACTTGTGGGCGGCGCCATTCGCAGCAGCGGCGCGGCGCTCAGGTGGCCAGCTGATCGCCAACGGACGGATTCCGATCCAGGCGATCATCGCCTCGATCGAGGCGGATGAAGAACTTACGGAAGGACAGTGAGAATGCCCGTCAGACCAGCACGCGTAGGAAGAGTCGGTGTCATCGGCGCGCCCGTGGCGAAGACCGTGGTCGTGGCCAAAGCCGTCACACCGGGCCCCGCGCCCGTGGCGAAGGCCGCGGTCGTGGCCGCGGCCGTCACACCTGGGCGCCGTCGGCGGATCTAGCCTCGATTCGCTGGTCAGGTTCCGCCTCGCTCCGCCTGTTGCCGGACGTCGTCGGGCAACTCGGAGGTTAGAGGGCTCGTACGCTCATAATATG
>JBIOJB010000195.1:0-2468 GCA_044450465.1 Candidatus Dormibacterales bacterium | reverse complement strand
CCACGTGGCCAACAAGGACGACATCCTCGATGGCATCGTCGACCTCGTTTTTGCCGAGATCGCGCTGCCATCCGGCCTAGAAGACTGGAAGCCGGCCATGCGGGAGCGGGCGATCTCGGCTCACGACGCTCTCCTTCGCCATCCCTGGGCGCCGAGCCTGATGCAATCCCGAACCAAACCTGGTCCGGCCACCCTGCGACACCACGACTCCGTGCTCGGAAGCCTGCGGAACGCGGGCTTCACGCTGGTCATGGCCGCCCACGCGATCTCCGTGATCGACGGATATGTCTATGGCTTCGCGCTCCAACAGATCAACCTCCCGCTTCAATCCCGCGAGCAGGTCGCCGAGGTGGGGGAGGACATCCTGCGGCAGCTCGCCGGCGAGTACCCGCATCTCGCCGAGATGATCACCGAGCACGCGATGAAGCCCGGTTACGACTACGCGGACGAGTTCGAGTTCGGGCTGGACCTGATCCTCGACGGCCTGGAGAGGCTCCGAGACACGGCTTGATGACGGGAGGATGTCAGTGGGATCTGTGATCGCGCACATGTCGATGTCGCTGGATGGGTTCATCGCACGCCACGATGACGAGGTCGGCCCACTCTTTGACTGGCAGGACGGAGGGCCGGTGGAGACGCCAACGGCCAGCGAGCGCTGGAGCTTTCACACCGATGCGGCCAGCGCCGAGATTCTGTCGACGATGATGGGCATGGCGGGAGCGCTGATCTGCGGGCGCTGGCTCTTTGATTTCACAAAGGGTTGGGACGGCCTGCACCCGGTCGGATGCCCCGTGGTCGTCGTCAGCCATTCGGTGCCGGCGGGGTGGCCGCGTCCCGGCGTCCCGTTCACTTTCGTGAACGGCGTGTCACAGGCCGTTGCCGAAGCACAGGCGATAGCCGGAGACAAGAACGTGGTGATCGCCAGCCCATCGATCACGCAGCAGTGCCTGGACCTGGGTCTGCTGGACGAAGTCCACGTCAGCCTTGTCCCGGTGTTGCTCGGGGACGGGATTCCTTTCTTCGCCAACCTGAGCGATGCGCCGGTGATGCTCGACGACCCGGTGGTAACGCCGGGCCGGCGCGTCACCCACCTCGCCTATCGTGTCAGCGACAGGTAGGGTCCTATATTCGCCGCAGCAGCAAATGGGCGCCCGGGACGCGCGGTGGGTGCCCCGCCGGCAGCGCGTCGATGAGGTTGATCAGCTTCGGGCCCATATCCGTTCGCTCGCAGCGGAACGCCGACCAGCGGTCCTCTCTTGTTGGGCTGGCCATGAACTGGAGCTCGATCCCCTTGCCGCGCGGTCCCGCGCCGCGATAGGTCAACCGGTTGAAGTCGGCGCTCGGCACGATCCAGGCCGCCGCGACGCTCGCGTCCGTGACGTAAACGATCGCGTAGACGAATGCGGGGTGCTGTCGCGCCTTTCCTTCAGGAAAGGACATGCGCGCGACGGCAAAGCCCTGGCGGTCGAGGGACAGCGCGGTCTTGACCTGAATCGCGAGCGCCGGCACCCTCCCGCGCCGGCCGGCCGTTACGTCGGTGTGGTCGTCGTCGGTGAGGGGCTTGAACAGCTCGAGGTCGCCGGCCGAAGACAGCGTCACGCAAGCCGCGAAGAGCTGCTCGCCCGCCGTTCCTCGCTGGGTAGGTGTTAGCAGGCGGCGTCCTTAGATCCAGCCGCGGCGCCGGAAGAAGTAGAGCTGGATTGCGATGGACACGAGCATGGTTCCCACGCCCACCGCAAAGGCCCAGTAAGGGACCTCCAGAACCTGGGTCAGGTAAGAGAAGTTCATTCCGAAGAAACCGGTCAGGAAGCTCAGCGGCAAGAAGAGGCTTGCTATCACGGTCAGCGCCTTCGTGGTCTGGTTGAGGCGGTTCGAGACCGTCGAGAGGTACACGTCCATCGCGCTTGACAACAGGTCGCGGAGGGAATCGACGGTCTCGTACTGGCGCACGATGTGGTCGTAGACGTCGCGGTAGTAGAGGGTCATGTCCTGCTGCTGCAGGTGGATGCCGTGCGTGATCAACCTCTGAAAGACATCGCGCTGCGCGCCCAGGTACCTGCGGAACTCGGTCACCGAGTGCTTCAGGTGATAGATGCGATCGAGCGAATTGGGCGCGGCCTTATCGATGATCTCGTCCTCCATCTTGTCGACCGTCTCGTCGACGCGTTCGAGCACCGGGAAAGTGGCGTCGACCAGGGCGTCGACCACCAGGTAGGTCAGAAACGCGGGTTGGCCCTTGGTCAGGGCCGGGCTCTTGTGGATGCGGTCCTGCAGTTCCTTGAGAGCCGGCGCCGGTTCGTCGTGGACGGTGATCAGGTAATTGGGCCCCACGAAGAGGTGGTGCTCCAGGAAGCTGACGTCATCGCCCAGCCATTCGGCCTGAAAGATGACGACGAAGTTGTACTCGGGATACTCGTCGATCTTGGGTCGCTGGTTCTGATGCTGGATGTCTTCGATGGTGAGCGGGT
>JBIOJB010000194.1:0-2510 GCA_044450465.1 Candidatus Dormibacterales bacterium | reverse complement strand
GTTTCGCGGTGCGCGCGCACCTCGGCGTGGATCTTGCGGCCGCCGCAGAAGATCGACACCGCCTGCAGTTCGGGCTGGCTGTT
The DNA here is from genome assembly GCA_044450465.1 of Candidatus Dormibacterales bacterium. GTDB lineage: Bacteria > Chloroflexota > Dormibacteria > Dormibacterales > Dormibacteraceae > JBIOJB01. Next base: position 2,427 of record JBIOJB010000194.1, on the reverse strand, counting down.
GATCCAATCCGCCCACAGCCGGCCGTCCGGCTCGAAGAAGCTGAAGCCAATATCCGGGACGGCGTGGACCCCGGCTTCCACGAGCTCGTGGTAGACAGCGATCGACCTTCTCTGCTGGACGACCTGATCCCAGCGGCTGGCCGTCCGCCACACAGAAAAGTTCGGCGTCAGCACCAGATCGAAGCCCATGCCGGCCAGTTCGGCGATGATTTGACGCCTCGCCACCCAGAAGCCCTCGAGCACCCGGTCCTCCACGTAGAGTTCCAGCGCGACCTTGGTGTCCGGCCCGAGGCGATAGACCTGACGCAGTGGCTGCCGGTGCTTGGGGGTGACCCACCGACCGGTTGTGCCAAAGACGCGGCCGCCGTGCAGCGCGACCCATGGCATATCCACGGGATCGGCGTATGCCTGGACCAGGACGGGAAGGTGATCAGGCAGCTCGGGAAGAACGGGGTGGCGCACCGGTCGCGGCCACTTGAGGTCCAGCCCGCCGAGGTGCTCGACGACACGGCGGCGCTCCGCCATCATCCGGTCCGGGTCAGCGCAGTCTTCGCATCGACCGCGAAGGCAGAAGTTTGGTTTCTTGCCGCAGCGCGCGGCGGCAGGACATGCATCGCAGTGCAGACCGCAGGCGATCCCCGACATTCAGCAGTCCCTCGCGTTGCGCCGGAGGTAGTTGCCGAAGAGCGGAATCAAAGGACAGCGAAGCTCTTCCTGAACGTCGTCTCGTTTGGAGTGCTTGGGGACGTAGATGTCGCAGCGCGCGCATGCCATCCGGTGCGGGCACTGCACAAAGAAGCTGTAGGTGTAGTAGCCGGGGGCGAGGTCGTCGTGCTGCCACGGCGTCCCCGATGCAGCAGCTCCGGAGTCGACGGCGCCATGATCGACGAGCACCTCGATGGCGCGGACGTTGCGTGCGAAGTACCCGGTGCACGCCTTCACCAACGTCAGCGGGGTGAGCTTCGCGTAGTGTTGCGTGCTCGTGGACGATCTGTGCCCGAGCCAGGCCTGGAGCTCGAACAGAGTCATCGGGTCCTCGCGTTGTAGAGCGGCGTGGTGATGGTTCGTCCGGGCACGATGGCTGATGATTGGCCTTCGGGCATCTTCCAGCGGACCCTCGTGATCCTCGACGAGTGCGGTCGTGACCATCGGCTACGCCGCCTCCTCGAAGGTGTCGAAAGTCGCGCGGAGCTCGCCGACGACCGTCAACAACTGTTGTTTCTCGTCCGACGAGACCCGTGACCCAATGTTGTTTAGCAGCCTGGCGATCTGGCGGCAGAGGTCGCAGAGATTCTCAAGTTGGACTTCGAATGCGAGCGGGTCCGGTCGTTTGACTGGGAGCCGGCCCGCGACTGCGTCATCGACGCTCATCTCGCGGTCGCCACGAAGGCGGCGGACAGCCGCCTGCAGCTGCCGATTCGTCAGGTAGGGCGCTCGCTCGACAAGCGCGGCTCGGCGCTCGTGGCCCTCAACCTGCGCAATAAGAGAAGCGTGATGGACGGGTAGTGAATTCGCCTCGGCGAGCACGTCCGGTTCCAGGCGCAGCACCGCAAGCTTTCGCTTGCGGGCCGCCTCGCTAATTCCCAGAGCCCTTTCCGTGTCTCGCCACGGTGACAGCGGAGCCACGGCGAGCTCGGTATCGGACTTGACGACGTGGACCGTGCGCTCGAGTAGAAGCTTCTTCAGTAAGGCGAGGTGCTCCTCGAGTTCGCCGCGATCCTTGACGCACTTATCAGCAAGCGGCTGGAAGGGGACCAACGATTCCGTGAGAAGGCGTTCGGCGACCTCGATGTCCTTGAGCGACTTCATGGAGAGGACGAGGTACGCGTCGTCCGCCGGTGTCAGGTCCGCGCGTAGGCGGTTCTCCTCGTACTGCTTTCGCAGTCGCGTGAGGTGGTTGAGGCCGTTGAGTACTCGCACCAACACGAGCCCTACGCCCGCCTCCTTGGCTGCTCGCCAGCGCTGCTCGCCGCAGACGATCTGGTACTGACCAGGACGCAACGGCGAGCGCTCCACCTCCAGAAGGGGTTCGTGACGGCCGGCCCGCATCGAATCCGCCAGCCGGTGGATCAGCTCGATGGAGATCGTGGTTCGAGGCTGCAGTGGACCCGAGTGGATATTCTCCACCGGCACCAGAGCCAGGCCCTCCGGCAGTGGGGCAGGCGTCATGCCGCCCGCTCCACAAGGAGGGGTCCAACGTTGGACCCCTCGCCGAGGCCTCCGCGATCGATCATGCCCCGGCCCCTCCCCCTGGTCGGTGCTCCCACCAGTCCGGCTTGCCGATGCAATTGGCGATCGGCCGGAGGCTCCGCGGACGTGGCGGCAGGTCGAGGATCGAGATACGATCGCCATCGCCTTCCGCCCGACGCCAGATCGCCCCGATGGATCCGTCGTCGGCGAGCAGCTGGGTGTGCGTGACCCAGAAAG
>JBIOJB010000193.1:0-2533 GCA_044450465.1 Candidatus Dormibacterales bacterium | reverse complement strand
GGGCGAACACGGCCTGATGGACCGCCAGCGGCAGCCGCTGCCGGGTGCGGCTCAGCGTCGAGTGGTCGGGCACGCGCTGGGTGAGGGGGAGTCCCAGGAACTGGCGCAGCGACAGGGAATCGGCGAAGCGCCACTCCAGGCCCCGCTCCGATTCGATCCCTTCAAAGAAACCGACGAGGTGCATGCGGAAGTAGACGCCGGGGGCCACGGACTTCCGCCCCGGGACATGGGCGGCCTCGTAGTAGGGCACACAGAGCGCCTCGGCCCGCCGGTCGAAGCCAGCCTCGCGCAGCAACTCGTTCAGCGTTTCGTAGAACCGGTGCCCCGGTCCCTGGGAGATCTCGTCGTGCGCGATCCACAGCGGCGACTGGCTACTCTGGCGGCGTCCCATCGACATTGGCAGGCTCCTTTGCGATGGGCGCATTGTATCGCAAACCCGTATCCAGTGCGGCACCAATCAACACCGAGACTCAATAAATCAACGGGCTGTTAGCCCGCTCATTGCGCCGGATCATCAGCTCGGTCCGATTCAAGGCAAAGCGCAGACCAATGCGGATGCAGGAGCGTATCGTCACGGGCTGAGAGTACAAAGACAGCCAGGCGGTGCGGAAGGCTCGAAACCACAGGGGGACTTAATGGGCCTGCTTCGTTTCGGGAATCGAATCAACCAACAGAAATGGTTTCTCCAGCGACTTTCCATACCCTTGGCGACCCTGCTGCTCGCTGTGGCGGCGATTCTATCGGGATGTTCCGGCGGTCCAAGCGAACGAGCCGACGCGGAGACCTCTCCGCAGGGCCCGGCTACCCCAGTGAGCGTGAGCCCCGTCGTCACCAAGTCCGTCCCTGTCCAGATCCGCGCCAATGGCAGCGTCCAGGCGATCGCCACGGTGACGGTCATGAGCCAGGTGGACGGACAGATCTTCCGTATCCACTTCACGGAGGGGCAGGAGGTCAAGCAGGGCGATCTGCTCTTCACCCTTGACCAGCGCCCTCTCGAGGCGGCGTTGGGCCAGGCCGAGGCCAATCTGGGGCGCGACACGGCGCAGCTTGAGCAGGCCGAGGCCGCGCTGGCCCAGAGCGTGGCGGCGGAGAAGCAGGCCGAGGCGAACCTGGCGCGCGACGCGGCGCAGCTCGAGAACGCCAATGTGCAGGCCCGCCGCTACAAGGAGTTGATCGACGACGGGGCCGTCTCGAAGGAGCAGTACGATCAGGTGCGCACGACTGCCGTTGCCATGGACGCGACCATCCAGGCGGACGAGGCCGCGGTGACCAACGCCAAGGCGGCCATCCGCTCCGCGCAAGCGACGACGGAAACCATCCGGGCAGCCATCAAGGCGGACCAGGCGGTCGTGGAGAACGCGCGGGTCCAGTTGGGGTACACGGTCATTCGCTCGCCCTTCGATGGCCGTACCGGGAACCTGTTGGTCCACGTCGGCAGCGCCGTCAAGGCCCGAGACACCAACAGTCCGCTCGTCGTCATCAACCAGATCCATCCGATCTACGTGAGCTTCTCCGTGCCCGAGCAGTCGCTGGCGGATATCCGGAAGTACCGGGCGGCGGGCAGCATCAGGGTCGATGCCCTCATCCCCGGTCAGGAAGCTGCTCCGGTGCGAGGTGAGCTGGCCTTCGTGAACAACACGGTGGACCCCACGACCGGGACCATCCAGCTCAAGGCCACCTTCCCCAACTCGGACAACAGGCTCTGGCCCGGCCAGTTTCTCAACGTCCTGCTGACGCTCACCACGGAGCCGAACGCGGTGGTGGTCCCGTCCCAGGCGATCCAGACCGGTCAACAGGGCCCGTACGTGTTCGTAGTCAAGCCCGACCTGACGGTGGAGATGCGCTCCATCGCGCCGGGACTGGCACTGGATGGCGAGACCATTGTGCAGAAGGGCCTTGCGCCCGGAGAGAAGGTCGTCACCGAGGGCCAGATTCGCCTGGTCCCCGGAGCGAGGGTGGAGGTCAAATCCCCTGCGCCAACAGCGGCACCAGGGGAGAAGAGCTGATGACCCCGGAACTCTTCATCCGACGGCCCGTCATGACCACGCTGGTCATGCTGGGTATCCTCTTCTTTGGTCTCCTGGGCTTCCGGGTCCTGCCCGTGAGCGACCTCCCCAACGTCGACTTTCCCACGATCCAGGTCTCGGCAAGCCTGCCTGGCGCCAGTCCCGATACGATGGCCTCGGCGGTGGCGACGCCCCTGGAGAAGCAGTTCAGCACCATCGCCGGCATCGACTCCATGACGTCGACGAGTGCCCTCGGCCTCACCAACATCACGATCCAGTTTGCCCTCGACCGGAGCATCGATGGCGCCGCGCAGGACGTCCAGGCAGCCATCGGCAAGGCCGCCTCGCAACTGCCGCCGGGCATGCCCACGCCTCCGACCTACCAAAAGGTGAACCCGGCCGACCAGCCGATCCTCTATCTCGCCCTCGGTTCGTCGACGCTGCCGCTGTACACCGTGGACGAGTACGCCGAAACGCTGCTGGCGCAGCGCATCTCCATTATCAATGGCGTGGCCCAGGTGCAGGTG
>JBIOJB010000192.1:0-2624 GCA_044450465.1 Candidatus Dormibacterales bacterium | reverse complement strand
CTCCTGGCCTCGCGATCGTGGCAATCGACCTGATCCAACCCTGCCCGATCCAACCACGAGTCAACGTCTCAGTCGACCTGGTCGCAAAGCTGTCTGACTCGATCAGGTCTGGCCGCCATCAACCTCTGCTTGAGGTCGAGCCAGCCCCTGGCATGCGCGGCCGCTACCAGATCGTCTTCGGAGAGCAGCGGTGGCGCGCGGCGAAGGCGGCTGGCCTGCTCGAGATCCTGGTTCGGGTTCATCCACACCTCGGCTATCTCGAGCGACTCGAGAAACAGTACGAGGAGAACCACCTTCGCGCCAACCTCGATGTGGTCGAGGAGGCGCATTGCATCGTGGTCGACAAGACCATCCGTGACATCGCGATCGCAGAGCAACTGCTGCGGGAATCACTGGTGCCCTTCAAGCCGCTCGATGAGAAAAGGATTGTCCATCGACAAGAGTTCGTGCAGCACCTCGACGGCCTGCGCGAGTTGTTGGTCAAGCACAAGACCCACATCGTCAACGGCGCCGACGGCAAGCCCGTTGCGAAGCCGCTCTCGCGATGGCGCGAAACCGAAAAGGCACTCGGCATTTCCGAGTCGCAGCGCAAGGTGAAGGTCGGTCTCCTGCGCCTGGATCCTGAGGAGCAGGACCGTGTACGTCCCCTGCCACAGGAGCACGCCATTCAGATCTCTCGGCTGGCTGACAAAGAGCAGAGGACCGAGCTGATCGAGCGCGCTGCCGAGCTGACGCACCGCGAGGTCCGGCGGGCGGTCAATCGCCTGCTCGCCGACCGCGATCTAGACGTTGACGGTGCGCTCGCCGGCGATCCAGAGACATCTGAGCCGCTCACCTTCGAGAGCCGGCTGGACGCGATCGCCGACCTCTGCCGCCAACTCGCGCGCTCTCTCCGAAACCTGGCTCGCGAGATCACGCCCGACCAACACGAGCTCGTGAGCGGATTGATCGGCGGGCTCGACCGAGACCTTGCGGAGTTCCGCCTGGCCGCCCGCGATTGATAACAAATGATGCAGCCAAAACGTAATCATTCGGCCGCGGGCATCAACCCATTCCGGCCCGGAATATTGCGTCGATCTGATCGAATTGGGCCGCGGTGGACTCGAACCACCTACCTCCGCGTTACGCCTGGCCCGAGCGGTGTGCAGAAGTCGACATCACGATCAGAGCGCGTGAACGCGACTCACGGCGTTATCAGGCGCGATAAGCGTGGGCAGATGAAACTCATGCCCGCATCAGAAAGTCGAGCGCAACCCCAGCCATTGCCGAGCTACCGATAGGCAGCGCTGACTCGTCAAGGTCGAATTCGGCCGTGTGGATCGCCTTGGGCTCCGGCCACGCGGCGCTCTTGACGCCCAGCCAGAGCATTGCTCCGGGGACTCTCTCGAGCACGCACGCGAAGTCTTCGGACCACATTTCCGGCTGCATCGCCACGACTGCATCCGCGCCTAGCACGGAGCGCGCGCTTCCCGCCAGGCGGTCGGCCATCGCGGCATCGTTGACCAACGGCGGAACCCCACCCAAAACGTCGACGTGCGCAGTCGCCTGGAGCGCCGAGGCGACCCCCGTCGCCACCTCACGCATCCGCTGCTCCAGATGGAGAAACAATTCGCCGTCCAGCGTGCGGATGGTGCCCATTATCACGGCCTTGTCGGCGATCACGTTGAAGCTCTCTCCGGCATTGAACATGCCGAGCGTCAGCACCGCCGAGGCCGTGGGATCCACCTCGCGCGCGACGAGAGTCTGAAGGGCCAACACCACCTGCGCCCCGATCACGACCGGATCGACCGCGTTGTGAGGCTCCGCCGCGTGGCCGCCACGGCCCTGAATCGTGATCCTGAAAGCGTCCGCGCCGACGAGTTGCGGGCCGGCGGAGCAGGCCACCTTGCCAGCGGCCAAGTTCGGTCGCACGTGGAGAGCGAAGGCGGCGTCAACCGCCGGGTCCGTGAGCACGCCCGCTCCGATCATTCGCTGAGCGCCGCCTGCGCCCTCCTCGGCCGGCTGGAACATCAGCTTCACCGTGCCCGAGAAGCTCGACCGGCGGTCCAGCAAGAGGCGGGCAGCGCCGAGAAGCATCGCTGTATGCGCGTCGTGTCCACAGGCGTGCATCACCCCAGGGATTCGCGACGCGAATCCGACACCCGATCTCTCCCCGATCGGCAGGGCGTCCATGTCTGCCCGCAGCAGCACACAGGGCCCATCGCCCAGGTCGCCCCTGATGGTGGCGACCACGCCGGTGTCGGCCACTCCCGAGCGGAACGGGATCCCGAGTTCCTCAAGTCGAGTCCGGACCAGGCGTGAGGTCTGCTCTTCCTTATATGCCAGCTCGGGATGGGCGTGGATGCGGCGTCGATCCTCGACAATCGTCGGTTGGATGGCGCGGGCCGCATCCAACAAGTCGGCGCCCACCAGGACGAACTATAGATTCGCGCTTGAAGCGCAGCGCAAACCGCGTGCTATGCGCGAGGCATCGCTTGTCGAGCCGGATCAGAAACCTGGTGGGCCGCGGTGGACTCGAACCCTGCCGGTTAGCCGAGAGCAGCCACCTTGGGATTCTGAACCGGGGGTGCCTCACGGTCCTGACCCGTGCGTCTGGTGGCTTATCGGCTACCTAATAACAGGGG
>JBIOJB010000191.1:0-2679 GCA_044450465.1 Candidatus Dormibacterales bacterium | reverse complement strand
GCGTTGGCATGGCGATGAGATCCGCCCCGGTATCCCGCGCATGCTCGATCACGGCCTCAGCGACGGAATTGCGTACCAACACCTGAGTTGTTACCGGCAAGCCCTCGAAACTTATGCGCTGCCAGATGGAGGCAATCATCAGCCGTGGCGCGCTCAGCCTCGGCGAGCTGATCCGGCGTAGCGACCACGGCGAAGCGTGGGGCTCCTACCGGCCAGACCTGGCTCTCGAAGCTCGCGTACGCTGGCGCCGGAGGAATCGTACGTGCCTAGAGGTCCGGCCGAAAAGTACTGAATAGATAAGGGGCTTGGGCACTTCCTCCATAATGCGGTGCTGGTTTACGATCAGGGCGGCAAGCGAGAGGGGGAAGGGCGCATGCTTGGTGCACGGGGGCCACAGCGCGGGCTGTTCGAGGCGGACGCGATCTATCTGGATTTCGTCGGTCCAGGCAGCTTCTATGGTTTTCTGGCGGGGCAGCGTGGCCAACTCTTTCGTGATGAGGATTTTGCGGGCCTCTATCACCAGAAGTGGGGCCGGCCCAGCGTCGCGCCGAGTCTGCTGGCGACGGCGCTCGTCCTGCAGTGGCACGACCGGGTGTCGGACGACGAGGCGCGGCGGCGAGCAGCGTACGACCTGCAGTGGAAGGTGGCGTTGGGCGTCCCGGTCGAGGAGAAACCGTTCGCCAAGAGCACGCTGCAGGAGTTCCGGGCCCAGCTCGTGGTGCATGAGGAGCAGGGCAAGATTTTCCGGCGGAGTCTGGATCTGGCGAAGAAGCGAGGGAGGCTGAAGGGCAAGCTCCGACTGGCGCTGGATACGACCAACATTCTTGGCCGCGGGGCCGTGAAGGACACCTACAACTTGCTGGCGGATGGCGTCGTGCTTGTGCTTCGCGTGCTGGCTCGCCAAGCGGGTGTCGGGGTGGAAGCCTACGGGGAAAGCCGGGGCTACGGCCGCTACGTGCAGGGGTCCAGTCTGAAAGGCGAGGCGGCGATCAACTGGGACGATGCTGGGGAGCGGCGCCGATTTCTGGCCAGCATCGTGGCCGACGTCGACAGGCTCCTCGAGGAGGTGCGCGCGGCGCGTGGTCAGCTCCCCGAAGGTAGCGCGGAGGATCGCGCCCTGGCAGATGCGGCGGGCCTCTTGGCGCGCGTGGTCCAGCAGGACATCGAGCGACAGGCGGACGGGCCAGCGTTGCGTCAAGGAGTGGCGAGAGACCGCATGCCGTCGGTGCACGACCCCGAGATGCGGCACGGTCGCAAGAGCAAAGCGAAGCGATTCGACGGGCATAAGGTGCAGGTGGCGACGGATACGGAGAGTCAGCTGATCACCGACGTCGCGGTGCTGGCAGGCAACGCTCCCGATCGGGAGCAAGCGCTGGCGGTCGTTGAGGCGAGCGAACTCCTCACCGGGTGTGCGGTGGCGGAGACGATCGGTGATTGCGCCTACGGCGACGGGGCAACCCGGCAGCAGTTCGCCGACGCCGGGCGAACGCTGGTGGCCAAGGTAGCGTCAGTGACCAATCAGGGGCGCTTTCCCAAGACTCGGTTTCGGATCGACCTGGATGCGCAGACCTGCACCTGCCCGGCAGGCCAGGTGAGCCGCCTCCGGCAGCGGCCAGAGGCCGGTCCCGTCTTCCGCTTCGTGGCATCGGTGTGTCTGGCCTGCCCGCTGCGGAGCCAGTGCGTGCGCGGCCGCGGCGGCCGCACGATCCAGTTGCATCCCCAGGAAGCACTGCTCCAGGCAGCGCGCGTCTTCCAAGCCAGCGTCGCCTTCCGGCCCTATCGCGCCCTCCGTCAGGTCGCCGAGCACCGACTGGCACGCATGGTGCAACTCGGGATCCGGCAGGCGCGTTACCGCGGCACGGCCAAGACCCTCTTCCAGGCCTTCATGGTGGCCGCCGTCGCCAATCTCACCCTGATCGCGGCCAGTTCTGGCCCGAATTGGCGCCCACTCGTGCTGGCCGCCTGGCTCAGCGCGCTCTCACTGGCCCTCAGGGCTCACTCGGCCGGTATTTCAGGAACCGAGCGGCCCACCGCCGCAGCACATCCACCGCTCGGCTTTCTTACACCGGCGCCGGCTGGGGCTTTCAAACTGGTCGGTTCACGGCCGGACTTCTAGGGGGTTGCGCCCCCGCGCCCCCGCTCCTCCGCCTCACGACGGCCTGCAGCGCCAGGGACGCGCGGCGGAACCCCGAGGGACCGCTCGCGGCGTTCCCCAAGACTATAATCGCGCCAGAAACGAGGAGCTATTCGGCAGGAGCCAGTCATGAAAGCTGCGGTGTTTCACGGGCCACATCAGCCGTTGACGATCGAGGACGTGGAGATCGATGCGCCCGGCCCGCACGAGGTGCTCGTGCGCACGGCCGCGACCGGCGTTTGTCACAGCGACCTGCATTTCGTCGAGGGGCTCTATCCAGCTCCTGCCCCTGCCATCCTGGGGCACGAAGCCGCCGGAATCGTGGAGCAGGTCGGCGAGCTTGTCTCTTACGTCGCGCCCGGCGATCACGTCATCGCCTGTCTCTCGGTTTTCTGCGGTCACTGCGAGCGCTGCCTCACCGGACATCCGAGCCTCTGCACGAATCCGGAAACTCGTCGGGGCAAGAACGAGCCGCCGAAGCTCAGCCAGGGCGGCGTGCCCATCACCCAGATGTTCAACATCTCGAGCTACGCCGAGAAGATGCT
>JBIOJB010000190.1:0-2685 GCA_044450465.1 Candidatus Dormibacterales bacterium | reverse complement strand
GGCGTCGCGGCCGCGTAAGGGAGCCGGGCGGACCGGGGTGGACTGCACCTGAAACTGCCAGAGGCAAGCGGGAGGGAGCCATGAGAGACAGGGCTTCGAGATTCGGTCGCCGCGAGTTCCTCAAGCTGGGCGGGGCTGCGCTGGTGCCGTCGGCGTGGGCGGTCGTTGCTCCGAGGCGGGCGGGAGCCGGTCCGTTGCCGCACGTCCGATTCGGCGTCGGTTCGGCGATCGCGTACAACCCCGTCTACGTCGCAAAAGAGAAGGGCTTCTTCGAGGAAGAGGGCCTCGACGTCGAATTCCTGTGGGCGCAGGCCGCGCCGGAGGTGATCCAGGCCACCATCGGCGGCAGCGCCGAAGGGGGCGTGGGGGGCTCCTTCGGACTGATCGCCGGAGTGGAGAAGGGGGCGCCGGTCATTGCGGTGGCGGTCTACGCCTACGGCGGGGAGCGGATCGCGCTGGCCGCCCGAACGGACGCCGGCATCAACAGCGTGAAGGACCTGTACGGCAAGAAGGTCGGGTTCCAATCCGGCGCCATCGGACAGCAGATGTTCACCACGATGGCGCAGGTCGAAAAGCTCGATATGTCCAAGATCGACATCGTATTCCTGAACAACGTCGACATGGCCGCGGCGATCGGGGGCAAGAGCATCGACGCCATCGTGACGTGGGAGCCCCAACCGTCGCTCCTCGAGGCGAAGGGCCTCGTGCGGGTGATTCAGCGGGGCGGCAAGTATCTGAAGAGCCCTGGGTGTGTGATGTTCGGATCCGAGTACATCAAGAAGAACGGGGATACCGTGCGCCGTTTCGTCAAGGCGCACTTCCGCGGCTGCCAATTCATCCGCCAAAACCCCCGCGAGGCGTCGGTGATCAACAGCAAGTACGTCCGCGGGGCAGTGCCAGAGGTGCTGGAGAGCTCGTACAAGTATCTCGTCTTCGATCCGCGCGTCACGAAGGAGATGCTCGGGGAATTCGAGGCCGATATGCGCTTCATGCTGACCCAGAAGAAGATCACCAAACCGGTCGAGGCCCGGCTGATCGCGACCCCGACGTTTTCGGATGAGATCGAGCGGCAATTCCCCGAGTTGGTCAAGGATCTGAAGTGAAGCCTGCGTCGACAGTCGGGGTCCTGGTGGAGGACCTCGAGAAGGTCTACGTCGACCCCCGCACCGCCGAAGAAGTCGTGGCGATCCGCGGCCTGAATCTCGAGATTCGGCCGAGCGAGTTCCTCTCGATCATCGGCCCCAGCGGGTGCGGCAAGACGACGTTCCTGCATATGGTTGCCGGCCTGCGAAAGAGCACCGGCGGACGCGTCCTGGTCGACGGCTGGCCCGTCAGCCGGCCGGGAGCGGATCGGGGCATGGTCTTTCAGGACTATGCCCTGTTTCCGTGGAAGACGGCGCTGGAGAACGTCGAGTTTGGCCCGAAGATCCAGGGCCTCGCGCCGCGGGAACGATCGGGGATCGCGAACGCGTACCTGCAGATGGTCGGCCTGGATGGCTTCCAACGGAAGTATCCGCGAGAGCTGTCGGGCGGGATGCAGCAGCGGGTGGCGCTTGCCCGGGCGCTCGCCAACAAGCCGGCCGTGCTGCTGATGGATGAGCCGTTCGCCTCCGTCGACGCCCTGACGCGGATCAACCTCCAGGAGCTGCTGCTGCGTGTCTGGGAGCGCGAGCGCCGGACCATCATCTTCGTCACCCACAGCGTTGAGGAAGCTGTGTTCCTGTCCGAACGGGTGGCGGTCTTCACGGCGCGGCCGGCGCGCTGCCAGGAAGTGGTGCCGATCGATCTTCCCGGGCCGCGCCGCTGGGCCGCGCTGCAGTCCAGCACCCGCATGACGGAGCTCCGGCAGCACCTGTTCGCGCTTGTGCAGGGGCAGGTGCCGGGCGAGCCGCAGCCCGCCGAACGAGGTGCGTGATGAGCGACGCGAGCGTCGGCGAGATCCGCGCGGTGCCCATGTCGATGCGGATGGTGAACGAGCTGCTCAAGGTGGTGTACCGCGGGCAGATCGTGCTGAAGCGGGTACCCGCAGTCTACGCCCTGCTGTCGTTCGCGTTCCCGTTGTCGCTCATCGTGCTCGCCTGGGGGGTGGTGGCCGCCCTCGGTCTCTACCCTGACTACCTGTTCCCGTCTCCGCTCAAGGTGGCCGCGAAAGGGTGGGAGATGATCCTCAGCGGGGACATCTTCCGCCACAGCGCGGCGAGCATGTTCAGGCTGGGCCTCGGCTTCGCCCTTGGCCTGGGACTCGCTCTCCCGCTGGGCATCCTGATCGGGGTCAATCGGACCGCCAGCGCGTTGTTCACCCCTCCGACATTATTCTTCCAGGCGATCCCCGGGCTGGCATGGGTGCCGCTCGCCATCTTGTGGCTCGGCATCGGGCACAAGGCGGTGACGTTCATCATTTTCAACTCGGTCTTCTTCCCGATCCTGTTCAACACGATCCTCGGCATTCGCAGCATCCCGGAGAACATGGTGAACGCGGCGCTGTGTCTGGGCGCGTCGCCCTGGGTGCTGGTGAAGGACGTGTATGTGCCCGGAGCGCTCCCCTCGATCGTGGCCGGGGTTCGCTTGGGGTCCGGGTACGGCTGGCGGGCGCTCATCGGAGGCGAAATGATCGCCACCAGCACGGGCCTGGGATTCATGATTTTCGACGCCCGCCAGTTTCTGGGGACCGACGTCGTCATTCTC
>JBIOJB010000189.1:0-2827 GCA_044450465.1 Candidatus Dormibacterales bacterium | reverse complement strand
CGCCGGCTAGGTGGGGCCACCAGGTTGAGGCTGGCACGACAAAACCTGGGAACAAGTCCAGTCTGATCATTGCAAGGCAGGACCGGGAGTAGCAGACACAATGTCGGTTGTGAGCAGAGGGCCGACCAAAGAGGGGGCCGGAGACCCGGACCCCTTTGTCTCGGACCTCACGGTCAGCGAGCTGCTTCTGGCCAGCTCGGCAGGCTTTCGACCCAAGGGCCTCGTCTTCGGATGCTCGATCTTCCACGCCGGCACCCGGCCCTACCGGCCAACACGGAGTTGCGAAGTGGACCAGCTCTCCAGTGGCCTCTACGAGGCTCGCCACGACGCCATCTCGCGGATGAGCGACGAGGCCGCCGCGCTCGGAGCCGACGGGGTGATCGGGGTACGGCTGACCCTTAGCACGGGCGGGTGGTCGCAGAAGTCCGTGGAGTTCAATGCTGTGGGCACTGCGGTCGAGGCAGTTGACGGATCGGACTGGACGACGGCTGATGGCACCCCCTTCGTCAGTGACCTGAGCGGCCGAGAGTTCTTCACCCTCCTGCGTTCGGGCCATCGACCGCTCGGCTTCGTGATGGGGAGCTGCGTCTACCACGTGGGCCGCCGCCGGACCCCGGTCGTCGCTGGCCAGGCGGGCCGCAACGTCGAGCTCAGCGTGCAGACCCAGGCGCTCTACAGCGCCCGCGAGCTCGCCATGACCCGGATGCAGGACGAGGCCTCCGCTCTCGGCGCGGCCGGTGTCGTGGGCTCACGCATCACCGAGAGCACGCACGTCTGGCGCCACCGCTTCATCGAGTTCTTGGCCTTCGGTACTGCCATCGAGCCACTCGACGGGAGGTCGGAGTCGCTACCCCTCGATCTCTCCCTGGGCATGGACCGATGAGCCGGCGTTCGACGACGTTGCCGGGCCAGCACGGCCCGGACACCAAGACCTCCGCGCACGTGAGCGCGGGCGCGCTGCGAGCCCTGCACTCGGCGGGGTTCTCGCCTCTCGGTGTCGTCTTCGGCAACGCCAGCGTGCACGTGGCGCACCCGGTCACGCTCGGCACCAAGAGCCGTGTGACGAGCTTTTGGCGTGGGTTCGGCGGCGACTCCCCTGAGGACATCCCACCCTCGATCATTTCCGCCCAGAGCCGAGGAGCGTCTGGCTCCGGACCGGAGCCGTTCCTGGCTTCCTTCCCCTGCCCGCACGGCCGCGGCCGCGTCGTGCGCCGTACCGCCAACCACTACACCGGCTTCAACTTCGAGGTCCCGGGACCTGGTAACTCGCTCGGTGAGGCTTTTGTGAGAGCGCTGACGCGCCTGCTCGAATCGGCCGCCCAGCGCGGTGCTCACGGGGTGATCGACATCTCGGTCCGGGTCGGCGGCGACCCGATGCTCCATGGCATGGTGGCGATCACGCTCACAGGGACCGCAGTCGCCCACGTATCGGCACCCAAGAGCGATCGGCACTTCACGACCACGGTGAGTGCCCAGGGCCTGGTCAAGCTCCTCGGCCAAGGGCTCTTTCCGACCACGATCGGCTTCGGTGCCGTGTTGCTCGCCGGCTGGACCGGCTGCGGGGCTCGGGTCCAGCTCGACTCGGGGTACTCGACTCAGGTGGATCAACTGGGCGCGCTGATGACCCAGGCACGCGAACTTGCGACCAAGCGGGTGATCGCCGGCTGCGCCGGCTCCGACGCCGTCATCGAGGTGCATCTGACCCATGCATTCCATGAGTCCACCAAGTCCGACTACCGGGTCGCCGCCTGGGCGAGCGGCAGCGGCACCCGGCGCTTCGCCGAGCCTGTCCCGGGCCCGCCGGCAACACCGGTCCTCACCATGGAGCAGCGGTGACCGAGGACCTCGTGGCCCGGGCGGCCCAAGCGTTTGCTGCGCCGGCCGCGAGCGCGGCGGCCGATAAGCAGATCAGCGCCGCGCTCTCAACAGACGAGGTGGTCGCGCTTACCCAGGTCGGCTACGAACCCGTGGCGGTGATCAGCGCATCCGCTGTGGCGCGCCTCGGCAACTTCGCTCAGTGGAGCCTGCACCCGACGCGCAACTACGAGGTGCCCACCCTCACCCGTCTGCTCAACAACTCGAGGACCAAGACCATCCTCGACCTCCGGCACCGGTGCGAAGAAATAGAAGCCCACGGTGTCGTCGGCGCCCGCATCAACCTCGAGGGGGTCGAGCAGGAAGGGGTCGCCACCTTCGTCGCGACCGGAACCGCCATCCGCCGCACGCACGATGCCTCCCCCGACGCACGACAGCCGCACACTCGAGTCGGCCTGTGGGCCAGGTTGCGTCATCGCAGCGGTGACATGGCGTTCACCTGCACGCTCTCGGGCCAGGACTTCCACCTCTTGCTCCGCTCCGGCGGCTACCCGATGGGCTTCGTCGTCGGCACCTCGGCCTTCCACTTCGGCTGGCGCTCAGCCGCGAAGTGGGCGAGCTCCCAAGGGCGCTGTGTCGAGCTCGCCACCCTCACCGAATCGCTCTACGGCGCCCGGGAGAAGGCAATCGAGCGCCTCGGCCTCGCAGCCCGCGAGCTGGACGCCAAAGGCGTCATAGACACCAAGGTCATCGAGCGCCCGGCGATATGGGGCCGCCACGTCATCGAGTTCGCCGCCTATGGCACCGCCATCGCCTGGGATTCGGCCAGCCCGACCACTCACGACGTCGGAGCAAAGGTGATGCTCAATGACCGCGACAACGTAGGTACAAGTGACCGCCTGGACACGTTCAATCGGGTCGGTTCGGACCAAAACTCGCTGCGATGATGACGGCCCAGTCGGCTCCGCGTTCTCGGACGTGAATCAACGAAACAGGTAGCCCATAACGCCGG
>JBIOJB010000188.1:0-2839 GCA_044450465.1 Candidatus Dormibacterales bacterium | reverse complement strand
TGGATTCGGGCTCAGCTCGCGGAGCTCGCGCGATTGATCTCGGAATGGCCTGGGCTGGTGTCGGGCCCTGCCGGCGAGCTGGTCGCGGACTCCCTGGTCGTGCGCGATCACCTCAGCGGGACGGAGAAAGTGGTTGACGTCGGTTCGGGCGGCGGGCTGCCGGGGCTGGCGCTGAAGCTCGTGCTGCCCGGCCTGCGGATGACTCTGGTCGAGGCGGACCAGGCGAAGGCCGCTTTCCTGGTTCGTGCCTGTGCCGCGCTGGGATTGCGTGACGTGGAGGTGGTGGCGAGGCGAGCCGAGGAGGTGGGGCAAGATCCGAGCCATCGCGAAACTTTCGACGTAGCGGTGGCCCGCGCCCTCGCGCCGATGCCCGTGCTGGTCGAGCTGTGCCTTCCGCTGATCCGGGTCGGCGGGCGCCTGGTGGTGCAGAAGACCGAGAGCGAGGACCTCGACGCTGCGCGACACGCGATCGAAGTCATGGGCGGGAATCTCGACCGCGTCGTGGCCGCGCCATCGGCCGCGCGCCGCTCGGGCACGGTCGTCATCGTCGACAAGGTCCGCTCCACGCCGCGGGTCTACCCGCGCCGTCCGGGCGTGCCTTCGCGCCGGCCTCTTTAGAAAAGCGAGACGGCGCGGGCCCAACCCCACGCCGTCGTTCGCGGTGAACGGGAGAGGGACTTAGCTAATAACGGCAGCGCCTCCAGCCTTCACCAGCTTGAGGTTGGCGACGGCGAGGCTTGCGACCGCGGACGGCAGCGGCGCGTACTGCAAAGAGGTGCCTTCCTGCTGGCCCGCCGAGCTCACCAGCCACTGGAAGAGCTTGACGACCGCCTTGCCCTTGGCCGCGTCGCTGTACGAAGTGCTGAGGATGACCCAGCTGAACCCCGCTATCGGATACGCGGTGTCGCCTGGAGCGTTCGTGATCGAGAAGTTGGTCGGGCTGACGCTGGTGTTGGAGGCGGCTGCGGCAGTTGCGCCCGCCACGGTCGCCTGGAGGAACTTGCCGTTGGCGTTCTGCAGATACGCCTGGCTCATGCCGGTCTGCACGACGTAGGCCAGCTCGACGTATCCAATGGCGCCGGCGGTCTGGGTCACAGCCTGCGCGACGGCCTGATTGCCGCTGCCGCCGATTCCCACCGGCCAGCTCACGGACTTGGCATTGCCCACCTTGGTCTTCCACTCGCTCGAGACCTTGCTTAGGTAGTCGGTGAAGTGGAAGGTCGTCCCGCTGCCGTCCGACCGGTGCACCACGGTGATCGCGGAGCTCGGCAGCGTCACGCCCGAGTTGAGCGCGACAAGGGCCGGGTCGTTCCATTTGGTGATGTGGCCGAGATAGATGCTGGCGAGGGTCGGTCCATCGAGCTGGAGCTTGGTGACCCCCGAAAGGTTGTAGGCGATCGAGACCACACCGAGCGTCGTCGGTATCTCGGTAAGCACGTCAGGCCCGCCGGCGGCGGTGACTTCGCTCGCCAACATGGGCACGTCACTGGCGCCGAAGTCGACCGTCTTTTTGGTGAATTGCTGGATGCCTGCGCCGGAACCCACCGGCTGATAGTTGATGGTGACCTGCGGGTACTTGGCCGAGTAATCAAAAAAAGCCTTCTGATAAAACGGTGCGGGAAAAGTCGCGCCCGCGCCCGTCAGCGCGCCACTGCCGACATCGACCGGCGTCGGAGAGGCCGTTGCCGTGCCCGTTTCGCCACACGCGGTGCCGACGATGGCGGCTGCTACTCCAAGAAGCAGAAACCGCCGCAACATCGAAGACTGAAGCATCGAACACCCCTCCTGAAACGCGATGGACTTACGGCGACCACGTTATGGATGGGCGTTTAAAGGCGGGTTAACGGCTCCTTAAGCCTCTGCACCCTCAGCGCGCTCATATACTCCGGCCGTGATCTGGGATCGCCGCCGGGAAAGTGGGCCGCTCCAGCCAAACTCGCCTCCGCGAGACCTGTTTGCCGAGCTGCTCGAGCACGCCCCGGTGATGGCGCTCCTCCTCGACTCAGACAACCGGGTCGTCGGGGCAAACCAGGCGGCGCGCGATTTCTTCGAGATCGAGCAGGAGCGGCTGCCCGCGAGCCTCGTCGAAGTGACTCTGGAATCGCGACTCTTCGACATCGTGCGGTTGGACCAGGCCCAAGCCGAGGCGCAGCTCGTGCATCACCGCGCGACGGTGCTGACCCAGCTGGTCGCCGGTCGGCGAGAGGGGGAAAAGCTGCTCTTCCTCACCGACATCACCGAGCTGAGGCGTCTCTCGACGGTACGGCAGGAGTTCGTCGCCAACCTGGTGCACGAGCTCAAGACGCCGATCACATCGCTGCGACTGACGGCGGAGAGCCTGCTCGGGGATCCACTGCCCAAGGACCGGAGGCGCTTTGCGGAGCGGCTCGTCCGCGAGGCTGACCTGATGAGCAAGATCATCGACAACCTACGCCAGCTGGGCGACATCGAGACGGGCGTCATGGCGGTGGACGCGTCGGACTTCGACCTGGCCGAGCTGATCCACGACAGCGTGGCCCGCGTGGGCACAGACCGCACTGTCAACACGTCGATTCCACCGAACCTGATCATCTCGACCGATCGTCCCAAGCTCGCCCAGGCGCTTGGCAACCTGCTGGACAATGCGGCCAAGTTCTCGCCTCCCGGGACCGCGATCGACGTCAACGCCGAGGTCACCAGCGAGGAGGTCGTCCTGAGCGTCCGGGATCGAGGACCTGGCATCTCGCCCGAGCACTGGAGCCGGGTCTTCGAGCGCTTCTACAAAGTGGATCGGGCCCGCCCGAGGGAGGCCGGCGGGTTCGGGCTGGGTCTCGCCATCACCAAACACCTGGTCCAGGTG
>JBIOJB010000187.1:0-2875 GCA_044450465.1 Candidatus Dormibacterales bacterium | reverse complement strand
GTCGAGGATGTCGTGGAACGGGCCAGGATGTCGAAGTCCGCGTTCTATGAGTTCTTCACGTCGAAAGAAGACTGCTTTCGCGACCTGCTCTCCCAAGAGGGCGGCGCGCTGATCCACGACGTGCTGGCCAGCGCGGCCACCGGTCACGACCATCACGAGCGGCTGCGGCTAGGCATCACGACTTTTGTGCGCTCGTGCTTCGACCGATCGTCCGTCGCGCGGCTGTTGATCGTGGAGTCGGTCGGGCTGAGCGAGGGCGTCGACGAGGTGCGCCACGAGCTCCAAGGCAGGTTCGCGGACGCGGTGGGGGAGGAGGTCCGCCATGCGATGGCCCACGATCCTTTCTATGCGGACAAGGACCCACGCGTCTTCGGTCGCGCGGTGGTGGGAGCGGTCAGCGACGCGGTGGGCTACTTCCTGACCCACCCGGGCATGGACGCGGACTCGCTGGCCGAGAGCCTCTGCCGGATCTTCGCCCCCTAGCCTCAGGAGATCGTCGCAGTCGCGAGCGGAACCTCGCTGCTGAAGTCGCCGATGAAGTGTTCGACCCGGTCGTCTTCGATGATGCTCAGGCTCCCGGGCAACATGGCGTCCGTCGGCGCCAACCGAAGGTCAAGAAATGGCTGCGCGACGACGCCGGCAAGCCTCACGGGCGGAATCAAGGTTCCGGCCGTGAAGCAGTGGATGACCAAGGTTCGGTTGAAGGCGGTGTACTCGACGTTGAAGACCGAGCACCGGCTCCACGCCAGGTAGAGGGTCTTCAGGCTCTGCGCAAATTGTGGCCAGTAGGCCGATCTAAGGGTCGCGTCATCGGGGCAAGGACTGGTGTTATGCGTGACCTGCTGACCGGTGAACCGTCCCGCGTGCCAGATCTGGCACCGAAGATCGGCGATTGATTCGCTTGCGACTGTGATGAACGCTTCGGTTTGCGATGTGGCGGTCTGGACCCGGATCGGGATCGCGTTCGGAGTGTGGACTTCGTGTGGCTGCGGCGAAACGAACAGCTGCGCGAAGACGATCAACTGTGCCGCGGCGATGATCACCGCGATCCCCACGCTCAGAACAACTACCCATTTACGAATACGGGGCGGCCGCATTTGGTGTCGTTGAGATTCCATTGGGCCTCCTTACCAGAGGACGCTATCCTCCCAAAAATGAGGCGCGCCAATCCCATCTTGCTGGTTTGCTTCGGCGGGGCCGCCGCGGCTCTTCTTGGTCTGGCCTGGGACGTTTCGGTTCACAGCGCGAATCCGGCGCTCGCCGCGCACGAGTCTCCACTCGACCTTCTCGTCCCTGCCCATGACCTGGTCGCGGCCGGGATCCTGATTGCGGCTTGCTCGGCGGCGTGGCTGATCGGGCGCAGCGTGAACCGGTGGCTTGGCCTGGCGGCGCTGCTGCCGATTCTGATCTCGATAGGCTGGATCGCGAACGCGATGATGTCTGTCCCGACGCTTCCAACCGGCACGCCCGAGCAGCACGCGGCGGCCAACCTGCTCTGGCAGCAGACGGACGCTGCGACCAGGCGGTACCGATCGCTCACGGCCGCCAGGTCTGACGGCTACATCGCGTACAACCCGATCGGTCAGCTGCTGGTCCATTACGTCAAGCCTGAGTACATGCGGGACGGACGGGTGCTGGACCCTCAGCATGTCGAGTCGCTCGTTTACGAGAACACCCTGCGCGGGCCGGTGCTGGTGGCGGCGATGTACTCGTTGGAGGATCCGAACGCGGCGCCCCCTGACGTGGCCGGCGAGCTGACGCCATGGCACCGTCACGACGACCTCTGCTTCACCCCGGGAGGCGAGGTGGTCGGCGCCGCCCCTGGCTGCCCGGCCGGCTCCGCGACGTACTTCACGCCGTGGATGCTGCACGTCTGGCTGGTGCCGAACCGATACGGACGGTTTGCCGCCGACATCGACCCTTCGAACGAGCTGTCGATCGAGCTGTTCGGCGTTTAGAGCCTCAAGAGCCGCAGCGCGAGCAGAACAAGCGCGACCACGATCAGAGCCGCACCGGCCAACCATTCCGCCCGCTCGCGCACCTCTTCGCCGAGCCTCCCGCCCAGCCTTAGTCCGACCTGTGTCGCCGCGAAGGCCTGCACGGCGATCCAGACCACGGTCACGACGATCGAGAGGCCAAGCAGGCCGGCGCTCAAACCGACCGTGAGCTCGTCCACGCTGATGCTCAAGCCGAGGTCGATGATCGCGAGGCCACGCGCGTGGGCGAGGAGGCGCAGCCGGCCTGACTCATCGCTCTCCTTTGACCCGGACGCAACAACAAGAGCCCGGCCAGGAGCAAGACCGCTATCCCTCCGTAGCCCGCCCAGGCTCCGAGAAAGACGCCTGCAACGCGGCCGATCAGCATCCCGGCGATCGGCATGCCCGCCTCGAAAGCGGTGAAGACGAGCGTCACCCGAAGGCGATCCCGTTTCTCGAGCCCGGCCATGCCGAGGGCCGCCGCCACGGCGAAGGTGTCGAGACCAAGAGGGAGCAAGAGGCCCGCCGCAACGAGGAACTGGCGCACGCTAGGCGGAGTGTCACAGTTGGACCGCGTCCGCCGGATCTACGACCGCAACCCGGCCGCTTATCACCGCGGCTCGGGTTTGACCGAGCGGCTGCTCGCCGAGCGGCGCCGGAAGGTGGGGGAGATCATCACCGGCCGGGTGCTCGATATCGGCTTCGGAACTGGATTGAGCCTGCCCCACTACCCACCTTCGGCGGACGTGGTCGGGATCGACGCGAGCCTGGGCATGCTGCGGTTCGCTCGCTCGGAAGCTGCGCGGCTCGGCCGGCGCGTGGAACTGGTCGAGATGGACGCCGAGCACCTCGCGTTTCCCGATCGAACGTTCGACTCGGTCGCCTTCAATTTGTGCCTT
>JBIOJB010000186.1:0-2878 GCA_044450465.1 Candidatus Dormibacterales bacterium | reverse complement strand
TCCATGGGTAAACCTTAGGCCACCGCGGGGATGACGTCCGAGGCCACGAGTTTCAGGGCGTCCCGGTCGTCGAGGAGGAAGTGCTGAAACATGAAAAGGTCGACGCCGCGGGCGGAATGCTCCCTGATTCTCTCAGCGATCTCCTCAGGTGTGCCGACCAGCCCGCTCTCACCGACTTTGGACAGCACCTCGTCGGCGCCAAGGCCCTTCAGGCTCGGAATCACATTGCTCATCTCCAACGCTCGCTCGTGCAGGTCGTCGCGATCACGACCGATGACGTAGTTCACCATCACCGAGTGACGAATTGATGCCGGGTCGCGGCCGATCTCGCGGCACGCGGCGTCCAGCACCTTGCGCTTTTGCAGGTATTCGTCCACGTCGAGGTGGGACAGATTCCATTCGGCCGCTTCCCGAGCGACCATGGGCAGGGCCCGCTTTTCGCCCCTTCCGCCCATGAGGAGCGGGATCGTGCCGCGCGGTGGCTTGGGATTGGCCTTCTGCCAGGTGGCGTGGATGGTCTTGATCCCCTCCTCCAACCTGTCCATCCGCGCGCCCAACGTGAGGAAAGCGATGCCGTTCTCGACGTGCTCGCGTTCGTACCAGCCGGCGCCGACGCCGAGGATGAGCCGGCCTCCCGAAAGAAGATCGACGGCCGTCGCCATCCTAGCGAGCAGCGCAGGCGCGCGAAATGTCATCGGGCTGACCATCGGTCCGAACTGGATCCTCTTGGTCCAGTCCGCGGCCAGGGCCAGCGACGTCCAGCACTCGATGCAGTCGCGCTCGACGACGCCCATCACCGAGAAGAGGTGATCGCTGCGGCGCAGTGAATCGAAGCCGAGCGTTTCGGCGTCGCTGCAGATCTGACGCCAGCGGTCCCAGCTGAGACCCTCCTGGCCTTCGATCATGATCCCGATCTTCGCCACGGGGTCTGATCGTAAGCTGCACGCCGATGCAGCCGCTATGGACGTGTTCCAACTGGGGGCGGGGCTTCGCGAACCACAACCAGTCCCACTTCTGTAGTCATGTGCGCGAGGCAGCGCAGCGATCAGGTCCGGTCAAGGTCCTGGCCGAGAAGACACGGATTGCGTTCCAGGTGCGGATGAGCTTTGCCCTCCACGCTGCGGCGCCGCTGGATCGACGGCCACGTCGTGCTGGCCCGCCGATTGGAGAGTCCGCGCTTTCGCCGCATCGATGTCATCTCGCCTCGCAACCAGGTGCACGTCTTCCGGCTCCATGAGCCGGTCGAGTTCGACGCGGAGGTGGAGCGGTGGCTCGAGGACGCTTACCTGGTCGGAGTGCAGCGCCACCTCAGCCCAGCGCGGCGGTCAGCTCGTCCACATCCAAGAAGTTGAGTATCCGGCTCTGGGGGATGCCGGCCCGGCGGGCCATCCACGCGGCCATCGGTACATAGAAGAGCTCCGCGGGCATGTGAGCGTCGGCGTCCAGCGCGAAGTTGCAGCCGCATTCGAGCGCCAGGCGCGCCATCTCGGGTGATAGGTCCATCCGGGCCGGGTCGCAGTCGATCTCGAGCCTCACGCCGTGGCGCGCGGCTTCCTTGAACACCGCCTCGAAGTCGTAGGTAGCGCCTTCGCGCGAGCCGGGTCGCCGGCCGGTTGGATGGCCGACCACGTCAACGTGTGGGTTGGAGACCGCGCGCAGCATCCGCTCGGTCATGGCGGCCGGCTCCTGGCGCAGCTTCACGTGAGGCGATGCGATGACTACGTCGAGCAGCTCGAGCACCGCATCCGGCAGGTCGAGGCCTCCATCCTCGAGGATGTCGACCTCGATTCCCTGCAGCAGGGTCACGTGATCGACCTGCGTTTGCACCTCAGCCATCTCACGCGACTGCGCCAGCAGGCGCTCGGCGTCGAGCCCGTGTACGACCTTGATGCGGGGCGAGTGGTCGGTCACCCCCAGGTAGCGGTATCCCATCGCCTGAGCGCCTTTAGCCATCTCGAGCATCGTCGCCTTGCCGTCGCTCCAGTTGGTGTGCGAGTGCACATCGCCCTGGTACTGGCCGAGGTCCAGCTCAGACTCATCGTCGCGCGCCGGTTGGCCCATCTCCTCTCGCAGCCGTGCGAGATACGTGCTCTGGCCGGTCTCGACGAGTCCCGCGAGGACCTTGGCGATGCCAGGGCCGACGCCCTCGATCGTGGTGAGCCCGTTGGTTCGATGGAGCGAGTCCAGGTCGGGCTTGGAGATCGTGATCGACCAGGCGGCGGCGGCGAACGCCTTGGCCCGGAAACGCTCCTCGGCATCCTGCCGCAAGAGGTATCCGATCTCCGAGAGCACCTGCGCCGCCGCGATCGCATCCATCCGTCAATTGTGTGAGGATGCGGTCGTGGCCAAGGTCAAGCCGGTCGACCGGATGCCGGAGCTCGTCGAGCAGATGCTGTCGGAGCTGGGTGAGGACCCCCACCGCCGGGGCCTGTTAGATACGCCGCACCGCGTCGCGCGGGCGATGCGCGAGCTGACCGACGGCTACGGCGTGCGTCCGGCGGACGTCATCGCTGGCGCGGTCTTCGACCAGGACTACGACGAGATGGTAGTGGTCAGGGATATTCCTTTCTACAGCCTGTGTGAGCACCACATGCTGCCGTTCTTCGGCAGCTGCCACGTCGGCTACCTGCCCAAGGGGAGGGTGGTCGGCCTGAGCAAGATCCCGCGTTTGGTCGGAGTGTTCGCCCACCGCCTGCAGCTGCAGGAGCGCCTGACCACCGAGGTCGCCGAGGCCCTGAACGTAGAGCTGGCGCCCAAGGGTGTCGGTGTGGTCGTGGAGGCGCGGCACCTCTGCATGGAGATGCGTGGGGTCCAAAAGCCTGGCGGTCAGTTGATCACGTCCTGCATGCTCGGCACCTTCCGCAAGGACGCCCGGACC
>JBIOJB010000185.1:0-2938 GCA_044450465.1 Candidatus Dormibacterales bacterium | reverse complement strand
TGCGTTGCTGGTGGCCAGAGCGTTCCTGAGGCCCTCGAACGGATCGACGATGCGATCGCGGCCTGGATCGAAGCAGCGATGGCGGACGGCGTGCCCGTGCCGCCGCCGAGCCCTGCGGACGAAGACTACAGCGGCCGGTTCGTGCTGCGTATCGCGAAGGGACTCCATCGCCAGCTGGCTCGTCAGGCCAAGCGCGAGGGCGTGAGCCTGAACGCGTACTGCTCGAGTGCGTTGACGCAGGCCGCCACGATGGGACAGGTCGCCGAGCTGTGGTCACGTCCTCGCACGGAGGAGTTGACCCTCTATCTCACCCCCGCGGTCTACAGCACTGGGCTCACGACGATCTACTCGCCTGGCGCCACTGCTGCTCAGTCGTCGCACGTGTGGAGTGCTCAACCGCATGCTGAGCAACTTGCGCGCGCACTGATAGCGCACAGAGGATGACGTGAGATTCGAAATCCTGTCCCTCGCGGACGCAGCGAACAACGCTCCTGACGGAAAACTGAACGTGCTCGGGCTGGGCATCCGGATCGTCAACGTCCCTGGCCTGCCAGCCGGCATGCCTTTGGCAGTCCTCGGGAGCGTGTCGGCCGGGCCCGCCGAGGCGGGCGACTACGATCTAGATGTTCGCATGGTGGAGCCCGACGGGACCGAGGTCCCGCTCGCCCAGGGCCGTAGCACCGTACCGGCAGAAGTAGTCGAACCCCGTGTGCCGACTGGGGTGGGCTTCGTGGTCGGATTCGGCGGTCCCTTCCGCATCGAAGGGCTGCACGTGATTCGAGCGCGCTTCGGGAAGCTCGTCATGGACTACGAGTTCGTGGTACGGCTGCAGCGTGCTCCAGGCTCGTCGGCCGAGGCGGCTGCAGGCGAGGCAGCCGGGTGATTGGCAGGAGGCTGAGCCCAGCCGAGCGTACAGTCGGCATGGCGAAGTACACGTCAGCATGGGTCATGCGTGCTCTTCTAGGTCAGAAAGGCGGGCGGGCCGCCGAAGTAATACGACAAGTCGCTCAGGTCACTGGAACGCATGACGCGAATGCGCTCGCATCGCTCATCGACGCCTACGTTGGGGACGCCGGCACAGAGGCCGTCAATGACCCGGACTACTGGAAGGCATTCAAGAGGCAGGCTGTCGAGCGCCTGGGTGTGAGCGGACCACAGAGGGGATGACCGAACGAGGGAGGGCGTGACATGCCCGTGCGGAAAGGTCCCGCAGGAGGTCGGCTTGCGAAGGACTCGCCGGAGGGGATCCTCTGGGAGGGTCTCGAGGGGATGGAGGCTGGCCTCTGGGAGCGTTTCGAGGAGCAGCAGAAGCTCCTGAGGGAGGCCCTTGCGCGACTCGAGCGGATCGAGCAGATCCTTGTTCGCCGAAGCTAGGGACCTGCCCGGATCCACCTCACTGACAAGACGCGCGGCCCCCAGGACCTGCAAGCAACTCGCGGGAAGGCCACCAGTTCGCCGGGAGTTGAGCGGCGCGAACTGCATCCCTGGATGATTGCTGGCCGCCTGCGGAGTCGGCGAACATTATTGAGGACGTTGTCCCAAATGACCTGTTGCACGATTTCGAAGCCGATCCGCTCCAGACCTTCCGCCACTTCTCCAGCGTGCACCCCGGCATGCCAGACGTAGCCGACCCGGAGCGAGGGCACGAGGGCGAACGCTTCCGACCAATCGACTCTCGTGTCACCTGACAGGGTGGTGTTCCGATGGCCTTGCGTCCGCACGTGGGCGCCGACGTTGGCTCGTGTGGCGTCGTTCGTTTCATCGGTGGCGCTGATGCGCGTGTAAGGCTGCTCGCCGGGACCGAGGGCGTTGTAGCCCGCCCGGTCTCTCCACGTTGGGTCCAGTGAGACGCCGTAAGGGGGGTCCGTCGCGAGGAGCGTCGGCTCGGCTCCACCGAGCAGCCGGGCCACATCGGCAGGCTTGGTCGCGTCGCCACAGAGGAGGCGATGAGGACCTAGTGTAGTGTCTCATAAATGAGTAGACAACCATGTGAGCGGGCACTATGCTCGCCGGCATGTGGACCGCAGCCGCGCCGCTGTCGATTACGGAGGCCCACCGAGTGACGCTCGAGCGGTGGCTTCGAGCGCAGCGTACGCCCCAGCAGGTGGCCCTGCGGGCGCGGATCGTCCTGCTGGCCGCCGATGGGGTGGCCAACAACCGGGTCGCCGATACCCTGGGCGTGAACCGCTCCACGGTCATCCTGTGGCGGGAGCGTTTCGCGACGGGCGGACCCGCGGCGCTCGCTGAGACGGCGCCGGGTCGCGGGCGCAAGCCCGCCATCGGGGCCGAGACAGTCAGAGCCATCGTCGAGGCGACCATCTCGACCACCCCGCCCGGGGCGACCCAGTGGAGCTGCCGGACGATGGCCCGGGCGCAGGGCGTCAGCCCCGCCACCGTGCAGCGCATCTGGGACGCCCATGGCCTGGCGCCCCATCGGGCGCGGGCCTTCAAGCTCTCCCGCGACCCGCGCTTCAGCGAGAAGCTCACCGACGTCGTGGGGCTCTATCTGGACCCCCCCGACAAGGCGATCGTGCTGTGCGTCGACGAGAAGAGCCAGATCCAGGCCCTCGACCGCACGCAGCCCTCGCTGCCCATGAAGAAGGGCCGGGCCGGCACCTACACCCACGACTACAAGCGCAACGGCACGACCACGCTGTTCGCCGCGCTCGACCTGCTGGAGGGGACGGTCATCGGCGAGTGCCACGCCCGCCATCGGCACCAGGAGTTCCTCGCCTTCCTGCGCCGGCTCGACCGGAGCTACGATCGCGCCCTCGACCTCCATCTCATCGTCGACAATTACGGGACGCACACCCATCCCGACGTCCGGGCCTGGCTGGAAGCGCACCCGCGCTTCGTGCTCCACTTCACCCCCACCAGCTCGTCCTGGCTCAACCTCGTGGAGCGCTGGTTCCGCGAGCTGACCACCAAGCGCATTCGG
>JBIOJB010000184.1:0-2999 GCA_044450465.1 Candidatus Dormibacterales bacterium | reverse complement strand
GTTCTGCACGTAGATCACCTTCACCGGCTGGCCGCCCCCCAGAGCCAGGCGGACCTTTTCGCTCGCCATAGCGAGAGCGAGCGCCTCCGCCTCTGAAAGGCCCGCCGGCACGTCGAGGCGATCTCGCAGCTTGCCAGCGACCTGGACCACCAGCACCACGCGGGCCTCGGCGGCGAGCCCGGGATCGAAGGCCGGCCAGGCGGCATCGGCGAGCAGGCCCTGCGCTCCAAGGCGCGACCACATCTCCTCGCAGATGTGAGGCGCAAGGGGGTTCAGCAGCTTCAGGAGCGTGCCCACGGAGGAGTCCCATCCGGCGTCGCGAGGCCCGCCTTGCTGCAGATACTCCTGCATCGAGTTGGCGAGCTCCATCAGTGCCGCCACCGCAGTGTTGAAGCGCAGCTCGTCGTAGTGCTCGGTCACCTTGCCCACCGTCTGGGCCGTTTTCCGGCTGAGCTCCGGCCCGCCGACTGGAGCGGCGTCTGCGCCCGAACCCCCAAGCGGGATTGAAGCCGGCTCCAGCACCAGCCGCCACACTCGCTGCAGGAAACGCACTACTCCGTTCAGGCCCGCGTCGGTCCACTCGACGTCCTCCTCCGGTGGGCCGATGAACATCTCGTAGATGCGGCCGGCATCCGCGCCCTGCGCGTTCACGAGCTCGTCAGGCGAGACGCCGTTGCCGAGCGACTTCGACATCACCTGACCAAACCGCTTGACCATGCCCTGGTTGAAAAGGCGCGTGAAGGGCTCAGATGCATCCAAGAGGCCGGCGTCGTGCAGGACCTTGGTGAAGAAGCGCGAATAAAGCAGATGCAGGATCGCGTGCTCGACCCCGCCCGTGTACTGATCCACGGGCATCCAGTGGTTGGCCAGCGCGGGATCAAAAGGTCGAGATACGTCGTGCGGGCTGGCGTACCTCAAGAAGTACCAGGACGAATCGATGAAGGTGTCCATGGTGTCGGTCTCGCGTCGAGCCGAACCTCCACACTTGGGACAAGTCGTCTGCCAGAACTCCGGCTGATCCGGCAGCGGCCTGTACTCGCTGGGCAGGAGCACCGGGAGCCGGTCGGGTGGCAGGGGCACGATGCCGTCGGTCGGACAGTAGACGACCGGGATCGGACAACCCCAGTACCGCTGCCGCGAGATGAGCCAGTCACGCAACCTGTACTTAACCGCCCGCTTCCCCCTGCCTCTGGTCTCGAGCGCGGCGATGATGCGCTCCGCCGCCTCCGTCGAGTCGAGGCCGGTGTACTCGCCGCTGTTGACCATCGTCCCAGCCTGCGTGTAGGCCTCGGCGAGGGCCTTCCCCTGGGCGCCACTCGGAGGCGCGATCACCTCCCGAATCGGCAGTCGATAGGTGATTGCGAACGCAAAATCGCGCTCGTCGTGTGCGGGCACGGCCATGACGGCACCGGTGCCGTAGGTCATGAGCACGTAGTCCGCGACCCAGATCGGAATGCGCTCTCCGGTAATGGGGTTGATGGCGAACCCGCCAGTCGAGACTCCGGTCTTCGGACGCTCGGTGGAGAGCCGCTCGATGTCCGACTGCTTGCGGGCCTTCTCGACGTATTCGCGCACCTGTGAGCGACGGTCGACTGCTGTAAGCCGGTCGATCAAGGGATGTTCCGGCGCCACCACCATGAAGGTCGCGCCGAAAAGCGTGTCCGGTCGCGTCGTGTAGACCTGCAGCGATTTGCCCACGACTGACTCGAGCTGGAACTCGATCTCGGCGCCCTGGCTCCGCCCGATCCAGTTGGTCTGCATGACGCGCACCTTCACGGGCCACTTGTCGAGCAGAGCCAGATCGTCGAGCAACCGATCCGCGTAATCCGTGATCCTCAGGAACCACTGCTCCAGGTCGCGCTTCTCGACCTCCACGTTCTGGTGCCGCCAGCACCGGCCGTTGATCACCTGCTCATTTGCGAGCACGGTCTTGTCGACCGGACACCAGTTCACGGGCGCCATCGCCCGGTAGGCCAGCCCGCGCTCGTACATGAGCAGGAACAGCCACTGGGTCCAGTGGTAGTAGTCGGGCAGGCAGCTGGTGACCTCACGATCCCAGTCGTAGAGGATGCCCAGCATCTTGAGCTCACGCGTCCCCTTCGCGATGTTGTCCTTGGTCCAGGCCTCGGGGTGAACGCCGCCCCGCTTCATGGCGGCGTTCTCCGCCGGCAGTCCAAAGGCATCCCAACCAAATGGATGAAGCACCTCGAACCCCTGCATCCGCTTCATGCGAGCGAGCACGTCACCCATCACATAGTTCCGCGCGTGGCCGACGGTCAGATCGCCGGACGGGTACGGGTACATGACGAGGTCGTAGTACTTGGGTTTCGTCGAGTCGTCGGCCGCTTTCATCACGCCGCGGTCGGCCCAGACCTTCTGCCACTTCGGCTCGATGTCCTGGGGAACGTAGACGCTACGGCGAGGCGGGCTGACCATGAACCTCAAATTTTACGGTTGCGACTTCGTGGCCCACGATCGCGGCCAGCACGAGCAGCGCGCCCACAGCCTGGACCACGCCAAAACGCTGCCCCGCAAGGACCACCGCGGCGACCACCGCCCAGGCCGGTTCGGTGGCCAGGACAAGCGCGGCACGGCTCGCGCTGAGGTGCTGCTGGGCCCACGTTTGGATGTAGAAGGCGAGCGCCGACGCGAAAACACCCGTCACGACGATCGCGATCCAGACACTGCCGCTGGGAGGCCGCAGTGACCACGACCCGCCCACCGTGAACATCAGCGCCCCGGCGCCCATCTGGACCATCGCAAGGGGCGCCGGCCTCAAGCCCGGCGCCCAACGGCTCAGCATCACGATCTGCACCGCCACGAGCAGCGCACACCCAAGGGTCAGCAGCTCCCCCCAGCCGAACCCGGCCGGGCCCCCGGCCAGGAGCAGCGTGCCGGCGAGCGCCACGAGGACGGCAGCCCACGTCCTGCGGTGGATGGGGACGCCCAGGACTCGATCGATGAGAGGTGTGAACACGATGAACAGACCCGTGATGAGG
>JBIOJB010000183.1:0-3012 GCA_044450465.1 Candidatus Dormibacterales bacterium | reverse complement strand
GCCTTGAACTCGAGGCTCAGCGACTGGCAACGCCTACACCGGCGGAGCCCCTGGCCGCGCTCGCGGCCCTGATTGCCGCCGAGCACACCGTCCTGATGGTCGCCTCGATCCTGCCTGAAGGAGAGCGCCGGATGCACTCGCTCGCCGAGCGCGCGGCCCAGGCCGCGGAGGAGCGACTCGCCCTGTTGCGACCCCAAGCGACCGACTCCGGAGAGGAGCGCCCATGAGCGAGCGCTGCATCGTGCGCGTCAAGTTCACGCCCGCCGGCGCTGGAGCAGATGTGCGCCGGGCGGTCGGTGGCTTCCTGCGCTACGTCCAGCACCGCGACCTACATCCGGATTCAGCTCCGCAGGCGGCAGCGCCAAAGGTGGCCGGTCTCCTGAAATACGTCGCCTATCGCGATAAGGCGAGCGCTCGAGCTGAGCTATTCGGGCCAGCCGGCGCCCTCGGCACTCGAGAGCGCAACGAGTTCGCGGACCTCGTTGCTCGTTCGATCGAAGCCTCGGAACCGCAGATCTTCCGGACTCGCGACGGCCGCACCATGGACCGCCGGCGAGCGGTCTCGCGCTTTGTAATTTCGCCTGAGCGTGCCCTCGGCCTTGACCTGGAAGCGCTGACCCGCGCCGCTGTCGCGCGACTTGCATGTGAGATGGGCGTCCGCGATCTGCGCTGGATCGCGGCCATCCACCGCAACACCCGCCACCACCACGTGCATCTGGTTCTTGCCGGAATGCACGAGGACGGCAAGGGCGGCTACCGGCGCGTCGACCTCAGCAAGCAGCGGCTGGCAGCCATGAAGGAGGTCGTTGGCCTCGAAATCGAGCGTCAGCGGGGCGAGCGCGCACCTTCCAGATTGGTCACAGGCCCACCGGCGAGCGGTTCCAGGGGCAGAGATTCATATCCAACTCCGGCACTGAAGTTGTCCGTCGCAAGACCGGCACTCATCCGGGCTCTGCCTCTGGCGCCGCTGGCACGATACCGCAGCGCAAAGAAGCACGATCGGCTTGCGCCTCCAGCGGGCAGCGCAATCTTCGCCCTTCGAGCGGTAGCACGTCGCTACCAGCGGCGCATGGAGCATGAACTCGAAGTCGAAGCCCGGCGCCTCGGTCGGGAGCGGGCGGCGTGATGCAAGCCCTCATGGCAGCCGCTCGGCTCCTCGCCGATGTGCTGCTCGCCCTTGCCCGGCAGGTGCTCCCATCTTGGCTGATCGGCTCGTCCGCACCAGACAGCCACGGCACAAGTCGCTGGGCGCGCTCGCGCGAGCACAAGCAACTCGGTCGAATCGCAGCGGCCGCGCGTCTTCGCGGTGACGGCGTCGTGCTCGGCTGGCATAACGGTCGGCTGCTCCAGTCACCGGCCGAAGACAACGTCCTGCTCTTCGGCGTCCAGCGCTCCGGCAAGACCTCGACCGTTGTGGTGCCTACCCTGCTCGGTTGGCAAGGCGCCGCCGTCGCGACCTCGACCAAGGAAGAGTTGGTCGCGCTCACAGCCGGGCACCGCGCTGGCTTGGGGCCAGTCTGGGTTTTCGCCCCTTTGGACCGGGATCACTCCTGGATCGAAGCGCTCGGCTTGCAACCGGCGACCTGGAATCCGCTCGACGCGGTCGAGGATTGCGCGTCCGCCTCCGAGCTGGCCGACCACTTCACGGCCGATGGCAAGCGCGGCACGTCTACCCACTGGTACCTGGCGGCCTCGAGCCTGATCACCGGTCTTGCCGTCTGCGAACGAGAGCGGGGCGGCGACATGCACTCGCTGCTGATGCGCCTTAATCGAACTGCCCTCTCCGAGTACATCGGACTCTCCGCCGTGGTTGAGGACGCCACCGCAGCCATGCTCCTGGTCGCCCACGCCAATACGCCGGACCGTGAAGCGGGTTCCATCGCTTCGACCGCTCGCTCTTCTCTTTCGCTGTGGACGGACGATCGGGTAGCCACTGCCACCGAGTCCTCCGACAACGCACTCGACCTGGATCGCCTTCTGGCCCTGGGCGGAACGCTGTACCTGGTAGCGCCAGCTGAAGAAGCCGAGCGCTGCCGCCCACTCTTCTCCGCCCTCCTCCTTTCCCTCCTGAGGCGCGCTACCACTCGGGCGCGCGCCTTGGGAGGTGTACTCCAACCACGCCTGCTGCTGGCCCTCGACGAGGCGGCCAATTTCGCGCGCATTCCGCGGCTTGCCGGCTACGCCTCTTCAGGACCCGGCCAGGGCATCCAACTCCTGCTCTGCTACCACGACCTCGCCCAGGTCGAATCCGCCTACGGCTCCGAGTCGGCGCGGACGATCTGGAACAACTGCCGAGCGCGCGTGCTGCTTCCTGGCCAGGGCGACCTCAAGACCCTCGAGCAGTTCAGCCGAGCGATGGGTGATGAGACCCGCATCTTCCTCGCCTACCAGTCAGACCACTGGCGCTCCAGCTCAAGCGAGCAACGCGTAGGAGGCCGCTCGCGACCATCGACGAGCTCCGTCGCGAGCGATGTGCGGTCCTGCTCTACGCCAACGCACCTCCGGCTCAGCTCGAGCTTCGCCGCTGGGACCAGGTCCCCGCCTGGCGCCAACTCGTCAGTCCCCGTCCATCCGTGAGCGCCGGCATTGCCGGCAAAGGAGATAAGTAGTTGACGCGCATCTTCAGCGACATCTCGGTCACACCCGACTTCACCGGGCTGCCCTCGAATGTCTATCACGGTCTCGTCCATCTCACCGATAACGCCGCAGCGGTCCTGATACTGGTCGCCGGCCTGGGTCTGGTCGTCTCGCTGATCGGGCTCGTGATCGCCTCCTTCACCGCCAACCGCGAGCTCGGTGACCGAGCCAAGGGCGGGATCGCCATCTCGATCTCGGCTGTTGCGCTTCTTTACGTCGGTGTGGCGGCGGCTAATTACGCCGGCCACCTCTTCCAGTAGCCGTGGGTAACAACTACGCGTGGGCGTCCCAGGTGGTCGATTCCATCGCGGTCGCGATCGCGAACTGGTCGACCGCAATCGCCGTCGCGAGCATCAAATGGCTGCTTGGGACCCT
>JBIOJB010000182.1:0-3028 GCA_044450465.1 Candidatus Dormibacterales bacterium | reverse complement strand
GAACACAGTGCTACACGTACGCGTCGTGCCTCGCGCTGATCAAGGCCGGCACCAAGATCAACTACGAGGGCGCAAGCGGCCCGCTCGACTACAACCAGTACCAC
This sequence comes from Candidatus Dormibacterales bacterium, assembly GCA_044450465.1. Taxonomy (GTDB): domain Bacteria; phylum Chloroflexota; class Dormibacteria; order Dormibacterales; family Dormibacteraceae; genus JBIOJB01. Next base: position 2,924 of record JBIOJB010000182.1, on the reverse strand, counting down.
AACACCTTCGGCCCATACGCCGCCTGGCAACAGGATCCCGCGACCGGCCAGCAGGTGTCCGTGCAGGTGATGACGGCAGCTGACCTCGCCGCAGCCACACCGTAACAACCGTCCGGCGTCTCAACTGATCGGCCCGTCTCACGCGAGGCGGACGAGGCACGCCGAGATGGGGCAAGGTTAGGCCGTGCACGAGGCGCTGCTGACACTCGGGTTCGGCATCGTGACAGCGGCCATCCTTGCCCTGTCGGCGGTTGCCTTCACGCTGGAATACGGCGTCACCAACGTCGCCAACGTTTCCCACGGCGAGATCTTGACCGTGAGCGCCTACGCCGCGTACCTCGTGCACCAGCGGACGGGCAGCGCAGTCGCCGCCGCAATCGGCGCGGCCCTGGCCGGCGGGCTGGTCGCGCTCGCGATGTACATGAGCGTGATCGGTCCCTTCATCCGGTTCGGAGCCACCCCCACCGTTGTCTTCATTGCGACGCTCGGCGTCTCTTTCATGATCCAGAACTTCCTGGTCATCGGGTTCGGCGCGGAGAACGTCGCTTACACCATCGACCCGGGCGCGCCGCACCAGCTCGGTCCGTTCCTGGTGACACCGCTTGACGAGCAGATCGTGATCTCTGCGGCTGCGATCACGGTGGGGCTCTATCTCATCGTTACGCACACCAAGTTCGGCAAGGCGCTGCGGGCGGTGTCACAGAATCGCGAGCTGGCCCGCGTTACCGGGATCAACGCCACCCAGGTCGCCGCCGCCACGTTCTTCCTGGCCGGCACGATCGCCGGATATGCGGGCTTCATCCTGGCCGAGAGTGTCGGCACCTTCAACCCGTACTTCGGGTTCAGCTTCTTCCTCATCACGCTGACCGCGTCGGTCGCCGGAGGCCTGGGCAAACCGTTTGGCACGGTGGCCGGTGCGATGATCGTCGGCCTCATCCTCGAGTTTGCTGGCAACTACATCACGGCGAGCTACAACCTGGCGTTCGCGTTTGCGATCCTCGCCGTCGTCATCCTGGTGCGGCCGCGCGGTCTGTTCACGAATGCACGCCGGACGGTGTTCGAGTGAGCGAGTACCTCGTTTCGGTCCTGACCGAAGGAGCGATTTTCGGGATCATGGCGTTGGGCCTGAACGTGATCTGGGGCTGGTCTGGCGATTTCGACCTCGCCTTTTACGGATACGTCGCGGTCGGCGCGTATATGACCCTGGTCCTCACAATCGGAGCGCCGACGGCTCCGGCCGAGTACATCCTCGGACTGCAGCTGCCGTACCCGGTGGCAGTGCTCTGCGCGGTGGCGAGCTCGATGGGGGTCGGCTTGATCGTCGGGCTGATCGCCCTGCGGCACCTGCGGGGCATCTACTTTTCGATCGTCACCCTGGGTGCGGTTTACGTCATGTACGTCCTGGCGGGTCAGTACGTCCCGCTGTTCGACGGCTTCAACGGCCTCTCTGGTCTGTACGACCCGATGGGTGACTGGTTCGGGCTGGACTACCAGACCTATCAGTACTTCTTCTTGGGACTCAGCCTGGTCTGTTTCGTGCTGGTCTTCCTGTTCGTGGCCCGTGTCTCGGGCAGCCGGTTCGGCATGGCGCTGCGCACGCTGCGTGAGGACGAGCGAGCCGCTGCGGCTTTCGGCCGCGACATCTATCGCCTGAAGCTGAAGGGCTACATCATCGGCGCCGCGCTTGGTGGGTTCGCGGGAGCGCTCTTCGCCGCCTATCTCAGCGCCTTCAACACTTCGGCGTGGTCACCCGTCGAGGTGATCGTCCTTTACTCTGCCGTGCTCGTGGGCGGGCGCGGGAACATCTGGGGCGTCGCCCTTGGCGTGGTGATCATGGGACTGCTCGTGCAGGAGTCCACGCGTTTTTTGCCGCAGCTACCGGGCCTGGGCCAGCTGAACACGCTGCATCCGCAGCTCCTGCTGGCGCTGCGAGGTGTGGTCATCGGCCTGGTCCTGGTGCTGTTCCTGCGGTTTCGGCCGCAGGGCTTGCTGCCCGAGCGCCGCTACATCGATCGCGAGCCGCCCGTCACGGCCCCCGCCCCTCAGGCAACATGAGCAAGCCAGCAGGCGCCGTTGCGCTCGAGGTCCGCGGTCTCTCCAAGCATTTCGGTGGCGTCTATGCGGTGGAGAACTGCTCATTCCAGGCCCCTCTCGGCCAGGTCACAGGCTTGATCGGCCCCAACGGCGCCGGCAAGAGCACGGCCATAGACCTGATCTCCGGGTTCAGACTGCCGGATGCCGGCACGGTGATCTTCAAAGGTCACCATCTCGAGGGTCTTCCCCCCCACCGCATCTCTCGCCTCGGGCTGGTGCGCACGTTCCAGTCTCCGCGCGAGTGGCCCGCGCTGACGGTGCTCGAAAACGTGGTCATGGCCCACTGGGACGCGCGCCGCGAGAGCTTCTTCCGGGGCCTCTTGGTCGCCGGACCGGGCGGGCGGGCGGCAGCAGCGCAGGAGCTCTCGAGGGCGCGCCACATCATCGCGGAGCTAGGCCTCGACGCGGTCCGCAACGAGCGCGCGGGGAGCTTGAGCGGTGGGCAGAAGCGCCTGGTCGAGTTCGCACGCATCCGGATTGCCCAGCCTGAGCTTGTGATCCTCGACGAGCCCATGGGCGGGGTCAACCCGGTCATGGGCGAGCGCATGGCGGTCGCCATCGAGGGATTCATCGCTTCGGGCACATCCGTGATCGTCGTCGAGCACAACCTGCCCTTCATCGAGCGGGTGACCCAGCACGTGATCGTGATGGCGCAGGGCGCCGTGATCGCCGAAGGTCCCTTTGAATCGCTCCGCTCCAGCCAGGCCGTGGTCGATGCTTACCTGGGCGAGGTGGTGAGTGACGGACGGGTCTGAGGGCGAGGCGCCGGCGCTCGTCGTGGAAAAGCTCACCGCCGGGTACGGCGGCCCGCCGGTGATCAGCGGTGTGAG
>JBIOJB010000181.1:0-3089 GCA_044450465.1 Candidatus Dormibacterales bacterium | reverse complement strand
TGGGCCTGCTCGTCCCGGTGGTCCACGACGCCGACGCCAAGGACCTGATCCAGATCTCGATCGAATCGCGACAGGTCATCGAGCGCGCGAGATCCGGCCGTCCCAACGAAGGCGACCTGAGCGGCGCGACCTTCTCGATCTCGAACCTCGGCATGTTCGGAGTCGACGAGTTCGTCGCGATCATCAACCCACCCGAGGCCGCGATCCTCGCCGTCGGAGCGATCAAGGACGTGCCTGTGGTCGAGGACGGACGGATCGTGCCGGGCAAGGTGATGCGCATGACCCTGTCCGTGGACCACCGCGTGTTCTACGGATCGACCGCGGCGCAGTTCATGGCCGAGGTGAAGCGATTGATCGAAAGCCCGGTCACCCTGGTGGTGCCGCCCGCTCGCTAGCCGGTCAGTCCGAACGCGCCGCTTCGAGCTGCCACACCGTCGCCGAGATACCGGCGATCAGCTGCCAGCCCGCCGTTCCTCCAAGACCGTCCGTCATCACCACCAGGACGTATTCGCCGTCGGGGCCAGATGTGACCAGGGCGGCGTCGTTCTCGACGAGATCGATGGTGCCGGTCTTGTGAACGACGGTCACGCCACTCACTCCTGCCGGGACGCCGCTCTCAGTCCTGGTGGCGGTGAGCACCGGGTAGAGCCACGCTTGTGCGGCCGTGCCACCAAGCTCCCCATTCGCCTCGGCGTCCCACAGCACGGCGAGGTCGGCCGCCGTGGTGGTGTTGGGGGCGAAGAACTGGGAGCTCGTGGCGCCGATCGAGGCCGCCCACGCATTGAGCGCCGCGGCGCCTCCGACGTCTCGTACGAGCATGTGTCCGGCGGTGTTGTCGGAGTAGATGCCCGCACGCACGGCCAGCTCGGATCGAGTGAAGCAGACCCCATCGGCGTAGTCATCGAACCAGCCGCTCTCGTAGTCGGCGTCCTGGAAGCAGACGGCCCCATTGGGATCGGTCTTGCCTAGGGCGATGTTCTCCGCTTCGAGCATCAGGGCCGCGAGCTTGTATGTGCTCGCCGCCGTGAAAACCTCGTCACCATTCACCGACCAGCTGACCGGGTTGGTTCCCCCGAGCTCGACCAGGGTTACGCCGACGAGCCCCCCGCTGGAGACGATCAGGGCGTCGATGGCGGTGTTCAGCTGGCTGACGTCCCGCGCTACCAAGGGGATCGGCGCCAGCGTCGCGGCGCCGCTGGGTCCGATATTGCTGAGACGCACCGGGGACACGACAGGTCCAATACCGCCAATTGCAGAGTTCGTAGGAGCGGATGTGGCGAGCGTCCTTTGGTTCGCATGGGCGTCGACGGCGCCGAGTGTTACAACGGCCAGGATGATTCCCGTGGTCAAAAGACTCGCTCGAACACGCTGACGCTGCGGCATACAAAGCACGCTGCGGGCATGCGCTGAGGCTTACCTGGGATCGCGATGTGGACATGGTGTGAACCGAAGACCCCTCAGCCCGCGCGCATTCCGTGCCACCACCGTTCGCTAACGCAGAATCTTCCCTGCCAGCTAGAACCGCCCAGTTCTACGTATCGCTCGCGCGTTCACGGCGCCGGGACTAAATCCGGCCGGGCCGCGGCGATACAACGCGCACCATTGAATTCAAGCCCGGACTTCCACGATGTCGACGACGCCCTCGAGTCCGCTGAAGTCGTCGATGTTGCGGGTGTACAGCGGCAGGCCGACCGAGAGAGCGGTTGCTGCGATCAGGAGATCGATCGCTCGCTTCCCACGCGCCTTCCGTCCGCCAGCCGTGATTGCCGCGAAGACTCTTCCGTAAGCTCGAGCCGCATCGGCGTCGAACGGGAGGGCCTCCAATGTCGCCTCCACCCGTTGTAGACGATCCTGGCGCGAAGCCCGTTCGTTTGGATCGCGCGTTGCGTGGACTCCCGCGACCAGCTCGGCGAGCGTGATGGCCGCTACGCTCGCCTCCTCCGGCAAGGCTGATTCAGGTGGGGGGTCGATCAAGACCGACGTATCGACCATCCCCCGCGCATGTCGCCGGTCAGGCACGAAGTCGCGGATCCTGATCGATCAGTTCGTCAACGTCCTTTCGGAACCTTGTCGGATCGATTCGCGGTGCGCCAGCCAGCGCGGCGAGCAGCATCACAGCCGGCACTGCTGCGCGGCGCCGGATGGGCATGAGTTCCCCGACAGGCACGCCATTGCGCGTGACGATGAAGGACTCGCCGCGGTCGAGGCCGCGCATGATTTCGCCGCTGTCGTTCCTAAGCGTCCGCTGGGTGATCACCTTTGCCATTCGCAGAGCGTAGCACGCGTGCGACGTTACCGCTAGAGCCTGGTCCGTCTTCCGGCTGCAGTCGCTTGGTTCGCGTTACTGTACGTACGGCCAACCATGTCAAGGCGCAAGGCGGCCGTGCTGGGGTTCGTAAACGCCCTGTGGGCAAGCGCCTTTACGCTCGCCATCGGCCCCACCTATCTGGCGCCACTGCCAATGTGGGCGAAGCTGCTTCTAGTTTTCGTGGGATGCTGCCTTATCGCCACGATCGCGATCTATAGCCGGCGCCGATCGCGCCGCAAGACTAGCTCGCCTTAGTCAGAGGCTGCGCTTCCGCGGCGAGCGGCTCGACATGGGCGTCGTCTGGTTTGCGCGCCGCCGGGAGCAGGAGGTGCAGCCGCAGCTCGCCTGACGCGTCGAAGTCGGCCCACAGCCTGCCCTTCATCGCCGCGGCGAGCTCCCTCGAGATCGAAAGACCGAGCCCCACTCCTGCCGCGGCCGCGGAGCGTGAGGGGTCCGCGCGGTAAAAGCGCTCGAATATCCTCTCCGGGTCCGGCCGGTGCGTGCCCGTGGGGTTGGCGACGACCACCTCCACCCCGGAGATGTTCGACAGCGCGGCGATCTTGACCGCCGTCCCTTCAGGAGCGTATTTGACAGCGTTGTCCAGCAGGTTGTCGAGGATCTGGTGTAGGCGCTCCGGGTCCGCAGCCACGGGCGCGATGGTCTTGGGAGCGGCGAGCTTCAGCTCCAGCCGGCGCTGGGCGGCGCGGGGCTTGATCATCTCCAGCTCCTGCTCGAGCTGGCTCGCGAGGTCGACCGCGGTGATGTGCAGGGAGATGGATCC
>JBIOJB010000180.1:0-3096 GCA_044450465.1 Candidatus Dormibacterales bacterium | reverse complement strand
CTCGCAACCCAGAAGCCTTCGAGCACCCGGTCCTCCACGTACAGCTGCAGCGCGACCTTGGTGCCCGGCCCGAGGCGATAGACCTCGCGAACCGGTCGCCGGTGCTTCCGAGTGACCCACCGCCCGGCTGTGCCGAAGACGCGGCCACCGTGCAGCGCGACCCAGGGCACATCCACGGGATCGGCGTAGGCCTGGACTAGGACGGGAAGGTGATCCGGTAGCTCGGCAAAGACGGGGTGGTGCACCGGTCGCGGCCACCCGAGATCGAGGCCGCCGAGGTGCTCCACAACTTGGCTGCGCTCCGCCATCATCCGCTCCAGGTCCAAGCAATCCCCGCATCGACCTTGGAGACAGAAGTTGGGCTTCTTGCCGCAGCGCGCGGCGGCGGGACATGCGTCGCAATACAGGCCACACGCAATCCCCGACATTCAGTGGTCTGCCTCGTTGCGTCGGAGGTAGTCGCCGAAGAGCGGCACCGTGAATGCGACACAGCCACGCTCTGGCCGGTAGAGCAAACCCTTGCCCTCCAGTCGTGCGACCAGGGGCTGGATCCCGTGGTTGGACAGGTTCAGGAGCTCCAAGAGGGATTGGATTGATGCGCTCTCGCCCTGGGCCGCGATGGCACGAAGGACTCGGCGCTCAACGCTCGACGTCCGCGCCAGGCGGGCGTCGAAGAAGGCGTGGTCGAGGGCGCGCAGGATCGTGGGACGCTGGCGCTGGAAGTCCCTCAACGTGATCGTGCGCAGCGTCGGCACCGCATCCCAAAGCAGGGCTCCGAAGTAGGGTCGGGACCAGGGCGCGGTTTGAGCATTTCTGCTCGCCCGTCTCCCTGGCCCGCCCTCCGAACCGGACGTGCGATTTGCACCGCATCCGGCTCTCCCCAAGACCATGCCGCCGGTCATCGGCCGACCCCTTTCGTCCCCGACTCCCACGGTGAGGGTATGGCTGCTCCCCGGAATCGGTAGCGAGTAATCGCCACGCGCGCCGGATCAAACAGCGTCACCTCTCCGTCCGTTGGCCACCACCCCGGTAGGTGGCGCCGCCGAAGCTCCTTCCAGTTGGCCCGACGGTACTTAAGGTGCAGCCAACAGATGACCCGTCGCCAGATGAACTGGTGGAGGTATCCGAAGGTCGCCGCAGACACCCCGTGCCGGAAGTAGTTGGTCCACCCCCGCAGCACAATATTGAGCTGGCTTAGGAGGTGGGCGAGCGGGTGATTCGTTCCCTGCCTTGTGATCGCACGCACTCTGGCTTTGATCGAGGCGAGAGCCTTCTTCGACGGCCAGGTGTATACGAGTCGCTTGCTCTTCGTGCCCTCCCTGATCTGTCGCTGGATGCGCCAGCCAAGGAAGGTGAAGCCCCCGTCGATGTGGCATATCCCCGTCTTCTCGTCCGACAGGCGAAGACCCATCGGCAATAGGACAGCCGCTAACTCATGCCGTAGCTTTTCGGCGTCCGTCCGGGTACCCGCCACCAGTACCACGAAGTCGTCCGCATAGCGAACGAGGCGGTACGTGGGCAGGCCCTTGAGACGTCGTGTCTGCCGGGCTGAGCCGTTCTTGCCGAAGTTCGTCCACGCCTCGGCGAAGTGGTCGTCGAGGACAGACAGCGCGATGTTGGCAAGCAGCGGCGAGAGAATGCCGCCTTGAGGCGTGCCGGTGGACGTATTCCTTCTGACGCCACCCTCGGAGAGGATGCCCGCCTTCAGGAACGCCTTGACCAGCGCCAGGACTCGTTTATCTCCGACTCGTTTCCGCACCCGGTCCATCAGGGCCGAATGTGAGATTTCGTCGAAGCACGCCTCGATATCCGCCTCCAACACCCACTCGTACGAGTTGGTCGTGAAGTTGTAAATCTCAGCGATCGCGTCCTGCGCCCGCCGGTTGGGTCGGAAGCCGTAAGAGGACGGTTGAAAGTCCGCCTCCCAAATCGGCTCCAGGATCAGCTTGAGTGCTGCTTGCACGGTGCGGTCCCGAGCGGTCGGTATCCCCAGTCGCCTTGTCTTTCCGCTGGCCTTTGGGATGTTGCGCTCGCGTACGGGCAGAGGCGCGAACCTCCGTGCCTTGAGCTCGTCTCGCAGCAGAGGGAGGAACCTCTCCATTGGCGACGCAATGGAACGCGGTTCCACCTTGTCGACGCCGGCTGACCGGGCACCCCGGTTTCTCCGAACCCGAGACCAGGCCACCACGAGGATGGCCGGGTCGTAGACGAGGTTGTACAGGTCGTCGAACTGACGATTGGGGGCGTCCATCGCCCATTGGTGCAGCTTGGTCTGGATCTCCAGTACGTGCGCCTCGGCCTCATCGAGACCCGGCCACAGAGCATCGGTGTTCACCGGCGACCTCCTGGCATTCCAGCAACCGCCTTGCGATCTTGCTGGGTCCCTTCGCCATGTGGCTGGCTTTCCCAACCTCGGACTACTACGGACCCTCCGTCCCACCTCGGCGCCAACAGCCGACAGCGAGCCTGCCCGCCGCCGCTCTGGTAGAGCGGCGGGAAGGGCGACGCCGAGATGGTTCCCATGTTCAGCGTGTTCCGGTTGACAGGGGCGGTGTCCAGCTTTTCCCCTACAGCCTCGCCACGGTTACGCCGCAGGCTTTCTCCGTGGCCCTCGTCCTGCCAATTCGACAGGGTTCGGAGGTCGCCTTCTTCATCAATGAAGAGGGCGTGCACTGTTGCCCAGCCCATATCCGCCAGGTTTGAGCTGGTTCCACACTTGAGGGGGTTCCACCGCTGATTCGTACTCACCTACACCTTCCTGTCTTGCTTGCCGGGCCCGGTCCGTCTGGTAGTGCCGGTCCGTCCCGTCGTTGTCAGGGCTGCTCTCACCTGCTCCCTGCGCTTCCAGGGTCAGGCTGCCCTCAGCTTCGGCATCCTGCTGCGACAGGACGCCGGTGGGTCTTTACAACCCACCCGGATTACACGCCGCTTCATGGCGGCACGAACTGAATGTGAAATGGGTACCCTCGGGTATCCGCTAGAACAAACTCCGCGAGTTTCGGATCAAAGGGCCGGCGGCTCTCGGCTAGCGGTCGGATGAAGGCGTTTCCGTCCTCTGGCGGTCGCAGAGCATCGAGGACCTCGGCCTGGAACATG
>JBIOJB010000179.1:0-3191 GCA_044450465.1 Candidatus Dormibacterales bacterium | reverse complement strand
GGCAGGAAGGCCACACGTTCCACGCCAACGCGCAGGAGGCGAGGGACGAAGTCGACCTCACAACCGAGTACTACCGCCAGATCGCCGAGGACTGGCTGGCCGTCCCGGTGATCGTCGGCCGCAAGTCGGAGAGCGAGACGTTCGCCGGAGCGCAGTACACGCACTCGATCGAGGGCATGATGCGCGACGGTCTGGCGCTGCAGATGGGCACGTCCCATTTCTTCGGTCAGAACTTCGCCCTTGCGTACGACATCGCCTTCACGAATAAGGAGAACGTGCGCGAGCACTGCTATACGACGTCATGGGGAATGTCGACGCGCCTCATCGGAGGCCTGGTCATGGCCCATGGCGACGACAGCGGATTGATCATCCCTCCCAAGATCGCCCCGGTCCAGGTCGTCGTGGTGCCCATCCACCGTGACGCCGATTCGCGCGCGCAGGTCGAGTCGTATATCAACACGTGGATCGCCGAGCTGAAGGGGGCCGGCATCCGTTACAAGATCGACTGGCGCGACGAGCGGCCCGGCGAGAAGTACGCGCATTGGGAGCTGCGAGGCGTTCCGCTCCGCCTCGAGGTCGGCCCCCGCGACGCGGCCGCCGGGAAGGTGGTGATGGTCGAGCGACTGGGGCGGGAGAAGACGCCCATCTCCGTGGCTGGGATCGGCGAGCAGGTCGGCGCCGCGCTGCACCAGTTCCAGTACGCGCTGTTCCAGCGGGCGCTGGATTACCGTTCGGCCAACACCTTCGAGGTGGAGACGCTGGATGAGCTGGTGGCGCATTTCCGCGAGCGCGGCGGTTTCGTGTGGGCGCCCTGGTGCGGCGACGCTGCGTGCGAGGCCCGCGTCAAAGAGGCGACCGGTGGTGTGACGACCCGCAACTACGCTCCTTCCGAGAGTGTGTCTGGGAAGTGCCTCGTTGACGGCGCGCCGGCCAGGCGGAGGATCGTTTTCGCCCGCGCGTATTAAGCAGTAACCAGGTGGAGCTTGAGGCCGGATTCACTGCGGCCGTCCCCTGGCTTGTCACCTTCCAGGTGCCTCCCGATCGGCGCCGAGGAGAGGAGGGGGTTCCGCGGGGGAGGACATCTGTCCTCACCCGCGCTAGGTCGTCGGGTTTTCGAATGCTCCGACGCTGGGCGCGTTCTCGTACATCGACTTTTGGGTGACCACCTTGAGGGTTCCGTTGTGCGACGCGTCGAGCACTGCCTCGGCGACGTCGGGATGGAAGTGCGTTCCGGCGCCAGCGCGTACCTGGTCGACCGCGACCTCCAGCGGCATCCCGCGCCGGTAGGGGCGGTCTGAGGTCATGGCGTCGATGGCGTCGGCTGCGCTCACGATCCACGCGAACATCGGCAGGTCGTCACCCTTCTTGTGGTCCGGGTATCCCTTGCCGTCGTAGCGCTCGTGATGCGAGCGCACGATGATCAGTTCGTCGCTGAGCATTTTCAGCCCGCTGAGGATCTTGTGACCGACCTCCGGGTGCTCTTTCATCTTGGCGAACTCCGCGTCGGTGAGCTTGCCCGTCTTGGTCAGGATCGCGTCCGGGACCCCGATCTTGCCGATGTCGTGGACGAGACAGCCACTCTCCAGGCGCTCCCACGCCGCCGGTTCGTCGGGCTCGTAGTGCATCTGGCGGGCGATCATCAGTGCGTACTCTTTCACGCGCTCGGAGTGGCCCTTGGTGTATGGGTCGCGGGCGTCGACCGCGATGGCGAGTGCTTTGAGCGAGGCAAGCATGACCTGTTTGCGGTCCGTGAAGAGCCTCGCGTTGTCGATGGCCACCCCGGCTTGGGCTGCGAGCTCGGTGATCAGTTTGCGATGGTCGGCGATGAACGCGTGTCCGTCCTGGTAGTGCGCGAGGAACAGGACGCCGATCGGCTTCTTTTCCAGCTTTATGGGGACGCACAGGACCGCCGTAGGGTTCAGCGGGCTGTCGGCGCCAGACGGATGCTGCATCGCTTCCATCACGGGCTCGCCAGACTCCATCACGCTCCGGCAGATCTCGCCTCCGACCCCCAGCGCGAGCCGTTCGGCGGTGACGTGGTCGGTACCGGATGCGGCCCTCAGGATGAGTTTGCCTGAGTCCTCCAGCGCCAGCGCCAGGACTCCGATCTGCGCCGAAGCGGCCGTTGCCGCCTTCTTCAGCACCTCTGGGAGAACCTTCGCAAGGTCGAGGGTCGAGGTGGCGGCCTGGAGCGCCTCCTGGAGGTGGCGCAGCTCCCAGTTGTCGCGCTCGCTCTTGGTGTAGAGGTCTGCGTTCCGGACCGCGACCACGCCCTGGTTGCCGAGGGTCGCCAGCAAGCGCTGATCGTCTTCGGTCCAGTCGCGCTTCTTGACGTCGAACACCGAGATGGTGCCCCACAGCTCGCCGTCTTCGAGCATCGGCGCGCAGATCGCGGCCTGAAGGCCGTACGCGGCGAGGTCTGGTGGAGAGCTGAGGTCGAAGCTCGCGCTGACGTCCGCCACCGGTGTCGCCCGGTGGCTCAGCATCACCGCCCCGACGATGCCCTGGCCGTTCTGGAACTCGAGCGTGTCGACCTCGGCCGGAAAACCGAGCGACTTGGACACTTTCTGGCGCTGTTCGGCGGTGGTGCGCGTGAGCAGGCCGGCGGTGCCCATGGTGACCCGGACCGCGGTCTCGAGGGTCTTGAGCATGAGAACGTCGGAACCCTGGGTCATGGTGGTAAGGGCCTGGGAAACCTCTCCGAGCGCGTCGAGCGCCGTGTCGCGCTTGGCGTCACGCTCGGTGACGACCTGGAGGATGCGCGCGCTCTCGACCGCGACCCCGGCCAACCTGCCGAGCTCCGACAGGGCGGGCACGTCCCGATGACTGAAGCTGGACGTCCCGCGCCGCCCGAGGCACAGTGCTCCGATGACCCCGCTGTTGCCCTCGATCGGCGTGAGCGCCTCGTTGACGGTGCCGCCCTGCGTCTCGGGCTGCAAGCCGCTGTAGATGTGCTCCCTCTCCTCGACCAGCGCACGCAGCACCGTCTCGCCATCGCGTACCTTCAGCAGCTGGCCCTCGACCGGCTGCGCTTCGGCTGTCCCGTCGAGCACCAGGTAGGTGCCGTCGGCTTGGAACAGCAGCGCGCGTCCGCTCTCGTAGCGGATGACCTCCTTGCCTTTGTCGAGCACCAGCTCGAGGACCTCGTCCATCGTCTTGCCCGACGCCTCTTTGACGAGCTCGTTCATGAG
>JBIOJB010000178.1:0-3202 GCA_044450465.1 Candidatus Dormibacterales bacterium | reverse complement strand
CCGAACGCCTCGAAGATCTCGGCCGCGTAGCCCTCGAACTTCTTCCACTGCTCAGGCTCGATCTTGCGGGGTTTGATCTGCTCCCACTGGGTGGTCTCTTCCGGGTCGAAGGCGAGAGTGGACATTGGGCGTCTCCTTAATGGCAGGCGTGGTCAGCACAATGTACGGTCTCCCCTCCCCCCGCAGGGGCAGGGTGGCGCGCAGCGCCGGGTGGGGGAGACACGAGCTGCTCGACGGCCACAATGCCCAATTCCAAGCGGGTACGGACGCTAGAGTGGTCGGCGCCATGCAGGCCGAGGCGATTCTTTCGGTGATGATGCCGGTCTTCAACGAGGAGAGGACCCTGGAACTAATCCTGAGGCATGTCCTCGAGCGGCAAGAGGTCGGCGAGGTGATCGCGGTGGACGACGGCTCCACCGACGGGTCGTGGGAGATCCTGACGAGGCTTGCGGGCGCCGACCCGAGGGTCCGGGCGTTCCGGCAGGACACCAACCAGGGCAAGGGAGCCGCTCTGCGCCGTGCCATCCCCGAGCTTCGGATGCCGTTCGCCCTGGTGCAGGACGCCGATCTCGAGTACGACCCGCGCGACTACCCCGTGCTGCTGCAGCCGCTGCTGGAGGGCCGCGCCGACCTCGTCTACGGGGTTCGCGGGTTTGCCGGGCAGACGGCCTTCAGCTTCTGGTTTGTCATGGGCAACAAAACCGTGACCCTGGCTACGAACCTGCTGTTCGACTGCTACATCTCCGACATGGAGAGCGGGTTCAAAGTTCTCCGGTCTGACCTCTGGCGACGGCTCAACCTACAGGGCAACCGATTCGACATCGAGCCGGACATAACCGCCCGAGCCCTCCGCCTCGGATACCACATACACGAAGTCCCGATTCGCTACTACGCTCGCAGCCGCGAAGAGGGAAAGAAGTTGACATGGCTCGATGGGGTGCGAGCGCTGGGCACTCTGGTCCAGCTGCGCCTCAGGCCCGACTCCGGCCTTTTCGGGACCGCGCCCGACTGGACCTACCACCGTCAGCGCCAGCTGCAGCTCGCCCGCCAGCACCCCCTGGCGGAACGCCGGGACCCGCGGTCTCCGTCGTCATGAGAAAGCAATGGCGGTCTCTGGTCCCAGCCCTGCCGAGCGACGCCCTCATGGCCACGCTCGCTTTCGGGCTCGCGTACTGGGTTAGGTTTCACGTCTACCCGAGGTACATCCCTGGAGGCGAGGAGCCGGCGCCCGGCCACTATCTGGCCGCCGCGCCGATCGTCGCGATCACCGTCGTCGTGGTCTTCGTGTTCATGGACGTCTACCGGCTGCAGCGCGGAACCCAGTTCGTCGACGAGCTGTTCTCGGTGATCAAAGCGATCGCGGTCGCCGCTGTCGTGGTCTTCGCGATGATCGGTGTGTATAAGGACGGCGGGTTCACCTATTCGCGGCTCACGTTCGCCTACTGGGTGCTGGCGGCGGCGATTCTCATCCTCGTCGCCCGCTACGTGCTCCGGCGCGTGCGTGCGCGGTCTTGGAGGAAAGGAGATGGCATCGACCGCGTGGTCGTGGTCGGCTCGGGCGCCTCGGCGGACCTGATCCTCCAGCGAATTCGCATGTTTCCCGACTACGGATACCAGGTCGTCGGCGTGATCGGTGACGGCCTGAAGGCCGGCGACCTGTTCGGCGGCGCCGACGTCCTCGGAACACCGGGCAACCTCCGACAGGTGGTGATGGATCGCAACGTCAACCTCGTCTTTGTCGCGGCGCCAGACCTGAGCCAGGACGCGATCCTCGAGCTCGTCGACTCCTGTCGCGATTGCGGGACCGACTTCAGGATCGTGCCCAGCATGCTCGAGATCATGACCAGCCGGGTCAGCGGTGACCAGCTCGACGGTATACCGCTCTTGCAGTTTCGCCACGGGCTCGACGTCGACGCGGCGAAAGCGACCTCCAAGCGCGTGCTTGACCTCGTGGTGGCCGGGATCGGCCTGATCGTCATCTCGCCGGTGCTCCTGGTGATCACAGTGCTGGTCAAGGTCAGCTCGCCTGGTCCGGTCCTCATCCATCAGGAGCGGACCGGGCTCGACGAGCGCTCGATGATCATGCACAAGTTTCGAACCATGCGCGCCGACGCAGAGGTCCAAACCGGACCGGTCTGGACCTCGACCAACGATCCACGGCGCACGTGGATCGGCCAGGTCTTGCGCAGGTTCAGCCTGGACGAGCTGCCTCAGCTGTGGAACGTGATCGTGGGCGAGATGAGCCTGGTCGGGCCGCGGCCTGAACGGCCCGTCTTCGTCGCGGACTTCAAGGCGAGGTTGGACCGGTATGCGGACCGCCACCTCGTGCGCCCTGGCTTGACCGGCTGGGCGCAGGTCAACGACCTGCGAGGCCAGACCTCGGTGGAGGAGCGCCTCATCTACGACCTGTACTACATCGAGAACTGGTCGCTCGCCTTCGATCTGAAGATCATTTTGATCACACTGTTCCGAGTGTTCACGCACAAGAACGCCTATTGAGCTCCGCCTCGGCAGTCGCTACTTTTCGCGTCTCCACCTCGCTGGCCGTTCTGTCGTGCGCGCTGGCCCCCGCGTACGTCATCCGCTGGCACCTCGGCCCTCTGCCGACGACACTGCTCGAAGACGCGATCCTGGTGACGGTCGCCGCTTTTGTGGTCGAGGCCTACCGCGCCAGGCTTCGGCTCGAGTGGCGTTCACCTTTCACGATCCCGGCGGCGGTGTTCCTGGTCGCCGGCGCCATCAGCGTCGTGGTCTCGCCAGAGCAAGTCAAAGGCCTGGGCCTCTATCGCGCATACCTGGTGGAGCCGATCGCCTTCTACTTCGTGCTCGGTCACATCCTCAGCAGCGCCCTGAGGGCGAAGCTGGTGCTCGCGGGGCTGGCGGCCGGAGGCGCTGTGGCCGGCCTGGCCAACGGATTCGTGATCGTGCAGGCGATCCGGCATCACACGCTCGTCCTTGCGCTGCCGCCGCCGGTGGTCATCTACAACACCCCCAACGCGGTCGCCCTGTACCTCGTCCCGTTGATTGGGATCGCAGCCAGCCTCTTCCTATGTGACCGCGAGCGCTGGGTCCGGCCGGTGAGCGCCGCGTTTCTCCTCATCGCACTCGGCGCAACCTTCCTCAGCCTCTCGCGCGGCGGCTATCTCGCCCTCGCTGTGATCGCGCTGATTCTTGCCATCATCAACCGGTACCGCTGGTATCT
>JBIOJB010000177.1:0-3217 GCA_044450465.1 Candidatus Dormibacterales bacterium | reverse complement strand
GCTCCAGGCGAGGCGCGTTCATTGTGGGCGGCGCTCGAGTGGCTGGCGCGCTATCCGGCACCGGCCGCAAGCGGCGAAGACGCCGATCCACCGAGGGTGAGCGAGGCGGTGGCCGTCACGGGTGGCGGTGAGAAAAATGTCACAGAGGCGCTGGAGATGGTCCGGCGGCGAGGTGGCCTGGTGCGCGCCTGGGTGGTGGGGGACGCCGACCTGGATCTCGATGCGCCGGTGCAGCACGTCGGCACGGGATGGCCGTTGTGAGGTTGCGATTGCCTGTCTCGCCAGTCGAGAGCTCGCTGGAGGCGCGTGCGTTCGTCTTCTCAAGTTTCTGCGTGGCGGTGCTCGCGATCGCGCTCTACGGGCAGGACTATGTGGCGCCGGCGGCCGGCATCGTGGCGACCGCCGCGGGCCACGTGATCAGCTACCGCGGCCGTTTGCGCAAGCGCCGCGTACTCGGGCAAGTGCTGCTCGCATCGCTGGTGTTCGTGGCTCTGGCCTACTTCCTCGCAGACTCGGTGCTGGCGCTTTTCGGAGGAGTGCTGCCGCAGGCGAACTTCGCCATCGCCCTCGTGGCGGTGACGAGCTTCGACCTGAAGACCAGGCGCAACTGCTACTCGAGCCTCTGGATCAGCCTCGCGATCCTCTACCTGGCCGCCGTCTACGCGTGGGACTACCCGTTCGGGATCGTGATCGCGCTCTGGGCGATGTGCCTCGCCGGCTTCTGGATGGCCTCCCACCTGCGCCGGATGGAGGCGCGTCTGAGCGCTCCGCCTGCGGCGGTCGCGGCCGTGGTCCTCGGCGCGCTGGGGCTCGGCCTCGCCGGGTTCGTGCTGATCCCGCAGCCGGCGGCCGGCGCGCCGACCCCACTCGTCGTCTCCCTGCCGAACCTCGTGACCTTCAGAGGCGAGCTCGAGAACTCGGCGCTGCCGCTGGTGCAGCTGAGCGGCGATCCGTCCGGTGCGACGAGCAGCGTGGACCTTCACTTCCGCGGTCGCCTCGGTGACAGCCCAGTGATGTACGTGCGCACTGCCGCGCCCGCGTACTGGCGCGGCCTGGTCTTCGACACCTATCAGGCCGGCGTGTGGACGACGTCCAAGCACGGCTATCTCGAGCTCCAGCCCTACATCCTGCCGCGCTTCCTTCCACCGGCCCCCCCGAACAATCTGGGCACCTTTGTGCAGGTCTTCCGCGTCCTCCGTCCACTGCCCGGCGTGATCAGCGCGGCTTACCCGATCGAGAGCCTTTACGCGCCGGTCGCCGGCCTGCGCGAGGACGCCTACGGAACGTTCTTCACGCCAGACCTGCTGCGGCCGGGCCAGACCTACTCGGTCGTGTCGTATCTGCCCAACCTGACGGCCCAAGAGCTTCAGAAGGACCACTTTGCAGACGTCACAGCCGGACTTGACCCTACCTACCTGAACTTCACGGCACTATCGCAGCAGGCACGCAACCTTGCCATCGCGGCGGTCAATGGCCACGCCACCACCGAGTTCGACGAGGTGATGGCGCTCACCAGTTACCTCCAGACGAACTTCCGGTATTCGCAGCAGCTCGGCCACGTTCCGGCGGGCCGCGACCCGGTGGACTGGTTCCTGTTCGATGTCAAGATCGGATACTGCGAGCAGTTCGCTACCGCCGAGACCCTGATGCTGCGCAGCCTCGGTATACCCGCCCGGTTGGCCACCGGTTACTCGACCGGCTCCTACGACCCTGTGCTGGACCAGTCGGTCGTGCGCGAGCGCGACGCCCACGCATGGGTCGAGGTGTGGTTCCCCAACCACGGATGGGTGCCGGTCGACCCGTCGCCAGGTTTCTCCGCCCTGGCCGCAACGCAGTTCCCGTCGCACTGGGCGGCCGGCGGCATTGCCCGGCTCATTCCTCATCTCGAGATCGGCGCGCCGATGGCTGCGATCGGCTCGCTCGGGTTGGTCGCGGTGATTCTGCCGGCGCTCGCGATCGCTGTGCTCGTGGTTTTCGCGTGGGCCTGGCTGCGTACGCGGCGCTGGAAGACGGGAACTAAAGCGCCGCCCGGCCAGTCGGACCTGCTGCGTCTCTACGAACGAATCCAGGGCAGGCTGGACCGCCGTCGCGCGCCGCCGGAGACACCACTTGAATATTTGAAGGAATCGAGGCCTGAACCGCTGGCCCCGTTGCTGGAGGAGGTGACCGCCGCGGTGAACCAGGGCGCTTACGCCGGCCGCTGGCCGGACCCTGAAGTGGTGCGCGAACTCTCGGACCGCTTATCCTGACCCGCCGTGGCCACAGCCTTGAGGCAAACGGGCGCCGAGTCGGTTCGATGGGACCTCAGCGATCTCTACGCGTCGCCGACCGACCCCGCGCTCGAGGCCACGCTTGCCCGCGCGCTGGAACGCGCCAGGGGTTTTGAGGCTGCGTACAAGGGGAAGGTCGCGACCCTCGAGCCGCATGCGTTCGCCGAGATGATGCGCGAGCTCGAGGAGAACGAGGAGGAGTCCGCGAAGCCCGAGGTCTACGCCTATCTGCTGCACAGCCAGAACACGCAGGACGCCGCGGCCGGAAGGATCCTGGCCCGGGTCCGCGAGGCGGCGGCGGAGCGCGGTGCGCACGGCGTGTTCTTCTCGCTCGAGCTGGCCCAGGTTACCGACGAGCACGCGGCCGAGCTCTACGCGCACCCTGAATCGGCTCGCTACCGACACACGATCGAAGAGGCTCGGAAGTTCCGCCCGCACCAGCTGACGGAGCCAGAGGAGCGTGTGCTGACGGATTTCAGCCCGGTGGGAAACTCCGCCTGGACGCGCCTGTTCGAGGAGCTTTGCTCGGGAATCCGCGTCGAGCTGGACGGCCGGCAGCTCGCCCTCGAGGAGGCGCTCACCCTGCTCCGCGTGCCCGACCGTGAGGTGCGCCGCGGCGCCAGCCACGCCATCACCGAGGCGCTGGGCCATGACATCCGGACGCGCGGCTACATCTTCAACGTGATCCTCCAGGAGAAGGCGATCGACGACCGCCTGCGTCATTTCCCAAGCTGGATCTCGTCGCGCAACCTCGCCAACGAGACCTCGGACGAGGCGGTCCAGGCGCTCGTCGAGGCAGTGACCGGCCGCTATGACATATGTGTCCGGTACTACCGGGTGAAGAAGAAGCTGCTCGGAGTGGGCGACCTCCACGAGTGGGACCGCTACGCGCCGATCGACGACGTGACCCGGGATCTCTCGTGGGAGGATGCCAAGGAGCTCGTGCT
>JBIOJB010000176.1:0-3276 GCA_044450465.1 Candidatus Dormibacterales bacterium | reverse complement strand
GTTCTGCGCTCACGATCGAGGCACTATAAATCCAAAGGGCGATAGCGTCATTGGGACCTGATTCAGCTTCCCTTCGCTGGCTGATGACGTCGAGCGAGCCGGCGTCTGACGGCCCAAGCACCCCCGAATCCCGCCACGGCGAGGCAGGCCGGAACAACAAGCGCCCACCCGGACATTTGATATCGGACGACTGCCCCGACGACAAGGGTCCCAAGCCCCAGCGCCCCGACACCGGCCAGCAGCAGCAGCTGAAAGAGCAAGTTGAGCGACGAGGACTCGGCCTGATCGCCGGTTTCAGCGGAGATGGCCCCGAAGCGCCTCAGGAGAATCAGGTTCCCGGCGACTCCGGTCAGCAGCGCCGTCAGCCCGCCGGCCACCATTAGGCCGAGCCCCAGCCCGGCAGTCAATTTGAGCTCAGTGCGATCGACCTCTGCACCGGAGCAGCTTAGGCGAGCGGGGGCGCACCATCGCCCATGATTCGAGCGTGACGCCTCAGCGGATCGCCAAGCTCGTGGACGACCTCAGGGCGCTCGGCGTGGCCGAGGGAAACGTGGTCATGGTGCACGCCTCGCTTCGGGCCGTCGGAGCGGTGGAGGGCCGGGCTTCCGGAGTGGTGGCCGCTCTTGACGAGGCGGTTGGGCGTGACGGCACTTTGCTCATGACGCTCGGTGCCGAGGACGAGTGGTCCTGGGTGAACGAACGGCCCGAGGCCGAACGTGCCGCCCTTCTCGCCGGCGCCTCGCCCTTCGACCATCTGCTGACACCGGCGGATCCCGATGTCGGCGTGCTGGCCGAGGTGTTCCGCACAGCGGCGGGCACGATCGTCAGCGACCACCCCGAGGGCAGGTTTGGCGCGCGCGGCCGGCTTGCCCAGGACCTGCTCGTGGGCGCGCCCTGGAACGACTACTACGGTCCCGGGTCGCCCCTCGAAAGGCTTGCTCTGTATCGAGGTAAGGTGCTGCGGCTTGGCGCAGATCCGGCCACCACGACCCTCCTGCACTACGCCGAGTACCTTTGCTCGGTACCCAACAAGCGTCGAGCGCACCGCCTGCGCTTGGTGAGGGGCGCGGAGGGCCCGGAGCTGCGGAGCGTCGACTGCCTTGATGACAGTGACGGCATCGTCGAGCACGAAGGCGAGGACTACTTCGCAACCATTCTCAAGGCCTACCTGCGAATGGGGCGTGCCCGCACGGGAATAGTGGGGCAGGCTTCCAGCGAGCTGATCGATGCCACCGACCTGCTCGATTTCGCGGTGGCCTGGATGAACGAGAACCTGGCTGAGAGCGGCGGCCGGTCCTAGCCGAGCGCGGCCTCGATGGAACCCTGGTGGGTGGTGAGGTGGCCGATCAGCACACGCTCGAGTCGCTGGGCTATTGACATCGGTCCCACTGGCGTATCCCGCATCAAGTCCAGCTGCTCTTCGGGAATTGCCGCCACCGCCCGAGCGATCCGCGACTTGTTCTCTTTGAGCTTCTGGATCACCTCGTCGCGAGTCACGTTTGCGTGACGGATGGCGTGTGCTGCGTTGGTGGATTTGAAGTCGACAGGCTCCAGCGGCTTGCCCTCGAGCATCGATGTGATCCTGGCCATGATGAAGGTCTCAGCGTCGGCCACGTGGTGAGCGATCACGCCGACGGTGCGGCCTTCGTCTTCTTCATTCATCCGCTGCGGGTGGTTCTTGCCGACGCGATGCCATTGCTCCGGGGTCAGCGAAGCGACCAGCGCGATGAAGTGGTCCTGGGCAGACTCGAATTGGGACGCGTACTGCGCGGCGCGACCTGTCGAGAGCTCGCTCATGGTCAGATCCTAGCGCGAGCCGGCAGCCCGGTTTGAGCCCGGCACGCCTACTCTTTAACCATGATCGGAACACAGGTCGCCGGCACTGTGGAAAAAGGCTACGAACCGGTCCGCGCCGCATTCGCGGCCAACTTTGAGCGCCACGGCGAGATCGGGGCCAGCTGCTGCGTGTATCGGCACGGCCGCGCGGTCGTCGACATCTGCGGTGGCACGACGCAACCCGAGGGAGGCTCGCCCTACACGGCGGAGAAGCTTCAACTGGTCATGTCTTCGTCAAAGGGAGTGGTCGCCGTGGCGGCGCACCTGCTGGCCCAGGAGCGGAAGCTCGATCTCGACGCACCGGTCACCCGCTACTGGCCCGAGTTCGCGGCCGAGGGCAAGCAGGACATGCCTGTGCGATGGCTGCTCAGTCACCGAGCGGGCCTGCCCGCGGTGGACCGGCCGCTCACCTACCAGGACGTCCTCGCCTGGGGTCCGGTGGTCGACGCCCTGGCGGCCCAGCGCCCGCTGTGGGAGCCGAACTCGGCTCATGGCTATCACGTTGGAACCTTTGGCTGGCTCGCCGGTGAGCTCATCCGCCGGACCAGCGGGATGAGCGTGGGCAGGTTCGTGGCGGAGAGCATCGCGAAGCCGCTCGGCCTCGACCTCTGGATCGGCCTGCCGACGGACCAAGCCTCGCGGGTTGCCCCCATCATCCCGCAGCCGCCGCCGGCAGCCGGCGCTCCGATCGACGAGATGACCGCCCGCATGCTGGACCCGAGCAGCCTGCTCCATCGAGCGTTCGTCAACCCCCCGGTGCCGCCATCGGCGTTCGGTGACCCGGCCTTTCTTGCCGCAGAGGTGCCGGCCGCCAACGGCGTCACCAACGCTCGCTCACTGGCGCGGATGTATGCGGCCTGCATCGGAGAGGTGGATGGAGTCCGGCTCCTGCAGCCCGGCACGCTGGAGGCGGCCGTGCGCGAGCAGTCGGCCGGTGCGGACCTGGTCCTTGGCTATACGACGCGGTACTCGACCGGCTTTCAGCTGCCCTTCCCGTTCCGGCCGATGGCGGGCGACGGCTCGTTCGGGCATTACGGCATGGGCGGGTCGGTCGGCTTTGCGCATCCCGGTCTCGGCTTCTCGTTTGCCTACGTGATGAACCAGATGCTGCCGTCGGGCGGCGTCGACCCGCGTCCGGCTGCCCTAGTCGAGGCCCTGTTGAGCTCCCTCCGGTAGGTCGGGCGTTTCTCTGCCGACCTAAGATGGACCAGACGGTGCAGACGTATTGAGGACGCCGGACCTGGTATTCGCGGTCTGTCTCGTCCTGGGCGGCGTACTTCTTCTCGCCACACTCATCTTTGACGACATCTTCGGTGGCCTTCTGGGCGCGATCCACCTCGGTTTCGACGTGGCCGGGGTGTCGCCGACGCCGATGCTGCTGGGCTTTGTCGCCATGTTCGGGGCGGGAGGCCTGCTCGGCCAGAGCCTCGGCCTCGGGAC
>JBIOJB010000175.1:0-3324 GCA_044450465.1 Candidatus Dormibacterales bacterium | reverse complement strand
CTACGAGGTCGTCGACGTGCGCGAAGACTGGGAATGGGAGCAGGGCCATATCGCCGGAGCTCGCCATGTCGTGCTGGCCTCGATCCTGGCCCGGCCCGATCTGCACCGCTTCCGCGAGCGCACGATCTTCAGCTGCGAGGTCGGCGAGCGCTCGGCCGTCGCCGCCGAGATGGCGGTCGCCCAGGGCGTCCAGGATGTCGTCAACTTCAGGGGCGGTATGAAGGCGTGGAGGGAGGCGGGTCTGCCAGTCGAGAAGCCGGAGCCGTGATCCGGGCGTTGTCGGCCAGCCTGGGTGGAGGAAGCGGATAGCCGTGAGCTTGGACGGGCGAGTGGTGGTCATCGGCGGTGGTGTCATCGGCTGCGCCGCCGCGCTTGCCCTGGCGAGAAAGGGCGCCAAGGTGACCTTGCTCGAACGTGACGCGATCGCAGCCGGCGCCTCGCGGGCGGCGGCCGGCATGCTGGCGCCCCTCTCCGAGAGCGAGGAGCCCGGCTGTATGGCCAGCGCAGGACTGGAGGCTCTGGCCCTGCACAAACGCTCAGCGCAAGCGCTCGAGGAGATCGCTGGAATTTCTATCGGAGCCACCCTGGCCGGTACCTTCATGCTGGCCCGCGACGAGAAGCAGGCCGAGGCCCTCAGGCGGCGGCTGGAATGGCAGCGTGAGCTCGATCGCTCGATCGCGCTTCTGGAGGGAGACGAACTCAACCGGGCCCTGCCGGGACTGGGCGAAGGCTTCCTCGCCGGGCTTCATTACCCGGCCGAGATGCAGGTCGATGCCCGCAGCTACACGATCGCACTGGCGCGGGCGGCCGCGGCCGCGGGTGCGGAGTTGGCACAGGGAACACCGGTGATCGCCCTGAGACGATCAGGGGACCGCGTGATCGCAGTCGAGACGCCAGAGGCGGTCATCAACGCAGACCGCTTTCTGGTTGCCACCGGTCACGACGCGTCCCTGCTGAACAGCTTGGGAGTCGCGCTTCCGCTGCAGCCGGTCAAGGGCGACCTCTTGCGCCTGCGGCCCCCGCGGGTTGTCACGCGCTCGATCATCTTCGCCCCCGGCGGCTACCTCACGCCCAAGGCGGACGGCACGCTGCTGGTCGGTGCCACCGAGCAGCCGGGACGGTACGACCACGTGGTGGAGGCCTCATCGGTTGCCCAACTGCGGGAGTTCGCGTTCTCAGTCCTGCCCAGCCTGCGCCAGGCGCGCTTTGTGGCGGTCCAGTCCGGTCTGAGGCCCGCCCTGCCTGACCGACTGCCGGCGATCGGGCCGATCCCCGGCTTCGAGGGCCTCTTCGTGGCTGTCGGGCACTACCGGAACGGCATCCTGCTCGCGGGCTGGACGGCCGAGCGGCTGGCTCGGGCGATGCTGGACGGTGAGGACTGTATTCCCGCCGGGTTCCTTCCGGCGCGCATGCTTGGTACCTGAAACTCATCGGACGGACACGTCAGTGGGGCTCCCGGTTGCAGCCGTGCGCCAGACCGTGCCGGCGTTGCCCTGAGCGTCAGCGCTGGCGGTTCGCCACTTTGAGGTCCGGTTAAGCTGCGCTGCGGTATGACCTCCGGAGGAGTCGCAGTCGACCGGAAGGAGCGGCTCAAGATCCCCCCACAGCCGATCCCCAAGCAGCCTCCTGCGCAGCGTGTCCACAACTGGGAAGAGGTCTGCCTGGGGTTCGACCTGGCGAGCGCCCGCTTGGAGGCGAACCGCTGCATCCAGTGCCCGGCCGCCCCCTGCGTGAAGGCCTGCCCACTCCACAACGACATCCCGGGTGCGCTGCTCAAGGTCGAGCATGGTGATCCCTTGGCGGGGGCGGACATCTTCAGATTGACCAGTCCGATGCCGGAGGTCTGCGGCCGGCTCTGCCCCCAGGAGCGTCTTTGCGAAGGCTCGTGCGTGGTCGGCAAGAAGTCGCGGCCGGTGGCGATCGGAAGGCTGGAGGCTTTCGCGGCCGACTTCGGGCAAGGACACGAGACCAGCACAGCCAAGGCACCGGTACTCAGCGGTAGGCGCGTGGCCGTAGTCGGCGCGGGGCCGGCCGGTTTGGCCGCTGCCGAGCGCCTGGCCGTCCGGGGACACGCGGTGACAGTGCTGGACGCCTGGCCGCAGCCCGGGGGCCTGCTTCGGTACGGCATCCCCGGCTTCAAGCTGGCGAAGGCCCGCGTCGACGACCTGGTGAACCGGCTGGTTAGCCGGGGTGTCGGGTTCCTACCGGGAATCCGAGTCGGCACCGACGTCACCGTTGACTCCCTCTTCGAGCAGGGCTTTGACGCCGTCTTTCTCGCTTTCGGCGCCGAACACGGCAACCGGCTTGAGATCCCTGGCGAGGACCTGGATGGCGTCTACGGGGCCAGCGAGTTCCTGGTCCGGCTGAACGTATTCCCTGACGACCCTCCGGTATTTCTGCGCCAACCGCTGCAGGTAGGGGCGCAGGTCGTGGTGATCGGTGGCGGTGATACCGCTATGGACTGCGTCCGCAGCGCCGTGCGTGCAGGCGCAGAGGAGGTCCTCTGCGTCTACCGGCGGAGCGAGCGTGAGATGGGCGGCAGAGCGGAGGAACGCCAGCACGCCCGTGAGGAAGGTGTCAAGTTTCTCTTCCAGGCGGCGCCCGTCGAGGTGCTCGCCAGCCCCAGCGGACGGGTGCGGGCGGTCAGGATCCAGCGGATGGAAATGCTGGCCGCCGATGAGTCCGGACGCGCACGCCCTGTCCCCGTGCCCGGCTCAGAGATTGAGATCGCCGCCGACACGGTCGTGGTCGCGATCGGCTATAGGGTCGAGGCGAGCTTGGTGGCGGCCACTCCAGGCGTTGAACGGACACCCCGCGGGACTGTGGTTGCCGGCCAGGACGGCGCCACCGGCCGGCCGGGCGTCTTCGCCGCGGGGGATTGCGTGCGCGGGGCGGATCTGGTCGTGACCGCGGTCGCGGACGCACTTCGCGCCGCAGACGCGATCGATCGCTATCTGGCGAACACCTAGTCCAGGCCGAGGCGCGACAAACTACCAGCGCCGTACCCTTGCTCTCGCAGGCCCCACGCTAAATCCACGTGATCGCGCAGCTTCTTGGAGCGGATCGGATGCCGGAGCTTGTGCAGCGCCCTGGACTCGATCTGGCGGATGCGCTCGCGGGTCACCCCGAAGCGCTTGCCGACCTCCTCCAGCGTGCGCTGGTGGCCGTCGATCAGCCCGAACCGAAGCTGCAGCACCCGGCGCTCGCGGGGGGTGAGGGTGTCGAGGACATCCTCTATGTCGGAGCGAAGCATTGCCTGCGAAGCGGCCTCGAACGGTGAAACCGCCTCGCGGTCCTCGACGAAGTCGCCGAGGTGGGAGTCCT
>JBIOJB010000174.1:0-3347 GCA_044450465.1 Candidatus Dormibacterales bacterium | reverse complement strand
GTCGACTGGATAAACGTCATGGTGCCGAAGTTGTTGATCGCGCCACCGCCGCTGCCGTTATCCGAGTTGTTGTAGAAGGTGGTGTTGACGACAGTCATCGTCGTGTCGTTGTCGATCGCCCCACCTCCTCGTCCGGTGTTGCCGACGAACAAGCTGTTGTAGACATTCGTCGTGCCGAACGCGTTGAGGATTCCGCCCCCGCCGTAGATGGTGCCGTCGTTGTTGGCGAAAGTGGTCTGGTTGATGGTCGCGGTGTTCTGATTGAAAACGCTGGCGCCCTCCTGCGCCTGGTTGTTGGTGAAGGTGCTGGTCGTGACCGTCAACTGGCCCGCGTTGCTAATTGCCCCACCGGAGACGCCATTGGGGGACGGCGAAGAGTTGCCTGTAAAGGTGCTCGCGCTGATCGAGAGGGTGCCGTGGTTGTAGATGCCGGCGCCGCCGGTCGATCCGGTGTTATTCAGGTGGCCGTTGCTCACGGTCAACGAATCCAGGCTCAGGTTGCCTGAGCCGACGACGTCGAAGATCCGGAAGGTCGGCGTCCCGGCGGCCGTGGACCGCATGATCGTGGCTCCGTTGCCGGCGATGGACACCGTGCCCGTGATCACCGGCAGCCCCGTGCCGCCCCCGCCGTCAGTCGAGTTGTTGGCCGACGTTAGGGTGTAGACGCATCCGCTCGCCAGCGTGACGCTGCCGCCCCCAGAGGCCGCAGCAATCGCGGAGACAAGCGCCGGAGTCGAGCAGGCGATAGGTGCGGCTGCTGCGGCCTGGGCACTCGCGAGTAGGCCAAATGTCGCCAGTACCACCGCGGTGGCTGCACCGGCCGACACTCGCTTGCGACCGAGGGGCACTGGGGCGCGCGCGATGGCAGCCAAGAACGCCCCAACCATCCCGCCCCGCGGACGGCGAGGTGGGTGGGAGGCGAATCGACGCGAGCTAGATAAGCTGCGCACCGATGCCGGACCCATTACTTGCAGTGCTGACCCAATACTCTGAGTCCGAAGATGGGGCCGCGCCGACCGGGCGTCAACCAGTCAAATGTCCCGGTCGACGCCGCCTGTGAGACTCGCGTCGGTCGAGCCTCACAGACGGCACGATACTCAGCTCGCTCCGCGCTCGATGGCACTGCCTGTCAGAGCCATGATTCAGGTAGCGACAGAGCCGAGCCGGTAGACGGCGCAACCCAAACGCTGGTGGGGTTGATTGCGACCAGGTCCTGCTTGAGGTCACCAGTCACGTCCCCTGAGAGCGTGGCAATCACCCCGTAGAAGGGAGTTGCCTCCCACTGGGTCGGAGCTCCAAATCCGGAGCCGGTGGACGTCATGATCCACGTGCTGGTCAAGTTCAGAGCCACCAGGTCAACCTTCCCGTCCCCGTTGGCATCGACCAGCATGGTCTGGACATTTCCGTAGAACGGAACGCCCGACCACTGGGCAGGAGCGCCGAACCCGCTCCCGGTGGATGGCAGCACCCAGGTGCTCGTGGAGTTAATTGCGACCAGGTCGGCCTTGCCGTCACCCGTGACGTCGGCGATCTGTGTGCTCAGGTTCCCGTAAAAGGGCGTGCTCGACCACTGCATAGGAGCCGCAAAGCCGGTCCCGGTCGAGAGCATGACCCAGACGCTGGTGTTGTTGACAGCTACGAGGTCCGCCTTTCCATCGCCGTTCACGTCGGCCAGGAAGGTGCCGCGTGTGCCGTAGAAAGCAACGTTTGACCAACCTGCCGGCGCACCGAAACCCGTCCCCGTGGAGGGCAGAACGAAAACCTGGCCGGCGTTGACTGCAAGGAGGTCTGCCTTGCCGTCACCTGTGACGTCGCCGGCGAGCGTCGCCACCGAACCGTAGAAGGGGAATGGCGCCCAGGTGGTCGGCGTCGAGAACGCCGCCCCGTTTGACAAGGCCACGAAGACACCGGAAGCCGTGACCATCGCAAGGTCGGACTTTCCGTCACCGCTGAAGTCGGCGGCCAGCGGTTTCCCGGTTATCAACGCTCCGGAAGGAGCCGGCGTAGAGACGGCGCCCGCCGACTTCGCGGAATGGTTGCCGGCGGCGTCAAAAGCGTCGAGCGCATACGTGTATGAAATCGATCGGGCGATTGAGGCATCGGTGTAGGTCAGCGTTGAGGCGGACACGGTTGTGAGCGCGGCTCCGTTGCGGTAAATCGTGTAGCCGGTGACCGCGACGTTGTCGGTTGAGCCGCTCCAGCTCAGGCTGACCGACGGCGCAGGGTTCGTCGACATGCTGATGCCCGAAGGCACCGTTGGCGGTGTCGTGTCGGGCGAATTGACAGTCGCAGGCGCGGACTTCGCCGAGTGATTGCCGGCGGCATCATACGCGTCAACGGTGTAGCTGTAGCTGCCGCCCGAGACCACAGCGGTGTCCAGGTAGGTCAACGTGGACCCCGACACCGTCATGAGCTGGGAGCCACCCTTGTAGATGGTGTAGCCGGTGACCCCGACGTTGTCGGTGGATGCGGTCCAGTTGAGGGTCACCGACGGTCCCACCGTGGCCGCCGCGGTCAGGCCCGTCGGCACGGATGGCGCGACAAGGTCGACAGTGCCGACCGTCGCCGTATTGGACAAAGCAGACATGTTGCCGGCAGCGTCGGAGGCGGCCACCGTGTAGCTGTAGGTCGCTGGGATGGTGATACCCGCCTTGTCCGCGTAAGTGAGCGTGGTTCCGGACACGGTGGTGAGCTGCGATCCGTTGCGGTAGATCGTGTAGCCGGTCACGCCGACGTTGTCCGTTGAGGCAGTCCAGGCGAGGTCCACCTCGGGGGTCGGCGCAAATGTCGCTGTGAGCGCGGTCGGTGCCGTCGGAGCGGATACGTCGAGCATGGTCAGATTGATGCTGTATGAGCTACCCGAGCCCGTCTCATAGAACAGCGGCACGTAGCCGCGCGCTAGCGGAGCCAGCCCCGGAACGTGGGGGTAGCGAGGGTTGGAGCCGGTTGTGGCAACCGTGCCGATCGCAGACGGGGTGGTATACGGGCTGTCCAGCGTCACGAACTTGATCGCGCCCCCGGTCGTCTTGGTGGCCCAGAACACGTAGACCCTGCCAGTCGAGTCGACCGCGCCTGCCACATCCGGCGGCTCCAACAGGTTCGTTCCGGTCGAGTCGATGACGAGCCGGGAGCTCCAGCTGATGTTGCCGCTGAGCATCGGAGTCCCATCAGGGGTACCACGCCAGTAGGTGATCCCGGGCGCTGTAGCGCCGTTGCTGTTCGTTACCGCCTTGAAGACGTGGATGTTGCCATTGGCTTCGTCGATCGCGATCTGGGGGCCGCCAAAGTTGTTCTCGCAATCGTCTCCGGTGGCGATCGTCGTCTCGCCGGTCCACCTTGACGGTGAC
>JBIOJB010000173.1:0-3380 GCA_044450465.1 Candidatus Dormibacterales bacterium | reverse complement strand
TGTCGCAGCCAATCCTGGCACTCCAGTCGACGTCAGCTCGAGCGACCCGCAAGCCGCGCAGCTTGCAAATGACGTGCAGCTATGGCGGGCCAAGGTTGATGAGGCTCAAAACAGCTTGAGCCAGGCGCAATATCTTGCGTCTGCTTCTGCGCGCTTCTTGCAGGTGGGCACAACTGTGGCCGACGCGCCTCATATCGCCGGTTCTCGATTCGTGGGGGACAGGAGCAGCCTGTTGCCAGCCGGAATCGTCCTGCTGGCCGGGCTCGCGCTGGTAGTGGCGTACTTCTTGGTGGTGGCGTGGTCCGACGGGACGGCCGGAGATTCGAAAGCGCTTGAGCGACGCCTCGGCGTGCCCGTGGTGGCGACCATTCCGAAGCTGGTGAGCTCTCGTGGGTTCTAGGTCTGTCAGGGAGCGTCGACGCGGCCCCAAGCAGTCCGATCAGACAACTCCAAACGGGAATGAGCACCCAGGTTCGCAAGATGACGGGCAGGCGGCTGACGACGGCGCCGAGCACGGCACCAACGGCAGCGTTCAGGTCGCGACTGAACACGCGGCTTATGACGAAGCCAAGCCGAACACCAATGGCGGCGTTCAGGTCGCGACTGAACACGCAGCTTATGACGAAGCCAAGCCGAACACCGACGGCGGCGCTCAGGTCGGCGCCGAGCAGGCAGCTCGCGACGACGCCGAGCCGGCCGTCAACGGGCACGCGCAGTTCGCGCGCGAGCCGGCTGCGCACGACGAAGCTAGGCCGGCTGCCAACGGGCATGCGCAGCTCGCTGACGAGCTCGAGCAGGCCACTCGGGAAGGCGCGCAGCCTTCGCTGGCCGAGGAGCGCCTCCCCAGCGAATTCTCCCAGTCGATCAATGATGCCCTGACCCGCCGGCAGACCCTGCCTGGGTTTGCCGACCCACGGCTGGAGCGGATCAACTCGATCGAGCTGCCGCCCTGGTTCATCGACCGCTGCCGCAGCGCCTACCTCTCGGTGCGGTTCGACCCCGCGACCGAGTGCCGTGTAATCGGAGTGACGAGTGCGGCTTACGGCGAAGGCAAGACTTCAGTCGCGATTGGCATTGCCACCGCGATGGCGCTCGACACCAAGAAGCCCACGCTGCTGATTGAGTGCGACTTCGCTGCCCCGTCCTTCCATAAGTTCTTCGGCATCGGCGAGGCGGGTGGCCTCAGCGACTGGCTGGGCGGGGGCTCGGTTGAGGATCGTGCGCGGGGCCGCGCTCGTGCCAAACCTGTTTGTGATCCCTTCGGGCAGCCGGCAGAGCGAGCCGGCCCGATTCTTCTATCAGCTGGTCGACCGAAACGTGTTCGAGGGGCTCAGGGGGATTTTTGGAAATGTGGTCATTGACCTTCCGCCGACGCTACACATTTCCTATGGTTCTCTGGCCTGCGCGCTGGCGGATCGCCTGCTGATCGTGGCCCGCAGCAGGATGACGCAGACCGCCGACCTCGAGACCATGGTGACGCGCATCGGGAAGGGCCGCTTGAGCGGCATCGTCCTGACCGGAGCTGACGACAGCCTACCGGGCTGGCTTCGGTCCCGCCTCTAACCCCAGGTCAGGGTTTGTCAGGGCGTCGCGGGAGCCTCGACGGCTTTATGACCGCTCCAGCGGTTTCGTTGCAAGCCGCTTCGCGACCGGGCGGAAACGGGAGCACGGCGCGCGAGCTGTGGCAGCTTGTGACCGCGCCAGGTTCTGTTCGATTCGACGTTCCGGCCTCACCTGCAGCGCGGCGGCGTCTGCGCCAGCGTGTGCGGAATCTGCCGCCCGGCGCGCCCGTCGTCCTGTGGTGTGCCGCGTTGGGATCATCCCGCCGTCGCAGCCGCCGGTTTGCCAGGGACGCGGGCATCGAAATCCTGCGCGAGTACATCGCGATTCCATCGCCCGATTCGCCAACCTGCTACGTCGAGGACTCGCGCCCCGCGCTCGGCTACTTCTTCACCGAGCTGCTCACGCTGCCGAAAGGCAGCGCCGCGCTGTCGGCGTCGCTGCAGGTGGTGAAGGGCGTGGCTCGAACCTTCTTTCCAGCCACCCTGGTCGGAGCCGTCGCACCGATCAGGCTCGTCCTCGGAAGGGTTCAGGCGAGCCAGGCCACGGGAGCTGCGTACACCGACATCGCTGGTCCCGTCAGGCAAGGCGGCCTCCTCGACGTACCTCGGATGCACTCGTTGCTCGTTGCACTCTCCAAAGACCCGAACGCGAAAGTCACGGTGCTTCTGATCCCGCATGGCAGCCGCCGGCCCACACTGGCGGTCAAGCTCCCGACCACGCGCGCTGCCGAGGGCACCATCCGCGCTGAGCGAGGTGTCTTGAAGGAGCTGCACCAGAGCTTGCCTCCCGCCATCCTGGCGACCATTCCGCGCCTCACTCACCTCAAGGAGCTCGCCGGCACGACGTCTCTTGTGACCACAGCGCTCCCAGGCTCCCCTATGACGACCCGCTATCACGCGTGGAGGCATCTGGGCAACCCTTCGGCCGTCCGCGCCGACTTCAGGGCGGTCCAGTCATGGCTGGCAGCTTTTCAGCGCGCCGCCGCCGGAGCGCGGCGGCCCATCGACATGGATGGCGGTACCGCCGTAACCCTTCGCACGCGTTTCGGCGCCGAGCCGGGGCTGGACAGGTCGCTGGCCGCGCTTGCGGTGGTTCATGCCCGACTTCGCACGACTACCACGGCGCCGACGGCGGTGCACGGTGACTTCTGGTTCGGCAACGTGCTGATGGGCGGGGAGAAGGTCTCTGGGGTGATCGACTGGGAGGCGGGAGCCGCGAGTGGCGAGCCGGTTCGCGACCTGGTTCGGTTCGCCCTGACCTATGCCCTTTACCTGGATCGCCACACCAGAGCCGGAAAAGGAGTGTCGGGCCACCGCGGGCTTCGCGCGGACGAATGGGGGTCTGGCATCACCTGGGTCTTCGATGGCAAAGGTTGGTTTCCTGATCTCGTACGCGAGTTCGTCCAGGGCGGTCTGGCCCGGCTCGGCGCGGATCCCGAACTGTGGCGGGAGGCGATGCTCGCGGGCCTGGCCGAGGTGGCGGCGAGCGCCGATCACCTCGAGTTCGCACGGCTGCACTGGCAGCTCTTTGGCCGCCTCTCCCTTCAGGCCGACGCGGTCAACGCGGGAGCCGTTTAGCAGCCGTCGCGCCGAGGCCGATCAACGACAACAGCGCTGCGCCGATCAGAGACAGCAAAGCCACTCCGATCAACGCTCCGCGGAACCAGCCACCCGAGGCGAAATATCCGACGAGGGTGGTTTTGGCCGCGGGCGGGCCGGACACGCTCGGTGGGCCGCCCGCCAGAGATGTTGAAGGCGAGGGGTCGGGTGACGGGGACGGCGAGGACGAGCGTGCCGGTGATGGGGATAGGGATGGGG
>JBIOJB010000172.1:0-3385 GCA_044450465.1 Candidatus Dormibacterales bacterium | reverse complement strand
ATACATCCTCGGTCTGCAGCTGCCTTATCCGCTCGCCGTCTTGGGCGCGGTCGCAGCCTCGATGGCCGTCGGCCTGGTCGTCGGTCTGATCGCCTTGCGCCACCTGCGCGGCATCTACTTCTCGATCGTCACCCTCGGTGCCGTCTACGTCATGTACGTGATGGCCGGACAGTACGTCCCACTCGTCGACGGCTACAACGGCCTCTCCGGGCTGTTCGACCCGATGGGTGACTGGTTCGGCCTGGATTATCAGACCTACCAGTACTTCTTCCTCGGCCTCAGCCTGGTCTGCTTCGTTCTGGTCTTCCTGTTCACCGCGCGCATCTCAGGCAGCCGGTTCGGGATGGCGCTGAGAACCCTGCGCGAGGACGAGCGGGCCGCCGCGGCATTCGGACGCGACATTTACCGCTTGAAGCTCAAAGGCTATGTCCTCGGCGCAGGCCTCGCCGGTTTCGCGGGCGCTCTCTTCGCCGCCTATCTGAGCGCATTCAACCCGTCGGCTTGGTCGCCAGTCGAGGTCATCGTCCTGTATTCGGCCGTGCTGGTCGGCGGCCGTGGCAACATCTGGGGCGTCGCGCTCGGGGTGCTGATCATGGGGGTGCTCGTGCAGGAGTCGACGCGTTTTTTGCCGATGCTGCCGGGCCTGGGTCAGCTCAACACGCTCCATCCGCAGGTCCTGCTTGCGCTACGAGGGGTGGTCATCGGCCTGGTCCTGGTGCTCTTCTTGCGCTTTCGGCCGCAGGGCCTGCTCCCGGAGCGCAGCTACATCGACCCTGAGCCACCCGCCCCGGCGGCTCAGCTGGTGACATGAGCGTCGCAGCCCCCGCGTTCGCGCTCGAGGTCCGCGGCCTGTCCAAGCACTTTGGCGGCGTGTACGCGGTGGAGAACTGCTCTTTCCAGGCCCCGCGCGGCCAGGTGACCGGCCTGATCGGGCCCAACGGAGCCGGCAAGAGCACAGCGATTGATCTGATCTCGGGGTTCAAGCTGCCGGACGCCGGGACCGTGATCTTCAAGGGCCGTCGCCTCGAGGGTCTTGCCCCCCACCGCATCTCTCGCCTCGGGCTGGTGCGCACATTCCAGTCGCCGCGCGAGTGGCCGGCGCTGACCGTGCTCGAAAACGTGGTCCTGGCCCACTGGGACGCGCGCCGGGAGGGCTTTTTCCAGAGTGTCCTCGGCCTCGGCCGATCCCAGCGCGCAGCCGCGGCGGAAGAGCTCGCCAAGGCGCGCCGAATCATCTCAGAGCTCGGCCTGGATGCAGTCCGCGACGAGCGTGCCGGCAGTTTGAGCGGCGGCCAGAAGCGGCTGGTCGAATTCGCCCGGATCAGGATGGCCCAGCCTGAGCTCGTGATCCTGGATGAGCCGATGGGCGGCGTCAACCCCGTGATGGGCGAGCGCATGGCCGTCGCCATCGAGGGTTTCATCGCCTCGGGGACGTCGGTCATCGTCGTCGAGCACAACCTGCCCTTCATCGAGCGCGTCACGCAGCATGTGATCGTGATGGCACAGGGCACTGTGATCGCCGAAGGCCCATTCGAATCGCTGCGCTCCAGCCAGGCCGTGGTCGACGCTTATCTGGGCGAGGTGGTCAGTGACGGAAAGAGCTGAGGGCGAGGCGCCGGCGCTCGTGGTGGAAAAGCTCACGGCCGGGTATGGCGGTCCGCCGGTGATCACCGGAGTGAGCATGGCGGCGCGGCGCGGCGCGATCACCGCCATCGTGGGCCCCAACGGCGCCGGCAAGTCGACCCTTCTCAAAGCGATCGCGGGACTCATCCGTCCGAGCTCGGGCACCGTCACCGTGATGGGCAAGGACGTGACCGGCCAGCCGGCCGAAAGGATGGTCGGCCAAGGCCTTGCGTACGTTCCGCAGGTGTCGAACGTCTTTCCCGACCTCACGGTACACGAGAACCTGGACATGGGAGGCTACAGTCGCAAAGGCGGCGTCCATGAGCGGATCGAGCAGCTGTTCCAGCTCTTTCCCGACCTCGCCGAGAAGGCCCCTCGCAAAGCCAGCACCTTGAGCGGGGGCCAGCGCACGATGCTCGCGCTGGCGCGCGGATTGATGGTGGACCCGGCGGTGCTGATCCTCGACGAGCCCAGCGCCGGCCTAGCGCCAAAGTTCCAGGCCTTGATCTGGGAGCGAATCGAATCGATCCGCGCCACCAACGTCGCGGTGCTGGTGATCGAGCAGAACACCCGCGAGACTTTGCGCCACGCGCAGTGGGCGTACGTGCTCGTCCTCGGTCAGAACCGGCTCGAGGGCCCGGGCCGCGACCTGCTCGACGACGACGAGGTGATCAATCTGTACGTGGGGCGCCTCTCATGATCCCTGGCGAGTCCCCCTGATCGATAGCCGGCCCAGCCGATACCGATATCGCGACCTGACCATCGGAGGCGCGGCTGGAGTGGCCGGCGGGTTGCTCGGCGTCGGGGGCGGGTTCCTGATGGTGCCGCTGCAGGTCTGGTGGACCAGGACGACGCAAAGGCGAGCCAGCGGAACCTCGCTTGCCGCCATCGTGCCGATCGGGATCGTCGGCGCCGGAGTCTACTACTTCGGCGGGAGCGCTCATCAGCTCGACCTGTCCGTCGCGGTCTTCGTGATGATCGGAAGCTCGGCGGGTGCGCTCGTGGGCGCGGGATTGGCGTCAAGAGTCCCAGAGCGCATCCTCAAGATGCTCCTCGCGGCTCT
Organism: Candidatus Dormibacterales bacterium; assembly: GCA_044450465.1. Lineage (GTDB taxonomy): Bacteria > Chloroflexota > Dormibacteria > Dormibacterales > Dormibacteraceae > JBIOJB01. Next base: position 699 of record JBIOJB010000172.1, on the reverse strand, counting down.
GATGGTCGTGGCCGCCCTGAGCGAGCTGCGCAACGCCATCTTCGGTGGCCGCACCGTCTTGGAGGCAGCGTCGACACCGGGCGTTGGTCCGGTCGGGTACCTCTTGCTCGCCCTGAGCGGGGCGGTCATCGGCACGATCAGCGGACTGACCGGCGTGGGAGGAGGCGTGCTTTTGGTGCCGACCCTGGTCTTCGGCTTTGGCATCGGGCAGCGCGTGGCTCAGGGAACTTCCCTGCTCGCGATCCTCCCCACGGCGGGCGTCGGCGCGATCGTTCACCAGCGCCACGGCGAGCTGGACTCCAGAGCTGCAGGGTGGATGTCGCTGGGCGGCGTGCCAGGAGCGCTTCTCGGCGCTGTGCTCGCGTTGTGGTTGCCCCAGCGCGTGCTCGCCGGTCTTTTCGGCCTGCTGCTCGCGGCCATGGCCGTGCGCATGTGGCCGAGGCGCGACGAGACGACTCCGGCTTAGCCGGCTACTCGGGCGATTTGGGCGGCGGCTGAGGCTGGCCCGTCACGACCGAGTGGTGCCGGAACTGGACGTCGGGACCCACCGCGCCGCCAGGCAGCTTGACCTTCTTTTTCTTCTTGGCCTCGCGGCCCTGCTTGTCGCGTCCTTTACCCATGTGCACCAGTTTCCACGACCTGGGCCAGTTCGCGCAAGAAGGATTCCACGTCGGTGACCAACCCGATCGACTGCCAGCT
>JBIOJB010000171.1:0-3645 GCA_044450465.1 Candidatus Dormibacterales bacterium | reverse complement strand
GTCGGTGTACGTGGTCGCCCCACCCGATCCGGTGCTGCCCACAGCAGTGCCGTTCCGATACACCGTGTAGCCGGTAACGGACACGTCGTCGGTCGATGCATTCCACTGCAGTGAGACCTGGTTCGCAGTCACCGATGACGCTGAGAGGCCGGTCGGGATCGTCGGTGGCTGTGTATCGCCGCCTGACTGGATCACCTCGAAGGCCCCGATGTCGCAGGCCGAGCCCTGCGGCCTGGTGGTGCCACGCTGGTCGGTGCTGCCGGTGCAGCCGCTCACGCTCGTCGGAATGGCGTCGACGGCCGGGCTCAGCAATGGCAGGGCCATCGTCTGGGTCGGGCCTCCGTTCGAAGCCAATGCTTCGAGCTGCGGCGGGGTGTTGCTGAGCGAGTGTTGAGCCGAGGAGAAACCGCACGACGTGCCGGTGTCCAGGTTGTACCCGCTGTCGACGATCGGTGGGCTGTTGGTGTTGCAGTTGGCACCGCCGACGCCGTTGGCAACGATGCTCATGCTCAGCGTCACCGTCGCTGTGACCGACCCGTAGCTGTAGTTGTGGATATCGGCCCCGCTGCTCGCGGTGTTGCCGGAGAAAGTCGACTGGGTGATCGTGGCGGTGCCAAAGTTCTGTAGGGCGCCGCCGCCGTTGCCCCCGTCGCTGTTGTTGTAGAAGGTGCTGTTCTTGACGATCAGCGTCGTGTCATTGTCGATGGCCCCGCCCCCAGGCCCGGTGTTGCCGACAAAGGTGCTTGACGACACCGTCGTGGTGCCGTAGGCATTGACAAAGCCGCCGCCACCGTAAATGGTGGCCTTGTTGTTGGTGAAGGTGGACTGGCTGATGGTCGCCACGTTCTGATTGAAGAAGCCCGCGCCCTCCTGAGCGCTGTTGCCGGTGAAGGTGCTGGTCGTGACCGTTAGCTGGCCACTGCTGCTGATGCCACCTCCGGAGACTCCTGACCCCGAAGGCGAGGAGTTGTTCGAAAAGGTGCTCGCGCTGACCGCGAGGGTGCCGTGGTTGTAGATACCGGCGCCGCCGGTTGATCCATTGCTTGCCATCAGACCATTGCTCACGGTCAGCGAATCCACCGTGAGGTTGCCCGTGGAGGCGACGTCCAGGATCCGGAAGGTCGGCGTTCCGCCCGCCGTGGACCGCGCGATCGTGGCTCGGTTGCCTGCGATGGTGACGACGCCCGTGATCACCGGCAGCCCAGTGCCGCCGTCAGTCGAGTTGTTGGCCGCCGTCAGGGTGTAGGTGCACGCGGGGGCGAGCGTGACGGAGCCGCCTCCGGAGACGGCAGCAATGGCGGTGATGAGGGCCGGCGTCGAGCAAGCGATGGGTGCGGCAGCTGCAGCTTGCGGGCTCGCGAGAACGGCGAGCGCCGCCAGGCTGACACCGGCGCCCAGGCTGACCGGTATTCGCTTGCGGCCTACGGAGGGTGCAATGGCAGCAAGGAACGCCCGGACCACTCCGCCATATGGAAGGCGCAGAAAGCCATGTGCGACTCGACGCGAGAACGTTGACCTACTTGTCGTGGTCGAACCCCTGGAGTGCAGTGCGGACGGAATTGCCTTGCCAGCGACGGTATGGCCGCCCTGTCCTCCGAGTCAACCGGGACATGTGTCCCGTCAGAAGGCTCCAACGCCGTTCGAACCTCCAGTCGGTCGGGTCCGCCGCTGGTAGGTGGGTCTAGGTGGGCAGGTTCTGGTAGCCCCTCCGTAGTAGCCAGGCGTGAGCGATCCCTTTGCGAGCTTGACTCTGAAGGACACATGCCCAGCCGCCTGGGCTATCAACTCCAGATGCGCCCGGCGCAGAAGTGCGTGGTTACCCATTCTTGTTGGCCGACTGGTCGGTTCGGTGCGGTAAGGGAGCGCTCGTGGCGCCAGACCCTCACTATTCGGCGCGGACACCGTCGCTCGCTTCGAAAGCGCATGGCATCGACAGGACATCCCATCTTGCTGTGCGAGCTCTGGCTCAACCTTCTGGCCGGCATCCTGCAAGCTGCCCGAACAACGCCAGGTCCATTGCGAACACCTCGGTTGGTCGGTTCGGGTGGACCTTGCCGCTTGACTCTCAAGCCGTGGTGTGTCTACCCCAGACTCAGGCTCGGTAGGGTCGCTTGGGCCGGGTTGCCGGGAGTCAACGAGACCCCGCTAGGCGCGAGGTTGATAACGCGGTCCTGATCGAGAGTCCCGGACGCGGAAAACGAGTGGCCGGCGCCGTCGTTCCAGGTTATCGCTATGTGATCGCCGATCGTGCCCGGCTGCTTCTGCCAGTAGATATGGTCGACGCCCCTCGCGGTTGGTGCCCAGGGCGTGTCATAGGTGATGACGGTCTGGCTCCGCCCGCCGCCACAGGCAAGGTCCCATACCCAGCCATCGGCCGCGCTCGTGCCAGCCGGGGGAGCCGGGTTGGAATACATCACAGGCCTCAGGTTGTCCGAGATGGCACTCGCCGTGCTCCCCACGAACAGCCGGAGGTTGGCTCGATATGACGTCCGTATATAGCTGCCGCACGCCGTAGCGTTGATCAGGTCGACGGTCACGACGTGGTGCAGGATGTTGCCGCTCTTGGTCAGGACGATTGAGTAGTTACGCGCGAGGAAGTAATTGTCCTTGTTGCCCCAGTAATTGGCCTCGACTTCCATCATGAAGTCGGGCGCACCGGTCGTCGTGAGGCTGCCTGACCATCCGACACGCTCGAGTTCTGTCTCGACAGCCACGTTGTTAAAGAAGGCTTGAAGGTGACGCTGCGAAGCGAGAGTGTTCAAAGCTCCCAGCAACGCCGGCCACTGGTCGGAAGGGAGCGCAGCCACGCGCTGCATGAGCGGACCGGCGACCGCGGAGAGGGCTGACTTATGGTTGGGGCTCCCCGCGATGTCCAGCTTGACGATGGTCGACACGAAGTTGCTCGCGGTGAGCGCTCCGATGCCAGATACGGCGATCGGTCCGGTGAGTGCCAGCATCTCGGCTACGGTGTAGTAGTCGATCGAGATGACCCCATCGATCTTTCCGATGCGAGGCTGGACGAAGTCCTCGGCGGTCGTGGCGTTGGTCGGAAAGTCCGGAAACTGGTTCGAATCGACGAAGGTCCAGCTGATGTCCGGGATGATCTCTCGATATGGGCTTGGCTCGGGGATGAAGCCACGCTGCCCAGGCAGCGGTCGGGGGTCGGCCAGGTTGTAGGCGTCTCCGCTCTGGACGACGCTGAGCGTGCCTGCGCTGGCCCGCACGAGGCTGTAGGTGCCGATGAAGCCGCCACCTGGCCGCAGCTCGGCAGGGTTGACCTGTTCGATGAGGTAGTTTCTCGTTCCGTTGCCGCCCAGGACCTCCGTCATCACCGGCACTAGTCGCTCGAACTCGTCGATGCCGGAAAGGGCGGTGTCGATCGTCCCTTCCGCCTTCAGAAAGGTCGCCTGCTGCGCCGGCGGCAGCACGCTCACGTCAACTCCCGCGGCGGCAGATTTCGCGGTCGCGAAATCCTGCCTGATCGTGGGCAGGCTGGTTTGTGCCTGGTTGAGCACTGTCAGGAGCGTGCGACCGCCCTGGCCGGCGGCCGGGGGCTTGATCAGCTCGCCGTCTAGTCCCGCCAGGCTCTGCCCCGCCCCCGAGATCGCAATTCCCATGTTCGCGACGCCGTCGACGGCCGAGTGT
>JBIOJB010000170.1:0-3697 GCA_044450465.1 Candidatus Dormibacterales bacterium | reverse complement strand
GGTGCCGGTCTTGTTCACCGGAACGTCCAGCAGGCAGACGGCATCCCGCGCCAGAATGTCGCCCGGCCGGCCCGGGACGGCTATGTCCTCCTCCTGCCATCGGATGCACCCGACCGGGAGCCTGACGACCTCATCGCTCCGAAGTCCCGTGAACAGCCAGACCAGCGCAAGGGCACGGAGCATCGGTTCCGGGTAGAAGGTCATCCGCGAGCGGGCGTCATCCGCTCCTGCGCGGCCGAAGCGCGGGAGGTCGTCAGGCACGAGGTTAAGCCCGGCCCAGAGAAGCTTCGCCCAGTGGTCGTTGGCTATGGGCCGCGGCTTCGGGCCGATGAGTGCCTTGACGCTTCGCGGTATGGCGAGGGCGCGTGAGGGCGTGAACCGACACGGGATCCACTCCCATTCCTGGGCATCGCGGAAGAAGACACGGAGAGACGAGATGATCCCCACCTGGGTTCTCGGCGAGAATGGGGACCCAACTCCGCCGCGGGGTGGTCTCGTTCCGCGACAGGCGAAGTCGCCGACTCTCATGCGGGTGATTGCCGAGACGGCTGCGGCGGCGAACGTGCGGTCCCACTTTGCCGGGTTCGTCATGGCCGGGTTCTCGTGGGCGAGCCACCGGCCGACCTTGAAGAGATAGTTACGGTCTTGGCGCCGGGACGCAAACGTGAGGGTTGACGTGTCCTCCCAGCGTTCAACCCACCGGCGCCACTCAGCCGGGACGTCGCGCTCCACCGCGTCCTGCACGGCAGCCGTCCGGTTGCGCCCCTCCATCTCGATGGGTTCTGCCAGGACGCCGAGCTTGGCGAGTGCCCGACTGAGCAGGTAGATCAGTCCACGCTGGATCACGGGTTCCGCCTCTCTCCAGGCTGCGAGGTCGAGGTCCGCGATTCGCGCGAGATCGGCATGGCCGCAGCGGATGAGCGCCTCTCCAGTGATGCTGCGGAGATAACGTCGTCGGCTGAATGAGTAGCCCCAGCTCAGGAGGACGTCTTCGACAGCGGAGATGCATGCGGCTGTCTCCTGCTGCCCGAACACCTTCTCCGCGACGCCCAACCACCACACTGCCGGCAGCTCGAGCGGATCGGGCATCAGGCCGAGCCGGTAGACCGCGCCGACCATGTGTTGCCGCGCGGACGCCGCCCATCGGAAGACCGGCGTGATCGTCGGGCGTTCGCCGGGGGGCGTCCACTTGGTCACAGGCGCGAGATATCGCCTCCAGGTGGCCGTATCCCACCCCCAGTACGCAGTGTCCTCAATCGCGCAAGCGCGCAGCAGGGCGTGCATCGCGCGCCATTTCCACCACTGATCGCCAGAGGTCGCGGCCAGTGCGTCGGCGAGTGGGCGCGTCAAGCGCTCACAACCCTTGATCCTCGCAAGCCAGCGCTCCAGCGGATGACCTCCCGTTCGCGTCGAAAGAAAGCGTCGGAGGTTCAGCACTTCGTCCTCGGTAAGGTGCGCTGCGCGGTCGTAGTCGGACACGTCGATAAGCGCGGCGGTCGGTCGAAAGATGCTCGTCGTCATGACCCGATCTCCCCGCCGTCGAAGGCGGCAGTGATGGTGGCCACGCGCTGTGTATGCATCTGCGCCATGCCGCGGGCGAGTTGTGCGGTCAACTCGCGGCCGGAAAGATGGATGTACCGGAGTGTGCTCGAGACGCTGCGATGACCCGCGAAGGAGGCGATCGCGTGGAGCTCCCATCCGGAGCGCGCCAGGTCAGTTAGGCAGAGATGTCGCAGTGTGTGGGTGCTGAACCTTGGCACCCCCGCCGCGATTGCGATTCGCCGGACCACCTTCGACCAGGTCCACAGCGTGATGGGGGCGGCCCGATTTCGGCTGGACTCGGACAGGAAGAGTGGCCCGCGGCTGCGGCTCAGCTCGCCACGGTGCGTCAGGTAGCCGTGGAGGAGAGCGCCGCTGGCAGCCGAGTACGGCACGACCCGACCCCTTCGCGTCTTGGTGGTCTCGGCCCTGACACGAACCGTACGATGGGCGGGGTCGAGGTCGTCGGTTCGCAGGCTGCAGAGCTCCTCTCGGCGAAGCGCGGCGTCATAGGCCAGCGCGAACATGAAGCGGTTGCGGGCTGGCTCGCGGGAGGCGATCTCGAGAACTGCGTGCCACTGCTCGTCGGTCGGCACCCAGGGCAGTTGCACGACGTGCCTGACCAGGGCTCGCCCGGCGCCGAAGGCATGGCTGGCCGAGTAGTTGCCGCGGCCGACCGGGTTGGTGGTCCGCAAGCCCTCCTGCTTAAGGTGGTCGTAGAAGAGGCGGACGGCGACCAGCCGCTGCTGGATGGTGGCGTTGGACAGGCCACCGGGTTCTACCGCTTCACCACGCGGCCGGCGCGATGTCTGCTCACGAAGGTGGCGCACATACCGGGCGATTTCGGCGCGCCCGGCGGCGTCGGAGTCGATCTGCTCCCGTCGACACATCGACAGGAAGTCGTCGAGAGCCCGGCTGTAGGCATCGAGTGTTCTCGGAGCGAGACCGAGGTCGGCCTGGATCTTCAGCCAGGCGGTTGCCTGCGGGTTAGCGGCGACAAGTGGCCATCGGTCAGCGTGTGATTCGGTCATCCGCAGATCGTGAGTCGAGGTGGGCAGCGTCATCTACGCCGCCTCCTCGAACTCGTGGAGCGTATGGACCAAAGTGGTCAGCACCTTTCGCGCCTCATCGCGTTCGGCTTCCGAGGTGCGCGGCCAGAGGTTTCCGAGAAGACGAACCATCTGACGGCAGAGGTCGGCCAGCTGCGACAGCTGCTGCTCGAAGGTGAGCGGATCACTCACTGGCTCCGGGCGCTTGAGGGCGGCCTCGATGCTCAGGTCGCTGTCGCCGCGAAGGCGACGGACCGCGGCATTGAGCTGACGGTTGGTCAGGTACGGCGCGTACTCGACCAGGTCGGCACGTCGCTGCCGATCTTCAACCTGCGCGATGAGCGTGGCGTGGTTGGCCGGAAGGCCATTGGCCTCGGCGAGGATTTCGGGCTCCAGCCGCAGGACCGAGAGCTTCCGCTTCCTGGCCGCCTCGCTGATGCCGAGCGCTTGCTCGGTCTCTCGCCACGGAGACAACGACGCCACCGCCGAGCTCCGCGCGAGTAGAAGCCTCTTCAGACACTCGAGATGGTCCACGAGCTCGCCGCGCGACTTGACCTGCTTATCAGCGAGCGCTTCGAACTGGACGGACGCTTCGGAAAGAAGGCGTTCCGCGACCTCGATGTCCTTGAGCGACTTCATGGCGAGGACCAGGTACGCGTCGTCGGCCGGCGTGAGGTCGGCGCGAAGGCGGTTCTCCTCGTGCTGCTTCTGCAGACGCGTGATGTGGCTGAGTCCGTCGAGGACGCGGACCAGGACGCGCTCGACCCCCGCCTCTTGGGCCGCGCGCCAGCGCTGCTCGCCGCACACGATTTGGTAGTGTCCGGCTCGAAGGGGCGACCGCTCCACGTCCAGGAGCGGCTCGTGACGGCCCGCGCGCATCGACTCCGCGAGCTGGTGGACCAACTCCATGGAAACAGTGGTGCGTGGTTGGAGCGGGCCGGGGTGGATGTGCTCGACCGGCACCATGACCACGCTCTGTGGCACTGCGGACCGGGTCACGACGTCCGCTCCGAGCCGAGGGGTCCAACGTTGGACCCCGCCGCCGCGCCGCCCCTCTCTCCATTCCAAGTAACTGTTATGCAGTGCGCCTCTTCGACCACGTCGAGGTC
>JBIOJB010000169.1:0-3713 GCA_044450465.1 Candidatus Dormibacterales bacterium | reverse complement strand
CGTCAGGTGCGTCTCGCCGCGGCCGAACTTGACCGTGCGGCCGGTCGGGTCGAACTCCAGGCGCCCGAAGCGATAGCTCCCTGGCCGGCCGGTTCCGCGTTCGACCAGCCGGGCGGCGAGATCTGAGTAGATGTGCGCCATGGGGACGTTGCCCTTGACGAAGTACGAGCTGGCGCCCAGCTCGTAGGCCTTCCGGATGGAAGCCGAGTTGACCTGGGCCGCCGAGAGCACGATCACGGGCAGGCCGGGATGGTGGTGGCGGATCCACTGCAGCAGCTCGAAGCCTGAATCCTCTCCCTCGTCCAGCACGAGGTCGAGCAGCACGGCCGCCACGCGTTCTTTTTCGAGCAGCGCCCTGGCTTCCGGGGCCGACGAGGCGGCCGAGGGCCGGTAGCCGAGGTCGTGCAGGTCGATCCTCAGCTGCTGCTGCATCGCAGCCTCATCCTCGACCACCAGCACGGCCGAACCGAGCACCTCCGCTGGCCGGTAGACCTCGAGGCCGGGCGGGAGCGGCGGGAGCCGGACCTCGCGGCCACGTGACTGTCCGCGCGCCTGCCCGCTCATTGTTGGGTTTTCCAAGGGTGCATATACATGAGTTTTAACAATAATTGACTGCATGCGCAGAAGCTAATACGAATGGTCCATCGCATAATCTCATCCGGTTCTGCTGTTAGTTGGAAAATCAAAGGGGTAACATGGGGATGACTTGGGGAATCAAAGTCCAGCGGGTGGCCTTTGCGTTGGCGATCGTCGCAGCCTTGGCCCTGGCGTCAGGTGCGAACTGGGTCGAACTCTGCTGGTTCGGCTGGTAGCCATCTAGGAATCGGGGTTTCGGCGCTCGCGGGAGCGCCGGATAGCGGGCGGGAGCAGAGCGTAAAGGTCCGCTCGATCGATGGCTTTGCTCATGTAGCCCACCACGTCAGGATCGTCGGTCCCTGACGGGAACACCGGGTATGCGGTATAGAAGATCACGGGCACCTTCTGCCCGCGGGCCCTCAGCTCGTTGAGGAGCCCCCAGCCATCCATCGGCTCGGGCAACATCAGGTCGATGATGGCGACCTCGGGCTGGTCTGCCTGCGCCTTCTCGAGAGCCTGGTCGGCGTCCTCCGCCATCGACACCTTGTAGCCGAGCATCCGGAGATCCGTTTCCAGGATCACCCGCCATGCGCGCTCGTCGTCCACTACGAGGACTGTGGAACCACGCAGGTCTTCGGGGGTAGGTGCGATTGGCTTGGGCGGGGTAAAGGGCACGGGGTTAGTGTATCGGTGGCAATGCCCAGCTCAGCCCGGTCAAGCGCCAGGCCGCACGCGCCGTCCAGGTCGCTCAAAAGCGCACCCGGGACGGCCAGACCGAAAGCTGTGCCAGGCAAGGCTCCCAGGGGATCCGCCCTTTCCGCCGCGGCGCTCGTCCATGAACTCGGCAGCTGCGTCACCGAGGCCGACCTGCTCCAGGTGCTTTATCGCGGCCTCCACACCCGCTTCAACTACGACGTCATCCTGCTCCACGTTCTCGAGCGAGAAGGCTGGTATCGGTCGCTGCCGATCGACTCCGGAGTGCTCCAGGACATGAGGCGCCTGGTCGTCAGCAAATCGATCTTCGCCAAGCTTTACGCGAATCCGCGTCTGACGGTGGTGCCGATCGCACTCAGCAGCCAGGAGGTGGGCAGAGGCCCCGGCGTCGGTCGCCAGGTGCGGTTTGCGATCTGGGTGCCTGTGATGCACCAGGGCGAGCTCATCGGCAGCGTCATCTACCAGTCCCACCGCAAGCGTCGGGTGCCGGACACCGAGCTTGCATTTCTCGGCGAGGTCCATCGGCGACTCGGGGTCCTCCTGGCCAATGCTTCGCTCAACGAGCTCACACGCAACCAGGCGCGCCGGCTCGAGGCGCTCAACAGCATCGGACGAGCGATGGCTTCGACGCTCGATGAGGCGAGCGTGCTCACCGGTCTCCATACGACCCTTCGCGAGCTGCTTCCCGTCGACGCGCTCGAGATGGTCGCGATGCCGGACGAAAACGCCGACCGGGTCAGGCTCATGCACGTCGAGTCCGATTCGGCCCCGACGATGCGGTGGCTCCCATCGCGATCGCCACTGGTCGCGGCGGCGCGCTCTGTGCAGCGCGACTCGAAGTCGGTTCTCGTGCACACGCCGTCGTCCTCGCTCTGGGTGCCGATCAAAGAAGGCGGTGTGGTGCGCGGCGCGCTCGGCATCCGCTGCTCGCGCCCGTTTGCGTACGAGGACTCGACTGCCGCTTTCCTGGAGCTCGTCTCGGACGAGGCGACCCTCGCGCTGCGCAATGCCCGGAGCTACGAGGCGCTCGAGGACCAGAGGAGAAGGCTGGAGCTGGTCAACTCGATCGGGCGACGTCTCGCCTCGAGTCTCGACAAGTGGTCGATCATGCGCACCCTGCGCGAGGAGCTCGCAACCTTCCTGAAGTTCGACGGGTTCATCCTCGCGACCATCACGCAGACCCCCGATGGGCCTGTCGCAGAGGGTTACCAGTACGTCGCCGGCGTCGAGGAGGTCGTGCCGCCCGTCGCGCTGGCCGTCACGGGGCCGTCGCGCGAGGCCTACGAGACCGGCAAGCCGGTGCTGGTCCGGCAGTCGCCGTGGGCGCGTAGCTTCGAGCGCAAGGACCTCGAGCGCGAGGGATGGACCGTCGGCCGGGGCGCTGCGGTCTTCGTTTCCGGGCTGACCACCGACCGGCGGCTGGTCTCGCGCTCCTTCGTCTGGGTGCCGGTGCTGAGTGGCGACCGCATCACCGCGATGCTCTCTCTCCAGTCGTATCGCGAGGGAGCGTTCGACGATTGGCACGTCAAGCTGCTCCAGGACGTTGCCGCACACGTCAGCCTTGCCCTTGCGAACGCCGACCACTTCGCGCAGGCGCAGGCCGAGCGCGCGCGGCTGGAAGCTCTCCACGTCCTCGAGATGGGTGTGGCGGGCGCATCGGACGAGCACCAGATCGCGGACGCCATCTTCTCTGTCGTGAGCGAATACCTCGACGCGACGCACATGGTGCTGGCTTATCTCGACGTGGCCGGCGACATGGCCGGTTTCACCGGCGAGCGGGGTGGGGAGGTCGTTGCCGTCGGGCCCGTGCCGATGGCCGATGCGCCGTTCTTCAGCAGGATGATCCAGCAAGGCGGGCTCGTGATGGACGTCGGCGCGCCTGAGCCGACCGACCTCGATGGCCCGATCGGCGGCTACATATTCAGCCGGTCGCCAAGCCACTTGGTCTGGGTTCCGATCACGCAGTACGACCGGGTCGTGGCGGGATTCATCGCGATGCGCAACGACGGCGGCCGGTTCCAGCCCACGCATCTGAAGCTCCTGGAAACCGCGGCCCCGGTGGTCGGCATCGCGCTGCGCACGATGCGCCTGCACCACGCCAACGAGCTGGCGCTCGCCCAGTCCGTGCGCATCCAGGAGCTGGCGGCGCTGGCGGGTCACGAGCTCATGAGCGTGGTCGCGAACATCGCGGAGCAGGCCAGGACGATGCTCGAATGCGCCGGCGCGGTGTGCTGGGCTTTCGACATCGAGGGCCGGATCAGCGGCACGCGAGGGAGCGGGGACTCAGCCGCCGAGCAGGTTCTCTCGTGGGCCGGGCTCAGCTCCGAAGAGAGCTGGCGAGACGCGCCGGCGGGTCTGGTGAGCGGCACCACGCACGGACAGGCATGGAGCTTGATCCCGCTGTGGTACGGCGACCGGCTCGT
>JBIOJB010000168.1:0-3753 GCA_044450465.1 Candidatus Dormibacterales bacterium | reverse complement strand
TTCGAAACGATTCCCTGGGACACGGACACGCCCCTAACGTTGAGGGTTACGTACGCCGCGGGATGGAACCTCGTGGGCGTACCACGTTGGACGTTTCTTAGGAGCGGCGTCGACCTCAATGGGGCGGCGGTTGGCGCCGTCGGACCCATATACGGGGTGCAATCGGGCGAGAGCGGCTATCTGACTCAGCCGCCATCCATGACACCGGAGCCGGGAATGGGTTATTGGGTGTACTTCGGCACGCCAACGCTTGTGTCTCTGAGTGCGAGTGGACCGCAGAGCATTGACCTGCCGCTGCCTGTTGACCAGTTTGTGATGATCGGTAATCCAGGCGAGTCTCAAGCAGAGGTCAGCGGTGCCGATGTCGTATACGCCTACGATGCAACCACAGGAACCTATCAGCAAACGACTACCCTAGACCCGGGCCAAGGCGCCTGGGCTTACTCATCAAGTGGCGCAACGGTCGCCCTCACCTCGGCAGCGCCCTGACAGTTCTCGTCTGCCCGATAATTCTCCGCACGAAAGCGAAAATGGACTCTTCGGGTTCGTTCTGGACTGGATTCCGGCCACCGGCGACGGCCTCGCGGTCTGGCCCGAACGCTGCGGACAACTCGGGTGTGTGCCCGCGAGCTCGCTCGCGCAGGGTGTCAATAGCCGCGCGATCTGGCTCGACTCGTTGAAGTTCTCGATTTTGCCACGGAACTCCGAGTCAATCTCGGCGCGGACGAGGTCGCCTCGTGTCAATAGCCGCCCTATCTGATCCACCTATGGGCGGCAATGTGATCCACTGGAAGCGACTTCGGTGCGATGTTGAAAACGGGTTTGGGCGACCTCTGAAAAACGTCGTCTCCCTCGTTGAAAAAGCGACCGACCTGTGGACGAGCAAATCCCCACTTCGCTCCCAGGGAGCGGGACTCAGACCTCGTTCGGCGGTGGATCCATGACAGAGTCCTCCTTTCTCTGTGCGCGTTGCGGATCGCCCTGACCCTCGCTGACGCCGGTCTGGACACAAGTGGCGCAGCGTGGTCCGAGCCTGTCGGAGCCTCACCGCTCTTGGTGTGCGATGGCAAGATCGACGAAGGCCACCGGCTCGTCGCAGTGGGGGCAGAGCCCACCCGGCCCGATGCGGCGACAGAAGACGCCACAGTCCGGACAGCGCTGCTGTCCCAGGGAGCGGGCCTCGCACGAGGGGCAGGCATAGACCGTCTGGGCTGATGCAGCACGCGGTGGGATCGCTGGCGGCGGGGCAGCATGCCGACGGCGCCAGAGGGCCTGCCGACAGACAGCCGAGCAAACGCGCTGGCGGCCCACCGGTGCGAAGGGCTGCGCGCAGACCGGGCAAGCGATCGTCTCGCCAACGTTACGCCACGGGGTTTCAGCCACGCTGACCCCCCTCTTGCTGCGCGTCTTCCATGGACGCCGGGGCCTCCTTTCTGCGTGCGCGTTGTCGATAGCTCTGTCCCTCAATGACGACGGTCTGGCTGTGGTGCGTCAGCCGGTCGAGAGCAGCGCTGGCCAACAGGCTGTCGGAGAACATCTCCGGCCACTCGTGCAGGGCGCGGTTGCTGGTCAGGATCAGCGGCCGGCGCTCGTAGCGCTCCTGGATAAGCTCGTAGAGGTCCTCGGAGGCTTGGGCAGTCAAGGGCCGGAGGCCGACGTCGTCCAAGACCAAGACACCCACGGAACAGAGCTTGGTAAAGCGTCGCCCGTAGGTGCCGTCGGCTCGGGCGGCGTGCAGGTCGCAGTCGCGAGCTCGTGGATAAGGGTGCGATTGAGCTGTGGGACGGCCTTGAAGTCGAACTGGGCCAGCGTCTTGCCCGCCTCGACGCCCGATTCGGCCAGCGCACGGCTGAAGCGGGTCTGGCTGCGACGCTCCAATTCGTCGTCGAGCAGCAGCGCCAGGAACTGGGTTGGACTGAGCTGCGCCTCGGTCGCTTGGGTTGCGCGGTTCTCCAGGCTCAGGAGCATACCGGAGAGCCGGAGCTGCCGCAGTTTGGGGAGGAGCGGATGATTCAGCACGGCCCCACCACCTCCTGCAGACCCTCCTGGCCGGCCCTTCCGAAGAACTCCTCCGGCCCTCGCGCGAAGACGAAGGCCGCTTGGACTGGCCGGAGCCGGGGAGACGGCAGCGGCTGCTGATCGAGCGCGGCGTTGAGGATGTCTTTGATGCGGCGGTAGCGGGCATCACCGAAGTAGAGGGCACGCTCGCACGCCGCCTCCAGGCGCGGTTTGCCCACGGACTCGATCAGGCGCAGGATGGCCTGGACCGACCGCAGCCGGTCCAATGGCCGGTCGTCCAAGAGGGTGTCCACGACCGTGAGGGTCGATGGCCCGATCGTGCGGGCCAGCTCGCGGCAGACGCGCGGCGTTTTCTCCAGGTAAGCCGCCTTCTCGGGCGGGTAATGGTCCGGATTGGTGCGCCACGTGCCTTTGACGCCGGCCCGCACATGCGTCGCCAGCAGGTCCATGCCGAGGTAGAGCTGCACGACGCGCTCGAACAGGTAGACCTCCAGCCGCCGACCCGCGTACCGATACGGCGCCGAATAGTAGCTGCCGTCGATGGCGACGTGACAGTCGCGGTGCAGCGTCGCCAGCCGGATCTCGGTCAGCTCGAACGGCTCAACCGGCAGCGCCAAGAGCTGCTCCCGCTCGGTCTCGAACAGGACCAGGGGCGCCTGCCGCGTCGTGCCGTGCTCCCGCGTCCCGGCCCGTTCGCGCACCCATTCACGCAGCCGGCCGTTGGCCACCTGGATGTCGGCAAACTCCTGGCCAGCCAGGAAGCTGCGCTTGACAAAATGCACGCCCGACTCGACCTTGCCTTTGTGCTCGGGGGTCCGCGGCCTGGCAGGGCTGACCAGAAAGCTGTAATGGCGCGCGAAACGCCGGTAGGCCTCGCTCAGCACGGGGTCGTGCAAGGCGGCCTCCAACACGGCCGCCTTAAGGTTATCCAGCACCACCTTGGCCGGCACACCGCCGAAGCTGGCAAAGGCGCGACGATGCAGCCCCAGCCAGGTCGGGATCCGCTGGTCAAAGACGAGCTCCGCATATTGGTGGCGGCTGTACGACAGCGTCATGACGAAGACGTAGGCGACGCGCAGGCGCTGGTCGCTGGGGTCGACGAACTTGCCGGCGGAGCCGAAGTCCACCTGCGCCTCCTCCCCAGGCCCGACATGGACCCGCACGGTCACCTCCGGTTCTTTGGGCCGTAGCCTCGCGATAAACCGGCGCACCGACGTGTAGCTGCCGACGTAGCCATGGTCGGCATGTAGCCGGTCGAAGATCGTCATCGCCTCAACGCCCCGCTCCAGCAGGTCCTCCACGACCGTCTCATACGGCGCAACACTGAAGACGGTCTGGGCTGGACGCCGCTCTCGGGTGCCCAGCGCCCGTAACTGGTCTTCGGCGCTCGCCGCATCAAGGCTGGCGAAGGCCTCGCGGTACTTGCGCACGGTGACGCGGGACAGGTGCAGGTCCTGGGCGATCGCGCGATCGCTCTGGCCTCGCCGCCCGCGCTCGAGCACTTCCCTGACATCGTTCATGTGCAATCGCTCCATCTCGTCCCCGCTGTTTGCGGGGACCATACGGTACTCCGGATGATGGAGCGAAGTGGATCTCTCTGCCGCCCATCGCTGGATCACATTGCCGGCGATCGAGTGGATCACATTGGTGGCGATCCACTGGATCACATTGCCGGCGATCGGGTGGATCACACCTGCCGGCTATCAGTGGATCAGTCTAAGGCGGCTGGTGACA
>JBIOJB010000167.1:0-3767 GCA_044450465.1 Candidatus Dormibacterales bacterium | reverse complement strand
TTGCACTTCCGGCCTTGCCCAATGGGTTCTTCTTCGTGGTCACGAGCTTGCCGACAGGCAAGCTGTTCTTGCGCACTTTCGCCTTTGGCTTTTCGACTGGGGCTCAGCAGTCCTACATCGGGGACGGGACGACGTGGACCCAGATCATGTTGCCGGACCGCGGTGCCGGTTCGCTCCAGATGATCGACGCCCGTCTAGGCTTCTTCGTGGTAACCCAGACAGAGGGAACACCGCCAGTTCAAGAGCTTCTCATTTTCAGGACCGTCGACGGTGGCCGCACCTGGGAACAGAAGCTTTCACTCACGGCCGACCACCCTAGCGGTGGAGGGCTCCGTCTATCTGATGACAACAGGTTCGTCGGATTCACCGACGCCATGCACGGGTGGCTCGACATGGTCCCTACGTCATGGGGAATTGTCTGTGGGACCACGAGCACCAAGGATCCGATCCAACAACTGATGGCAAGTCAGGACGGCGGCAGTACTTGGACACCTGTGTCGCTGCCAAATCCCCCCCAGTTCTCGACCGAGCTCGGCACTCCAGTATTTCCCAGCGCCGGCGGTGCCGGGTATCTGCCTGTGACCGTCAATACCTACGTCGGCCAGTGCCCGCCTGTGGGGCTCCCGTACGCCTACACGACGCTTGACGAGGGCGCCACTTGGTCAGGCCCTGAAACACTGCCGGGCCCGACTCTTGATAGCCCTGACGGGATAGTCTGGTGGGCGTCCGACGGACGCCAGTTGTTCAGGAGCAACAACCAGGGCCAGAACTGGAGAACAATCAAGCCGAATCTTCCTGCGGCAGCCGTCACATTGGTTGAGCTGTCTGCCGTGGACGGGCAAACAGTGTGGTCGGTCTGGTCAGCGGGAAACAATCAGTCTCAGCCGCAGCCTCAAGTGCTCCTACGCACCGCTGACACAGG
Organism: Candidatus Dormibacterales bacterium; assembly: GCA_044450465.1. GTDB lineage: Bacteria > Chloroflexota > Dormibacteria > Dormibacterales > Dormibacteraceae > JBIOJB01. Next base: position 2,845 of record JBIOJB010000167.1, on the reverse strand, counting down.
GAGCCACTGGTCGGAAGTGAAACTTCCTCAAGGCTAGGCAGGCTGGCGGCCAGTGCGCGAAGAGTCTTTCAGCCCGCCAGACTGCAGTCCTGTGGCTTCCCAGTCGGTTGCACTTTCACGCTGCCGGGGCCAATCTGAAATCCCCATTGCCGGCGTTACGGTGCGAGCGCTGGAGACGTAGTTCTGATATGCCCAAGCGGTTGGTTGCACTTGTTCTGCTCACAGCGTGCGGGCCCGGTGCTGCTCAGCCACTCCCCTCACTGGCGCCGCCCAGCCCGCCGACCGCTGCGCTTACGGCTTGGAAGGACTTCCCTGCCGACGCCAAGCCGCGTCCGATCATAGTGTTCGACCGCACCCTCGAGCACATCGGCCCAGCCGGCTTCGCCGCCGAGCCCGATCGCAAGCTGAACTGGGGCTGCAACAAATTCGTCTTCTCGGCCAGCGTAACGCTACCAGCGACGGCGCCGGGCAGCGCGACGGCCGCCGGGACCTCGTATCGTGCGCTCGCAGCGGTCGACGCCTATTCAGAGCTCATCGTGGCGCGCGCCAGGTTTGCCTACCAGGCGCCTCAATGCGCAACAGCTCGACCATTTGTGATTAAGAGCAGGTCGCCGGCTTTCCGACCGACCGCGGGACGATGCAGATGTCCGCTTGGCTCTTCGACATCAGCGAGATCGACGCCTACCTCGAGGCCTCACGCGACGGCCTGGTGACCGTGAACGACGACATGCGAATCACCGACGGGTACGCCGCCCTCGACCCGTCGGCTCTCTGGCGCAATGGAGTCAGCGCCGAGGGCATGATGGGTGGCCGCATCAGCGCCGACGGGTTGACACTCACGCTTGGCACGACTGGCGGCCCCGAAACCCGGGGACCCTGCGGCGAGGATCTCTCGGCCTCCGCTGCGGAATCCGACACAGCCGTCGCGGTGGCCATCGCCACCCGCTTTCACACCCCGCCGGCGGGCGAGGGATGCACGCTCGAAGGTCACTTTCGGACGGTCTCAGTGCGCCTGTCGCGGCCGCTTGGAGGCCGTGTGCTCGTCGACGCCAAAGGAGACGCCGGCGCCGTCTGTGTCGAAGGCACAGCGTGTTAGGCGACAGCCCCCGACTTCAAGGTGGTCGCCTAGCGTCCTGCGGGCGTTGGGCAGGGCGCCAGCGCGATTCGGGACCAAAGCCTCTGGTAAGCCAGCCAGAAGTCCAAGAAGCTAATCCCGTGAAACGGACGTTCGTGCTGCTGATATTGCTGTCGCTGCTTGCTGCTTGTGGCGGCTCGCCAGCCCCGATCGCCCAGAAATCGCCTTCACCCTCTCCGAGCTCGAACCCAAGTCCATCGATGACTCCATCACCGACTCCCTCTCCCAGCCCGTTGCCCTCACCGCCGCCTGACTACGGGTCGCCGCCAGCCGGAGTTGACCTCTTCTACGTACAGGTGACTGGTTACCCGGCGTGGCTGATCGGCTACGACTGGCAGGGTCATCCGCGTGTGACGATCCATCTGAAGGAGGTCGACGACGGCGCCAACATCCCGTTCGGCATCACCATCGCGCCGGACGGATCGGCTTTTGCCGCCGGCGAGTACACGTTTGACCGCACTGGGCGAGCCGTCTACCAGTACCAGCTCGCACCGAAGACCGGTCCAATGGTTTGGTCGGAAGACGGTGCCGTGCTGTGTGGCGTCAACGAAGTGTCTACCACGACGGATCCCGCGACGGGTGCCGGCTACACCGACTTCTACCTGATGCGCCGCACGTCGACAACCTCGCCCGTAACCGTTGCCCGCTTCCTGCACGTCAACTTCATTCCGGGCGACATGGGATACAACCTCTATGCCTGCACCCACTGGCTCAACCGCGTGCTCGCCGTAAGAACGGTTTGCTGCAGCTATTCCGGAGCGACCACGCTGCGGCTGTCTGACGGCGCGGTGCTCGGCACCTGGAACCGAGATGCCGGCCAACCGGCGTTTTCGCCTGACGGCCAGCTGATCGCCGATCCGACATGGGACAGCGCGGGCAACACCACGTCGACGGTCGTCAGCACGCTTCTGGGCGGAGTCGTCATCGCACGATATGGACCGGGCGTCACGTTCCGCGCCATATCGCGCGACAATCGCTATGCCGTCGTGATGGGTGTAGCTTCGGGTGGTCCGGTCGCTGAGGTGATCCAGATCAGCACGCGCCGGGTCGTGTGGCGAGACTCGGCTAGCCGCAGTATCAACGCTGTGTGGGCGCGCCCGGGAAGTGGTGACATGGCGATCGCCTTCACCGCATCACCGGAGAAGGTCCAGTGCAACGGCAGCGCCCTCTGCACAAATCCCGAGTCGAACGTAGTGGTCGTCCATCCAGACGGCACGTCCAACGCGATCGCGGGCGACGTGCTGACTCAGACGCAGCCGTGGATCAGCGGGTGAACCCTGGGTTCTACTGCCCGAGGGAATATGGATCTCCTGGTGCTCGATCCCCGCGCCGATGCTAGGCCCTAGCATGACGCATGCCCCGACGACGCCTAGTTCTACCGGCCTTGGTTGCGACCGGCTTGAACAGGCCCCGCCGGCGTTTAGCCCGCCCGCCGGCGTCCGGCTGAATCTGTACCGACGGTTGTGAAGGTGGGACTCGGCCAAGTCCAACCCGGGGAACGCTGCAGCAGGCAGTAAGTTACGGGCTGTGAACCGGTATACGTTCTGGTGGCGACTGCGCTCGAGCCTTTATGCGACCCTTGCGGGCTTCGGCTGGCAGAGGCGTCCCGCGTATGCCGTGCTCACGCGGCGCGAGCCGTGGTCGCGGCGAGTTTGGCACGTCTTCCGGCCCGAACCTGCACCCCCGCCGATGGCTTACTCAGGACCGCCT
>JBIOJB010000166.1:0-3947 GCA_044450465.1 Candidatus Dormibacterales bacterium | reverse complement strand
GCGGAGAAAGTGGTCGACGTCGGTTCGGGCGGCGGGCTGCCGGGGCTGGCGCTGAAGCTCGTGCTGCCCGGCCTGAGGATGACTCTGGTCGAGGCGGACCAGGCGAAGGCCGCTTTCCTGGTTCGAGCCTGTGCCGCGCTGGGATTGCGTGACGTGGAGGTGGTGGCGAGGCGAGCCGAGGGGGTGGGGCAAGATCCGAGCCATCGCGAAACTTTCGACGTGGCGGTGGCCCGCGCCCTCGCGCCGATGCCCGTGCTGGTCGAGCTGTGCCTTCCGCTGGTCCGGATCGGCGGGCGCCTGGTGGCGCAGAAGACCGAGAGCGAGGACCTCGACGCGGCGCGACACGCGATCGAAGTCATGGGCGGGAATCTCGACCGTGTCGTGGCCGCGCCATCGGCCGCGCGCCGCTCGGGCACGGTCGTCATCGTGGACAAGGTACGGCCGACGCCGCCCGCCTACCCACGCCGCGCCGGAGTTCCCTCCCGCAAACCCTTGTAGAAGACGAAAACGGCGCGGGCCAATCCCGCGCCGTCTTCTTCGCGGTGAAGCGACGTGTTTAGCTGAGGACGGGTGAGCCTCCGGCCTTGATGAGCTTGAGGTCGCTCAAAGCGAGGCTCGCGACTGCGGTGGGGAGTGGTGCGTACTGGAGGTCGGCACCCTCCTTCTGGCCGTCACTGCTGACCAGCCACTTGAAGAGATAGACAACCGCCTTGCCTTTTCTGGCGTCGCTAAACGATGTCCTAAGGATGACCCAGCTGAAGCCGGCGATCGGGTAGGTGGTGTCGCCAGGCTCGTTGGTGATCGAGAAGTTGGTGGCGCTGATGCTGGTGTTCTGAGCGGCGGCGGCAGTCGCGCCGGCGTCACTCGCGGTGACGAACTTGCCGTTGGCGTTCTTGATCGCTGCCTGGTGCATGCCTGTCTGGACGACATAAGCGAGCTCGACGTAGCCGATCGCGCCGTCGGTGGTGGATATAGCCTGCGCCACGGCCTGGTTGCCGCTGCCGCCAACCCCGGTGGGCCAGGAGACCGACTTGGCCGTGCCCACCTTCGACTGCCACTCACTGGAGACCTTGGCCAGGTAGTCGGTGAAGATGTAAGTCGTTCCACTGCCGTCTGATCGATGCACGACAGTGATGTTCGCGCTTGGCAGCGTGATTCCTGAGTTGAGCGCTGCAATGGCCGGATCGTTCCACTTCTTGATGTGACCCAGAAAGATGTTGGCCAGCGTGGTCCCGTCGAGTTTCAGCGACCCAACGCCAGAAATGTTGTACGCAATCGAGACGACTCCAAGGGTCACTGGAATCTGTGTCATCGTGTCAGGACCTCCGGCGGATGCGATATCGGACGATGCCATCGGTACGTCGGTGGCGCCGAAATCCACCGTGTTCTTGATGAACTGCTGGATGCCAGCACCCGAACCGACGGGTTGATAGTTGATGGTGACCTGCGGGTACCTGGCCGAGTAGTCGAAGTACGCCTTTTGGAAAAGCGGGGCATCGAACGTGGACCCTGCGCCTGTGAGCGAACCGCTGCCGACGTCAACCGGCGACGGTGATGTGGTCGCTGTGCCGGTACCGCCGCATGCAGTTCCGACAATGGCGGCCGCTACCCCCATAAGTAGGAACCGCGTGATGAATGTGACTCGAAGCATCGAACCCCTCCTGAAACGCGGTGGACTCACGGCCACCACGTTATGGAAGGGCGTTTAAGCGCGGGTTAACGGCTCCTTAAGCCTCGACGCCCCCATTCGGCTCATATACTCCGGCCGTGATCTGGGACAGGCGGCGCGACACGGGACCGCTCGAACCAAGCCTCGCACCTCGCGATCTTTTTGCCGAGCTGCTCGAGCACGCCCCGGTGATGGCCATCCTGCTCGACGCGGACAACCGCGTTGTCGGAGCCAACGAGGCCGCGCGCGATTTCTTCGAGATCGAGCAGTCGCGGCTGCCGGCGAGCCTGGTCGAGGTGACCCTGGAATCGCGGCTCTTCGACGTGGTGCGGTTGGACCAGGCGCAGGCCGAGGCGCAGCTCGTGCATCACCGCGCCACCGTCCTGACCCAGCTGGTCGCCGGCAGGCGCGAGGGGGAGAAGCTGCTTTTCCTGACCGACATCACGGAGCTGAGGCGTCTCTCGACGGTGCGGCAGGAGTTCGTCGCCAACCTGGTGCACGAGCTGAAGACGCCGATCACATCGCTGCGACTCACGGCGGAGAGCCTGCTCGGAGATCCACTGCCCAAGGACCGGAGGCGCTTTGCGGAGCGGCTCGTCCGCGAGGCGGACCTGATGAGCAAGATCATCGACAACCTGCGCCAGCTGGGCGACATCGAGACCGGTGCGATGGCGCTGGACAGTTCGGAGTTCGACCTGGCCGAGCTGATCCGCGACAGCGTTGCGCGCGTGGACACAGACCGCACCGTCAACACGGCGATTCCTCCGGATCTGGTCATCGCGACCGATCGTCCCAAGCTCGCCCAGGCGCTGGGCAACCTGCTGGACAACGCGGCCAAGTTCTCGCCTCCCGGGACAGCCATTGACGTGAGCGCGGAGCTCAAGGAGGACGAGGTCGTAATGAGCGTCCGGGATCGAGGCCCCGGCATCTCGCCTGAGCACTGGAGCCGGGTCTTCGAGCGCTTCTACAAGGTGGATCGAGCCCGCCCCAGAGAAGCTGGCGGTTTCGGGCTGGGGCTTGCGATCACGAAGCACCTGGTCCAGGTGCTGGGTGGCCGCATCTGGACCGAGACCGCGCGCGAGGGTGGACAGGTGTTCTACATCGCCCTCCCGCACCAAGTCTTAACCACCGCATAAAGCTGCCTTAACCCAGGGCGGCATATCCTGAGCTCGGGGGATGGCAGATCTACATCCTGTGATGCCGCCGATGGCCAGTGCCGGTAGGCCGGAGCTGCTTGCCGTTCACGGAGGTGGCAACACCAAGCTGAAGGTCGAGCAGCTCTCCTTCTACTACGGCAAGTTCCAGGCCCTCAAGGACGTGACTTTCGAGATCCCGGAAAAGCGGATCACGGCGATCATCGGCCCCTCCGGGTGCGGCAAGAGCACCCTGCTCCGAGTCTTCAACCGCATGTACGACCTCATCCCGTCCGCGCGGGCCGGAGGCAAGGTGCTGCTCGACGGAGAGGACGTGATCACCACGCGACGGCTGCTCGACCTGCGCCAGAAGGTCGGCATGGTCTTCCAGCGGCCGAGCCCGTTTCCGATGTCGATCCGCGACAACGTCGCGTTCGCCCCGAGGCTGCTCGGCTGGAGCTCATCGCGGGTCAAAGAGGTCGCCCGCCAGAGCCTGGAGCGCGCCGCCCTGTGGGATGAGGTCCAGGACCGGCTGGACGCGCCCGCGACCTCGCTGTCAGGTGGCCAGCAGCAGCGGCTCGCGATCGCACGGTGTCTTGCGGTGAGCCCCGAGGTGATCCTCATGGATGAGCCCTGCTCGGCCCTCGACCCAGTCGCGACGTTGAAGATCGAAGACTTGATGGCCGAGCTCGTGCGTGACTACACGATCGTCATCGTGACCCACAACATGCAGCAGGCGGCGCGTGTCTCGGACTTCACAGCGTTCATGCTCATGAATCCCGAGGGCCGGTATGGCGAATTGATCGAGTTCGCCGCGACGGCCGACCTCTTCAACCAACCGCAGGACCAGCGGACAGAGGCCTACATCACAGGCAGGTTCGGCTAGAACAGTGCCGCGCCTCACCTTCGAGAGAGAGCTGGCGAGCCTCCGCGAGTCGTTGGTCCGGATGGGCACACTGGTCGAGTCGCAGATCGAGGCCGCGCTTGACGCGCTCCGCCGCCGCGACGGCGCCGCCGCCGAGAAGGTGCGCAACCAGGATCAGTACCTGAACGAGCTCTTCCGCCAGATCCGCGAGCAGGTCTTCATGGTCATCTCCACGCAGCAGCCGGTCGCGCGCGACCTGCGCTACCTGATGGGCCTCCAG
>JBIOJB010000165.1:0-4072 GCA_044450465.1 Candidatus Dormibacterales bacterium | reverse complement strand
GACCAGGAAGGCGCCGAGGGCATCGGGATCGATAGCCGCCTCTACAAGGTCCTCGCGCGGTGTATCACGGCCGGGGTGTTCGCGGCCGGCGGCGTGCTCTACGGCTTCTGGGCTCTCGCCGTCTTCCCGGAGCAAGTGCTCGACCTGAACTGGACCACGCTGCCGATGATGGCGACGGTGGTCGGCGGGATCGGGCGGCTCTGGGGGCCGGTGCTGGGAGCCGTCATCCTGATCCCTATCTCGCAGATCATGAGCACCATGCTCGGCACCGGGCCTTTCGCCGGCCGCGGCATCGACCTGATCGTCTACGGCCTCATCATCATCGTGATCGCGGCCATGCGACCGACCGGCATTCTCTCGCTGCCGTGGGGCCGATGGCTCCGGCGGCTCGCCTGACCATGTCGGCCCTCTTGGAACTGCGTGCCGTGACGAAGCGGTTTGGCGGGCTCGTGGCCAACCAGGATGTGTCGTTCACGATCGACACCGGCGAGATCGTCGGCCTGATCGGGCCGAACGGCGCCGGCAAGACGACGCTGTTCAACTGCATCACGGGCTACATGCACCCGGAAGAGGGTCGAATCCAGTTCGGTGGCGCTGATATCACCCACGCCCGCCCGGCCGCTGTGTGCGGCCGGGGCATCGCGCGAACGTGGCAGGTCGTGCGGACATTCGGCCGGATGACCGTGCTCGAGAACATCATCTGTGGCGCGCTCAAACGGACCAATCGCGTAGGGGAAGCGCGTGCCCGAGCAATGCGGCTGCTGGAATTCACCGGGCTCGCGGGCAAGGAGGACATGCCGGCGGCAAACCTCACCCTCGCCGACAAGAAGCGGCTCGAGATCGCGCGGGCGCTCGCCACCGAGCCCCGGATGCTCCTGCTCGACGAGGCCATGTCCGGGCTCACGCCTACCGAGACCGCCGACGCGGTGCGTCTGGTGCGTCGGATCCACGGTGAGCTGGGCGTGGCGCTGTGCGTGGTGGAGCACGTGATGGAGGTCGTGATGCCGCTGTCGCAGCGGGTTATCGTGCTCGACTCCGGCAAGAAGCTCGTCGAGGGTCCGCCGCAGGAGATCGTCCGGAACGAGCAAGTGATCAAGGCGTACCTCGGAGAGCACCGGCATGAGCGGGGCTGATCGCGTGCCGGTGCCGGAGGAGAACCCGCTCCTGGACGTGCGCGACGTGCAGGTGGTGTACGGCGCCGGTGTGCGCGCCCTCCAGGGAGTGTCGCTCCAGGTGAGGCCGGGCGAGATCGTTGCGCTGGTCGGCGCGAACGGTGCCGGAAAGACGACGCTGCTGAAAGCGATCGCCGGCGTGGTGCCGTCACAAGGCGGGGAGATCTGGTTCGCGGGCCGGGCTATCGGCGGGATCGAGGCGCCAGACCGGGTCAGGTTGGGTCTCGCGCTCGTGCCGGAGGGGCGCCGGCTGTTCAGCCGCCTGACCGTCGCGGAAAATCTGCGGCTCGGGACGTTCACCAACCTCGACGCAGGGCACCGGCGAGAGATGCTCGACCGGATCTACACGCTCTTTCCCATCCTTAGCGAGCGCGCAGGCCAGCGTGCGGGCACCCTCAGTGGCGGAGAGGGACAGATGCTGGCGATCGCCCGCGCGCTCATGTCGCGGCCGCGCTTCCTCATGCTCGACGAACCGAGCCTCGGGATCATGCCCCGTCTGGTAGACTCCATCATCGAGGCGCTCGCGCGGCTTCACCAGGCCGAAGGGCTGGCCATGTTCCTGGTCGAGCAGAACGTGCCGGCGGCGCTGGAGCTTGCGACGCGAGGCTACGTCCTCCAGACGGGACGCGTCGTGCTCGAGGGGACGAGCCGGGAGCTGCTGGGCAGCGAGCTCGTCCGGAAAGCTTACCTCGGTATCTGAGCCATGACTTCCCCTGACACATCGAGCCGGGACCGACTCAAGGCCATCGCACGCCGGGTGATGACGCAGCGCGGACTGCTGCCGAATTTCTCTCCGGCGGCCCTGGCGGAGACGGACGCGATGATGAAAGCGGCCGCCGAGACCGGTGCGTCGATCCGGGATCTCCGAGCTCTTCTTTGGTGCTCGATCGACAACGATGATTCGCGCGACCTTGACCAGCTCTCGGTCGCTGAGGCGATGGCAGGGGACTCGGTAAAGATCCTCGTTGCCGTCGCCGATGTCGACGCGTTGATCAAGTCGGGCTCCGCCATCGATGCCCACGCGCAGACCAACACAACCTCCGTATACACAGCCGCCGAGATCTTCCCGATGCTTCCCGAAAGGCTCTCGACGGACCTGACCTCCCTTGGCGAAGGCCAGGAGCGCCTCGCGATCATCATCGAGATGGTGGTGGCCGGCGGCGGCGCGGTTACTGCGTCCGATGTCTACCGTGCGGCTGTACTCAACAAGGCGAAGCTCGCCTACAACGGCGTCGGCGCATGGCTCGAGGGGACGGCGCCCGCGCCGCCGAAACTGGCCGCGGTGCCTGGACTCGACGAGCAGCTCCGCATCCAGGACCGGGTCGCCCAGGCAATGAAAAATCTCCGGCACCTGCACGGCGCCCTCACGCTGGACACGCTCGAGACCCGCGCCGTGTTTGACGGTGACGTGCTCGCCGACTTACGGCCGGATGAGAAGAATCGCGCCAAGGAGTTGATCGAAGACTTCATGATCGGGGCAAATGGTGTGACCGCACGATACCTCGAGAGCAAGGCGTTTCCTTCGTTGAGGAGGGTGCTGCGCTCCCCGGAGCGCTGGGGGCGACTCGTCGAGCTGGCCGCCGGCCTCGGGGGGCATTTGCCGTCGACGCCCAGCGCGCAGGCGCTCGAAGCCTTCCTCGCTGAGCGTCGCCGGGCAGATCCCGGCCGATTTTCCGACCTCTCGCTGTCCGTGATCAAGCTCTTGGGTTCCGGCCAGTACGTCGTCGAGCTCCCAGGCCAGCAAACGGACGGCCACTTTGGGCTTGCGGTGAAGGACTACACGCACTCCACAGCGCCGAACCGTCGTTTTCCAGATCTCATCACGCAGCGGCTGCTGAAGGCGGCGATCGGTCAGCAGCCGGCGCCATACCGGAACGACGAGTTGGAGGGATTGGCCCGCCACTGTACGGAGCAAGAAGATAACGCGACCAAGGTGGAGCGGCAGGTGCAAAAATCCGCAGCAGCCCTACTGCTCGCATCTCGGGTCGGTGAGCGCTTCGACGCGATTGTGACCGGTGCGTCCGAGAAAGGCACGTGGGCCCGAATTCTCCAGCCTCCGGTCGAAGGCAAAGTGGTGCGTGGCTTCGAAGGCCTGGATGTCGGGGACCGTGTGCAGGTAGAGCTCCTCGACACGGACGTCGACCGCGGCTTCGTCGATTTCGGACGGCTCCGGAACAGCGCAAAATCGCCCTAAGGACGCGGAAAAGTCGCGCCAGGAGGGGTTTGGGGAGTTTGGGTCTTGAACCAGCCACGGCTACACGAGTGCGTCTTGCGAGGTTTGACACCCAGGGAGCCGATGGTGTAAGAACGCTCCAGGCCATGAAGCGCACCATCTGGGCAGCGTCGCTCCTCGTGAGTCTGCTGGTCGTCCTCACGCCGATGGCGTGGGCAAGTCCCATCGATCCCACCTGGATCCAAGGCGTCTACGACGACGCGGACTTCGACGACGTGGTGATGTACCTCACGTCCGGCACCGTCGCCATCCCCGTTTTGCATGTTCGTGACCCGCTCCTGATCCTTGTTTTTGCTCCTGTAGACCCGGCTCCCGCTCAGGGACGAGGCGCATCCCCGCCGCCGTCGTCTCATCCACCCCGCGCTCCGCCCCTCGGTTAATTAGTTCCCCGTCCGTCGCACGGCCGCGATTGCGCGGCCGCACACTGACTCGACCGGTACGCCCCATCGTACGCGGCGGTATCCGCCATGGGGTTGCCATGGGCTTGTCGGTCGAGGTCGTTTGGGGGTCCAAAGAGGGCTGACATGGGACCACGTTTCTCTCTCAGCGGTAGACGGCCCGGGCGGCTGACGGCATGATCCAGCGGCTCGTCGGCTTTGCACTCCATCAGCGTTTCATCATCCTGGCCCTCGCTCTGCTGCTCACGGCGATGGGGCTGGCGTCGTTC
>JBIOJB010000164.1:0-4121 GCA_044450465.1 Candidatus Dormibacterales bacterium | reverse complement strand
GGTCAGCACCGCCTTGATCGACTGGATGGCAACCGCGCGCGTCGTCTGGTTTTGCATGTCGAGCTTGCCGTGGAGGTCGTAGGGTGCATTGCTGGAGCCCGATGGACACACGTATCCCGCATCGACCGAGGCGCCCGCCACTGTGAACGTCGGCGTGGAGCTGGAAGAGCAGGCCGAGGCAAGCAGCACCACGGTCGCGGCGATGGCTGCGGCGCCGCGCAATCAGGTGCGCTTCCCGCGTTCAGTCGCGGTCGCGACTGCCAGCAGTCCACTCAGCAGACCACCCTCGAACAGCCCGTACAGGATTGATCGCCACAGCGGCTGGTTGAAGGGCCCAAGGTTGATCACGAACATGAGCACGCTGAAAACCGGAAACGAGATCGTCAGCTGGATGGGGGTGGTGCGGCTTTCCCACCACGCGACAAGCCGGTTGCGCATCCGGTCGGATGATAGGCCGTGGCGCCCATGACTTTGCGCCGGGCGCTTGTCGGGGCCGGCCTGTGCCTGGTGATGATCTTGGCCGGCGCCTGCGACCCGGTGATGGGGACCGGCGCAGGCAACCCACCGGACCTCTCCAGGTACATCCGGATCGATGCTGCGAATCAAGCCGTGGTCATCACCCTGGTGGCCGGGTATCCGGCGGGCGACTACCAGTTCAACTACAACGGCTATGCGAGCGGCGCCCTCGTGATCACGGTGCCCGCCGGGTGGCACGCGACGGTCCAGTGCGAGAACCGGAGCACCGTCCCCAACTCGTGTGCTGTCGTCGGTGGCAAGAACGACCTCGAGCCTCTCGCGCCCGGCTGGTCGACGCCCGAGCCGGCTGCGGGCCTGGCTCCGGGAGACAGCGGGAGCTTCGAGTTCGATCCGGTCAGTCCCGGCAGCTTCCGGATTGCCTCCCTCGTCAAAGGCAGCGAGGCCAGTGGGATGTGGGCCGACCTCGAGGTCCCCGCGAGTGGCCGCCCATCCATGGCAGCTCCCTGGAGCTGAACCTCAGAGGGGCAGCTTCGTCCCGGCGCCTTCCGCCTTGGCGCGGTCGAACACGAGCCGTGCGGCGGCAGCATCCTCGACCGCGATGCCGGTCGATTTGTAGATGGTGATCTGATCGGCGGACTCGCGGCCGGGTCGCTTCCCGGCCAGCACCTCGCCGAGCTCGGTGATGGAGTCGGGGTCCAGGCCCTGGAGCTCAGCCGCTCCGGCGGGGGGTGGGCTGGTCGCCGCGCCGCGCCACTCGACAAAGATCCGTCCCGCGGCAATGGTCGCGGCGTCGATCTCGGGCCCATACGTGCCTCCGACCGAGCTCACGTGAGTGCCGGGCGCGATCCACTCCCGGCGGATGACAGGTTGCCGCGAGTCGGTGCAGCAAGCGACCACGTCGGCGCCACGCACGGCGTCCTCGAACGATTCGACCGCTCGAGCGCGGGGGTGCATCGAAGCCAGCTCAGCTGCTCGCCTGGGATCGCGAGATGCGATGCGGATCTCCGAGAAATCGCGAACCAACGGGAAGGTCGCAAGGTGCGACCGCCCCTGCACTCCGGCGCCGAGGATGGCCAGCACCGTCGCGTTCTCGCGGGCCAGGGCCTTCGCTGCGACGGCCGCGGTGCCGCCTGTCCGGATGGCCGTGATAAAGGTGCCGTCCATCAAGGCGACCGGAGCTCCGTTGTCCTCGTCGAAGATCACGATCAGCCCCTGGTGTGACGGCAGGCCGCGGTGGTCGTTGGCCGGGAACACCGATACGAGCTTCACCTCGAGCGCGACACCGGGCACGTAACCCGGCATGACGCCGAGGAGCCCGCGGTCCGCCACCCTGGCCGCGGCCCTCGGCGGGACGGACGTCTCGCCGGCGGAGTACTTGACAAGGGCTTGCGAGAGGGCCGCGAGCATGGCTTTCACGTCGAGCAGGCGCTCGACATCCGCGCGCGTGAGGTACAGGAGCTCGCCCACCGAGGCGATGATACTGGCCATCGTGTGGGATTTCCTCAGGAACGGAAGACTCTCGACCTTGATGCTGGGCCACCTGACGGTGGACAGCTATGTGGGCATCATCCCCGTTTTCTTTCCCCTCCTCATCGGGCGATTTCAATTGAGCCTCGCCACCGTTGGGCTGGTCAGCCTGGCCTACAGCGGCACGGCCGCGATCTCGCAACCTCTCTTCGGCCTCCTGGCCGACCGCTTCGGCACGCGTCTGACGGGGCTTGCACTTTGCTGGACTGCGATCACGTTCGCGCTCATCGGATTCGTGCCCAACTTCTATCTCCTGCTTGCACTGGCTTGCGCGTCAGGGCTCGGATCCGGTGCGTTTCACCCCATGGGCGCGCTTGACGTGCGGGCCCTTTTGCCCACGTGGCGCAGAAGCTTGGGAATGTCGGTCTACGTCACCGCCGGCACGGTGGGCGTCGCAGCCGGCCCCCTCGTGGGAATCCTCGCCTTCGGCGCTCTCGGGATGCGTGGTACGGGCGTCTTTCTGGTGCCGGGCCTCGCGACCGGCGCCTACCTGCTCTGGCGGATGCGCCACTACCCGCAGGCCGGCGTCGGCTCACGGGCGGGAGCCGGCGTCACCAGCCGCGTGCCGCTTCTCGCCCTTGCCGCGGTGATCGGCGTGATGATGTCTCGGAGCTGGACGGTCCAGGTGTTCCAGGCGTTCACGCCCACCTGGTACCAGGGGCTCGGCTACGGACCCGGCTTCTACGGCCCGCTGGCCACGACGCTGGTCCTCTCGAGCGCGGTCGGCACCGTCGGATGTGGCACCCTGGCCGATCGGTTTGGCCGCCGGACCGTGATCCTGGCGACGCTCGTTCTCAGCGTCCCGGCGGTCTTCCTGTACGCGGCCTATCCCGGACCCTGGGCGTTCGGCACTGCCATCCTCATCGGCTTTCTCGCTGCGTCCACCGCCCCGCTGATGCTGCTCATGGCTCAGCAGTTGATGGCGACTCGAGCCGGGCTTGCATCGGGTCTTGTGATGGGCCTCGGTTTTGTGACGGGTGCCATCGGAGTCCCGATCAACGGCGCCATCGGCGATGCGATCGGGCTGCAGCGCTCGCTTATGACGCACGTCGCACTGGTTCTTGTCACGATCGTCATCGCGTGGTTTCTGCCCAGCGAGAGTGACATGGAAAGCTTCTCTGTGAGGCAGGAGTCCTTGCGTGTGGCAACGGGCGGCTCCGGAGTTAAATGAGTCCGGTGCAGCTGACGACCGACGACCAGCTCGAGTTCGACATCCACGACGACGCCGATGGGCTGGCCCGGGTGCTGTCGCTTCCAGCCAAGGCGCGCTTCGACGCCCTCGCGGCGATGCGCGGAATCTCTGCGTTCGACGAAGCACCGATGGCTCTTCTCAAACGGGTCCACGAGGAAGGCGACGGGTTTCGGGTTCACGTGGACGACCCGCGCTTCGCACCGGCGCTCCAGCGCCTTGTCGACGCAGACGCCTGGGGTCAGCTGCGCCGTGACCTGTCGAAAGCCTGGGAGTATCAGCGCTCGGTCCTCCCCGGGATCAGGCATCCCGACAGGGTCGAGGTCGTGCTCACGCTGGGAAACCCGGACGACCCGGTCTTCGTGGAGCGCACGCTCGGCTACTACGGGATGGGAGCGCTGCCCGGCAGCATCTGGCTGGTCGCGTGGCCCACCGACTACAACCTCACCAGGATCGGTGCCTGCGGGGTCCACGAATTCGCCCACAACCTGCGAACGCCCAACGTTGAGGTGGGTTTCGGCCTCGCCGAGTGGGTCATCCACGAAGGGCTGGCAGAGCTTTTCACGACCGAGGTGTGCGGGCCGGATGCGACCGGCGCGTGGTACGCGGCGGTGACGGGCGACGTCCTCGATTCAGCGTACGCGAAGATCACGCGAGCTTTCGGCACCGGTATGGATTTTGGGGATTGGACCCCCTACGTCCTCGGGGACGAGGTCGCCAAACGCATGGGGCGGCAGCCGGTCGGCGTGCCTCACATGGCCGGTTACGCCGTGGGCCGGAAGATCGTGTCCCTTTACCTCGAAGAGACAGGGCTGCGAGCCGCGCAGTGCATCGTGCGGCCAACCAAGGAGATCCTCGGGCGGGTGGGGCTCAGGGCCTCCTAGGCGCCGCGATCAGAAAGAGTCCGGCCGAGTACGCGGTCACGGCC
>JBIOJB010000163.1:0-4333 GCA_044450465.1 Candidatus Dormibacterales bacterium | reverse complement strand
TCCATCCTTGGAACCCAGCGTCGGCAGAATCTCCGTCGACGGGTCGAGTTTCACTCCTGAGCGATGGCCGTACCAGCCGGCGATCGCCTCGCGCAGCTCTGCCAGGCCGAAGTACGACGCGTAGCGATGGTTGGCCGGGTCCGCGGCGGCTTCCTGCAAGACGTGCACGATGCGCGGCGGGGTCGGCAGGTCTGGATCGCCTATCCCGAGCGAGATCACGTCGACTCCCGCCTTCTTCTTCTCCTGGACCTTGCGATCGATCTCGGCGAACAGATACGGCGGAATCTTGTTCAGGCGGCTCGCGCCCGGATGCACCGTCTTGCTCATGCGGCGTCCCTCACGTAGTTGAGGATAGCGGGCAGCGGATCGGGCTCGATCTCGAACCACTTCACCGTGACGTCGCGACGCCACCACCTGAGCTGACGGCGCGCGTAGCGGCGGTTCGACCGCGCCATGACCTGCGGTAGCTCTTCCAGGGCGACCTCGCCGCGGAGGTGGGCCAACACCTCTGCATAACCGATCCCGGTGAGGACGGCTGCGGAGGCGGGCACGCCTGAATCGAGAGCGGTCTTGGTCTCGGCCACCAGGCCCCGTTCGACCTGGCGGCGGCTGCGCTGCTCGAGCCGGCGGTCGATCACGTCGAGGTCCGCGGTCAACCCGATGCGCAAGGGTTGCCACTCCGGCTGCGTCCGCGTTCGCATACGGCGCAGCGGCGGCCCGGCGGTCTCCAGGATCTCGATGGCCCGGATCACGCGCATCGGGTTCTTGACGTCGACACCCGGATCTGGATCCAGCGCCAGCATCCGGTCTCGCAGCGCGCTGACTTCCATCCGCTCGAGCTCTGCTCGAAGCTGGGCGTTTGGCGGGACGCCGGCGAGGCTGAAGCCTTCGCACAGCGCGTCGACATAGAGCATCGTGCCGCCTTCGACGATTGCAAGCCGGCCGTGGGCATGAATGTCGGTTATTGCTGCACGCGCGCCCTCTACGAACTGGGCCACGTTGAAATCGGTAGCGGGGTCGACAAAATCGATCATGTGGTACCGAACTCGCCGCCGGCGTTCCGGCCCTGGCTTGTTGGTGGCGATGTCCAGGCGCTGATAAACCTGCCTCGAATCAGCGACGACGATCTCGGCGTCCAGCTCGACCGCAAGGTCGAACGCCAGCTGCGATTTGCCGATGCCAGTCGGGCCGACGATGACGGGGACGCCGGCTATGAGTGGGCCACCACATCAACGAGAATACCCAGTCGCGTCAGCCACTCGACCTTCGTGCGGCGGCCGACCTCAATACTCCGCTGTCGGCTTAGCTGCTAGCACCCGTCACGATTGGGAACCGATCTCCATTTCAACCGGACACATAATGCCGTGACCATTAATTGAATTAGCTCATTGGCTGACGCTGAAGCATTCCTTTATTGAGGCTTCTGATCCAGAGGGATGTGTAATACCGGCGATTGCGCAGCCGAATCGGGTTGCTACTTCTGAGAAGTGGAATTACATATCGGTGCGGCGTCTTATCGCATCGCGCAAGTTTGCTTTCCGTGGCCCGCCAAAATAGGAGAATTGCGCGCATGTCCGCGCCGGCGACTCGCCCCCCACTCTGGCTCGCCGCTGCCGCCACGGCCAGCTTCTGGGGAGTGGTCCTGGGCTTGGTGCGGCAGATCAGAGTCTTCGTCAACGACCCAACCGACAACGACTTTAGCGTCTATTACGCTGCGGCGAAGGTCGGCTTGGGCTCGGGGTGGTCGCACATCTACGATGCCAAAGAGCTGCACGCAGCTTCATCCACCTTCCCAGGTCAGGTCCGCGCGTATGACTCGTACTACTACTACTTGCATCCGCCTCTGTTGGCCTGGATAGTCACGCCGCTGACCGCGCTTTCAGAACCGCAGGCCTTCGTGATTTGGACAGTGGTCGGTGCTGCCGCATTCGTCGCGGCCTGGGCGATTGCCTGCCCCTTTGACGGATTGGCACGAATCACGATGTTGCTGCTCGGGCTAGCCCTGTGGTCCGTGGAAGAGTCGCTGCGATTCGGTCAACCGACGCTCATTCTGTTAGCGCTGATCGCGCTTTCTTGGCAGCAGGCGAAACGTGACCGTGCCGTGTTCGCAGGAGCACTACTTGCCCTAGCTGTAATGGTCAAACCACAGGACGTGATCCTGGTCCCCATCGCTCTCCTGGTCAGCGGAAGGACAAGGATCTTCTTCTGGTTCTTGGGATGGGCGGCCGCCTTGACTCTCGCCTTTGTTCTTAACCTCGGCTCGATGGGACTCAACGGTTTCGTGAGCGCAAACCTACTGTATCAATCCAACACTGGAAACCAGTACGACACGATGGCGTTTATCTTCGGGATCGGGCCGATCGCGAATGCGGTAGAACTCGGGTTGGCGGTCTTCGCTATAGCTGCGGCGTACCTTCGCCGGCGCGAGATCGACACGGTTTTCGCAATTGGCTTGCTGGGGTCTATCATGGCGAGCCCCCATCTGCACGAGTCGGACTACGCGCTCGACGTGCTGGCGGCTTGGCTCGTGTTGAGGTCACGGCCGAGTGCCGCACATAAGCTCTGGTTGGCGCTTGGTATACCGGCTGGCCAATTCATCGCCATCGGACTTCCGCTTCCGCAGCTACTGTGGCAGCCTGGGTGGCTGGTGGTCTTGGCCCGCGAGGCAGTGTCTGGTCCACATCCCGAGGTGGCGCCTGCAGTCCAGGGACCCTGAGCCGAACGCGCCGTACTGGACGCGTCCCGAGACCGATGTCACAGCGAAACGATTACTCGGCACGGCGTACCCGGCGGCTGGCCATCCTCGCGCTCAGTAGTTTCTCCGGAAGTGGCGCGTCAGCTCCTGCCACTCCACAAGAAGCCTCGTCGGCCGCCCATGCGGGCACGTGACCGATTCGGCAGCCGCCTCGAGGTCGGCCAGAAGACGCCGCTGCTCGGCGATGTCGAGGACGTCGCCAAACCGCGCGGCTGAGTGGCAGGCCAGCGCGGCGGCCGCCTTCTCCAGCGCTCCGTCGCCGCGGCTCTCGGCCAGCGCCGCCAGCGTCTCCTGCACGGCAGCTGTCGCGCGTCCGGCAGGCATCTCAACAGGCACGGCTGTGATGCGCAGGCTGCGCGGACCGAACTCTTCGTATTCCAGGCCGAGGTTGGCGAGATCCGCCCTGTGGTCAGCCGCGGCTGCGATCAATGACGGCTCGACGTCCACCGCTTGCGGGATGAGCAGTGGCTGGCTCATGCCGCGCCCGGAGCGCAGCCGCTCCAGCAGCCGGTTGTAGAGAACTCGCTCGTGCGCCGCGTGCTGGTCGACGAGCACCAGGCCGTGAGGTCCCTCCGCTACGAGGTATCCCGGCCCCGCCTGTCCGATGGGCCGCAACACGGCGGGTGCCGCCTCCCTACCGGAAGCAGGCTCGGCCGTCGCCACTGCAGTCGCAGCTTCGTGAATCGTGAGCTGTGGGGTCGCGTGGCTCGCGTAGGCCGGCGCGATTGATTCGACCGGCCTGTACCGGAAAGGCTCACTGCCGTCCAGGGCGGTTCGCACAGCTCGCTGCAGGGCGGCGAACACTGTGCCCTCGTCCCGGAAGCGGAGTTCCTTCTTGGCCGGGTGCACATTGACGTCGACCAGCTCCGGGTCGATTCCGATGTCGATGACCGCAACCGGGTGCCTGCCTCTCTCCAGCCGGCCCTGGTAGCACTCCTCGAGCGCGTAGACAAGCGCCCGCGAGCTGATCGGCCGCCCGTTGACGGCCAGCACGATCCCGTCGCGGCTGCCGCGGCTCAGGCGGGGCTGGCTGACCATCCCGGAGAGCTCGAGGGGCCCCCGCGAACTCAAGGCGAAGCCTGCGAGTTCGTGGGGATTAAGCGGCATGCCGACCATCTCGAGCACCTCGGCCGCCACAGGCGCGCCGAACACCGCCGCGATGGCGCGACGCCGGTCACCATCACCGGTCGTGCTGACAGCGACACGCGCATCGATAGTCAGGTGAAATCGAACATGTGGGTGAAGCAGCGCGAATGCGCCGACCACGTCCTTGATCGCCGCGACCTCGGTCGCGTCGCTCTTCAAGAATTTCAATCGCGCCGGCACGTTGGCGAAGAGGTCCCGCACCTCGAGGGTCACGCCGGGCAGCAGGGGACCAGAGCCCTGCTCGACGCCTTCACCCGCGCGGATCCGGATCGTCGCGCCGCCGCTGGAGCACTCGACGTCGGAAACCGCCGCGATGCTGGCCAGCGCCTCGCCGCGGAAACCAAAGCTCGCAATCGCGTTGAGGTCCGAGAGCTTAGACACCTTGCTGGTGGCGTGGCGGACGAACGCAATCGCGAGCTCGCCGGCCGGGAT
>JBIOJB010000162.1:0-4334 GCA_044450465.1 Candidatus Dormibacterales bacterium | reverse complement strand
GTGTCCGAGCGGAAGCGACGAATTCCCGGCGTGTGACGAGAGGACGCTGCGCGAGGGAATGAAGAAGATCGCGGAGCTGGACTCCATCCTGCTGGTGCACGCGGAGGATCCGTCAAAGCTCTCCGATCCAAGAGGCACCACTCCACGCGATTTCGTCGAGTCCCGACCCCCGGACGCGGAGCTCTCCGCGGTTCACAACGCGATCGCATGGGCGCGTGAAGCCGGGTGCCGGCTCCACATCGTGCACGTCAGCTGGGTTCCGAGCGCCGCCCTCATCCACGTGGCGCGAGAGAACGGCGCCGACGTCAGCTGCGAGACCTGCCCGCACTACCTCCTCTACTCCGAGGACGACCTGGAGCGGATGGGCGGACTCGGAAAGTGCGCGCCTCCTTTCCGCCCGGCAAGCGGGCTCGAAGGCATGTGGGCCGGCCTCACCGACGGCTGGTTCCAAATGGTGGTCTCCGACCACTCGCCGAGCACGCTCGAGCTCAAGCAAGGCGAGAATTTCCTGAGGATCTGGGGTGGCGTCTCCGGTTGCCAGTCGACCCGACAGCTTCTGCTCGCACAGGACCGTCTCGACCTACAGGCCCTCGCAGCCCTGACCTCAACGAACGTGGCGAAGCGCTTTGGGCTGACGCACAAGGGCGACGTGGCGCCGGGACTCGACGCCGATCTGTGGCTGGTCGACCTCAGCCACCACGACGTCGTGCGGAAAGAAGACCTGCTCTATCGCAATCCATTCAGCGCGCACGAGGGACAGCCGATCAGGGGCCGCACGGTACGCACGCTCGTGCGCGGCCAGACCGTGTTCGCAGGAGGCCAGCCGGTCGCTGGACGCAGCGGCCACAAGGTGACCCCGATCAAATGAAGAGGGCGCCGGTTGGCGCCCCCCTCAAGTTGTCCGGTTTTGCCGCGTCTCTAGGCGCCTGGCAGCGCGATGTTGTCCGTGAAGATGTCCTCGTCGTGCGTGACGCCCTGGTCGGCCGGCGCTGCATTGCGCGTGTCAGACCAGATCGGGTGCGCTCTGGTGCCGACCAGCGCGAGTCCGCTGTAGTCGCCATTGAAGCCCGCCTGGATGCCATCCGGCGGCGGAAAGACCGGCGAGATTCGCTTGGCGTCGTAGGGCGTGCTCAGGCCACGGCCCCCGGCCAGCGAGTAGTCGGAAGGCTCTGCCTGGACGCCGTTCCCGGCAGCCGGGGCAAATACGCCGGACACACCGGTTGCGGGGTTCTCGTTGGGAACACGGTCGGTGCGGTAGTAGCTGTCTCCGACCCGGTTGCTGTTGGCGGATCCGGATTCGTCCTGGCGGCTGGCACTCTGGTCTCCCCGCTGGTCCGACGGACCGGCTACCACGGCAACGGCGCCGAAGTAATGGTCCTTGCCGGTGTCGGGGTTGACCGCATGCTTGGCCTCAGTCCAGGTTTTGCCGCCATCGGTTGAAGCCGACAGTTGGATGTCGAACTCACCATTTCGGTAGTCCTGCCAAGTGGAGAATAGGTCGCCGGTGGACCGGTTGACCGCGATGCGCGGGAAATCGTTGGTCCGGATGAAGGCGCCCGGGATGCACTCCTCGGGTCCGCGGCCGAAATCGCAGAGTGGCTCGCCGACCGTGACGTCGTTGCCGACCTTGACTGGTGCGGTCCACGTGAGGCCGCCATCGCGGGAGCTCACAGACAGCTGTTGGGAGTTCGGGTTGTTGGGCGCCGTGTTGCCGTTGTTGAAGGCAACCACGATCTCACCGTTCGGGCGAACGATGGGGTCCGAGCCCTGGTCGAAGTCGCATGCGTTCGGTGATTGCGTTTGGTCGAAGAAGTTGCCGAAGAAGCAGAGGTTCGGGGCCGCGCCACTGATCGCCATGGGTTGCGACCACGTCACCGCGTGGTCGGTGGAGCGGGAGAAGTAAATCTGACTCGAGCAGAACTGGTCGTGCGTGGTTCCGCATGAGAAATTGAATACGGTCCAGGTCACGTAGACGTTGTCCCGGAACGGGCTGGAAGCGTTGCTGTCGGCGGTTATGAACTCCTTGTCGTGAACGATCGCGCCATTGTTGTCCTCGACCGCCACAAAGGCCGAGCCAGTGGACGGCACGTTGTTGAAGAAGGAACCCCCGGCTCCGGCCGGCGAGCTCGCGACGAGGATGCCGTTGGCATTGTCTGCGACATCGAACACGACGCAGCTGAAGAACGCTCGGCCCTGCGAATCGAAGGCGAGGGCGGGGTCGCTCGCGGCGTCATATGTACGCAGCGCCGGTGGGCCCCCGAGCACGGTGTGAACGCCGGGATTGGTGTTGAGCCGCTGCCAGAAGGGAGGCAGCTGGTCGCCCCATGTTGCGCCGCTGTTCAACGAGTAGTCGATTCCGCAGTGGTTGAACCCGATCCGGCTGTCGTTCTGGCCGGCGATGAGGTTCGCCGGATTGACC
This sequence comes from Candidatus Dormibacterales bacterium, assembly GCA_044450465.1. Classification (GTDB taxonomy): domain Bacteria; phylum Chloroflexota; class Dormibacteria; order Dormibacterales; family Dormibacteraceae; genus JBIOJB01. The sequence continues at coordinate 1,915 of JBIOJB010000162.1, read as the reverse complement.
GGGTTGACTGCGATCCCCTCCTCGGCCTGGCGTCGGAAGGTGCAGTCCTGGTTGACACGCACGTTGCCGTCAGTGTTCCGGTTTAGACATCCGAGCGCGCTCGCGCTGATCGAGAGCGAGCCTGCGCCGCTGCCGGCATCAGCGCGGTCCAGCGCCTCCGACGCGGCCTGCAGCAAACCTGACGATAGGAACGGAGCCGTCTTCGTGACAGAGCCGGACTTGATGGTGGAGGCCCTGAGCTCTCCGGTCGCCGCCCTCTTGATGTGGTTGTCCTTGGCCAGGGTTGTGATCGGTGTGCTGACCACCAGGCTGAAAGCCAGGGCCATGAACCCAACGACAGCCAGAATTCGCCTTCTCATCGCACCTCCCCCTAGAACGACCGGGCGTACAGCTACAGCAAGCAATAATCCCGGCTGCTGAGGCCCGCGTCAACAGTCGAATTCGAAACCCTTACGGGCGACCCTCGCGCAGACTGGGCGACGCGGCGCCGAAGCGGTAATCTGGATGCGATGGTTGTCGTCAAGCCGATCGCAAGACCCCGATTGGTATTGCTCTTACTGGCCGGGCTGGCTCTATATGGGGCGCTGTTGGTCAGCCACTCGTCAGCTCCTTCCATGAGTCCCGTCAGCATCGCCCATCAGACCCAGGCATCTTCGCCCGCGAAGAGCGGGAACGCGCCCGGCCAAGCTGCGCCTGCGGCTGCCCATGTGAGTGGCGACCAGTCAGGCCAGCGGGCAGCGCCTCCGGAAGGCACGGGCCAGCCGGCGGCCAACCGGATACAGCGCTTCGCGGATGGCGGGCCGGGGAACGTGGTCGGGGCGGCGCCGCAGGCGGCGCAGAGCTGCAGCGCGAAATTGTGTCCGCGACCGCAGAGGTAGCGGGCCGCCGGTAGCGGACCTCTTAGCGGCCGCGGCCACTGAGGCGCTTGCTCTCGGCCGCGATATCCCGGGCGATCTGATCCTCGTCGCCCGTGAGAAGCCGCCCGCCCCGCACAACGATCGCGCCATTGACGACCAGGGCTTCTGCACGTGCGGCCGGCGCAAGCGCAAGTCCCGCGAGCCCATCGTCGAGACCGGCGTGCGCCAGGTCGTCGATTCGGAAGAACGCGACGTCGGCGCACTTGCCTGCCTCGAGCGTTCCGCAGTCGTCGCGGCCGAGGCAGGCCGCCCCTCCGGCCGTCGCCAGGCGCCATGCTCCTCGCGCGTCCAGCGCGGTCGCCGCGTCCGGATCGCCTTGCATGGCGGCTCTACCGCGCGCCAGGAGCAGCGCCTGGTGCAGTTCCGTCGCAAGATTGGAGTCCTCGTTGCTCGCGGCGCCGTCCACGCCCAGCCCGACCCGCGCGCCTGCGCGCACGAGGTCCGATACCCGGCAGATCCCTGCCCCGAGACGAAGGTTGCTAGATGGGCAGTGCGCAACGCCCGTCCCGGTCGCGGCGACGTTTGCGATTTCTGCGTCATTGAGGTGGACGCCGTGTGCGAACCACACGTCGTCGCCGGTCCAGCCGAAGTCCTGCATCAGCTGAAACGGCCGCTTTCCGAATCGCTCCAGGCAGAAGCGTTCCTCGTCCAGCGTCTCCGCGAGATGGGTGTGCAGCCTGACGCCGTGGCGGCGTGCCAGCGCAGCTGAGTCACGCATGAGCTCCGGTGTCACCGAGAAGGGCGAGCATGGCGCCACCACCACGCGGCACATCGATCCAGGCGCCGGGTCGTGGAAGTCGTGGATCTTCTCCTCCGTGTCCGCCAGGATCGCGTCCTCGTCTTCGACCACGCCGTCGGGAGGCAGGCCGCCCTTCGACTCGCCGAGGGACATCGAACCGCGACATGGATGGAAGCGCAGGCCGAGCTCGCTCGCGGTTTCGACCAGCGCCTCGAAGATGCCCTGGCGCCCGTGCGGAAAAACGTAGTGATGATCCGTC
>JBIOJB010000161.1:0-4356 GCA_044450465.1 Candidatus Dormibacterales bacterium | reverse complement strand
GGCCTCGATCGCTGCCTTCTGGTCATCGCCCTCGACCGCGAGGGTGACCGTCATGTGAGGGAGGACGACGACGTCGTCCATGGGGAGGACTGGGAGTAGCTCGGACTTCGGTGTTGCCATGTCGAAGAAACGTTTACCCAGGACGGGGAATTCCCAATCCTGGCGGGCGCCCGGCCTCGTTCAGACCCGGGTGACGCTCCCCGACGCGGCTCCTCGCCTGGACAGCGAGTCGATCGTGACCGCGGCCAGCAGCACGATCCCGGTGACGATGAACTCCGCCTGCACGTCGTAGCCCTGCAGGTACATCCCGTTGTAGATGCCGCCTATGACCAGGCCTCCGAGGACGCCATGGAGCGGTTTGCCGCGGCCGCCGAACAGGCTCGTTCCGCCTATGACGGCAGCGGCGACGGCATACAGGACCAGCTGGCCTCCCTGGATGTTGTTCGACATCCCTCCGAGGTAAGACGCGTACAGCAGGAGCCCGATCCCGGCGGTGAACGAGCACAGCGCAAACGCACCGGTTCTTACGAGCGCCAGGTTGATGCCGGCCCGGCGTGCGGCTTCCGGGTTGCCTCCGATCGCATAGAGGTAGCGACCGTACTTAGTGCGGCCCAGGAGCACGGTCCACGCCCCAAGTACCGCAAGCACGATGGGGATCACCCAGGGAACCCCCTCCAGCGTGCCCAGGTTGGCACGGTTCTGGTTGCAGATGGCCACCACGACGATCCCGACGATTGCCATGAGGCCGATCTTGATCAGCGTCAGGCTCGCCGGCGGGGCGACCAGCCCGCTTCTGCGCCGGCGGGAGTCGCGCAGCCAGAGGGTGAGTCCGAGTCCGGCGACAACCACGGCCATCCCGATCCAGCTGATCGTGGGGTCGATCGTGCCCCACATCAGGTGGTACAGGACATGCTGGTTGTTGCTGAAGCCGGTGAGGTTCGGATAGCCAGAGAACGGACCCAGCAGAAGAAGGATCAGCATCAGGCCGTTGAAGATCAGAAACCCTGCCAACGTGACGATGAAGGACGGCAGCCTGAGCCGCGTGATCAACGTGCCCTGTACGGCTCCGATCGTCGTGCAGACGAGAAGCGCGGCGACAATGGCCGCCCACCATGGCCAGTTCGTGGTCTGCGGCTGCACGAGCTGGACGCCGACCACAGCGCCCACGGCCCCGACGTAACCGATCGAAAGGTCGATCTCGCCCAGCACGAGCGCGAATCCCTCCGCCATGGCCAGGACCATGAAGACGGCGCTCTGCTGGAAGAGGTTGACCACGTTGCCGGCCGAGAGAAAGACGTGATTCGGGCTGATCGCCTCGAAGACGACCATGATCGCGACCAGGGCGACGACGACCGGCAGCACGCCGCTCTCGCCGCTTCTGATTCGACCGGCCGAGGCGCGAATGTACTGCCCCAGCGTTTGGGCGACGATCTCCGGCGGGATCTCGACGTGCGCCGCCTCCAGAGCCGCGGTCAGGTCCGGTGGCGGCTCGGGCGCGACGCCCGCGGGGTCAACTCTGGGGGCTCGTGCCACTGTTGCGGCTCATACCTCCAGTTGTCATGTACTGGACGACGCTCTGACGGTCGAAGGCCGAAGCGTTTTCCTGGATCACCATCCTGCCGAGGTACAACACGGCGATCCGGTCGGCGACCTCGAATACGTCATTGAGGTTGTGAGAGATCACCATGACCCCGAGACCGTGGTCGCGGAGACGCCTCACCAGGTCGAGGACCATCTTGGTCTGAACCACGCCGAGGGCCGCGGTGGGCTCGTCGAGCATCACCAGCTTCGAGTTCCACATCACGGCCTTGGCCACGGCGACCGACTGGCGCTGGCCGCCTGACAGGGAACCCACGGGCTGGCGGATCGACTTCACGGTGGTCACGCGGAGGCTCGCCAGCGTCTCGTTGGCCGCGCGTTCCATGCTGTCCTCGTCGAGCAACCCGGTGCGAAGGCGTTCGCGGCCCAGGAACATGTTCTGGACGATGTCAAGGTTGTCCGCCAGGGCGAGGTCCTGGTAGACGGTCTCGATCCCCAGGTGGGCAGCATCTCTCGCGTTGCGTATGTGGACCGGATGACCCTGCCAGTAGACCTGGCCGTGGTCGGCCTGGTAGATGCCCGCGATGCACTTTGTAAGCACGGTCTTGCCGGCGCCGTTGTCTCCGCAGAGTGCCGTCACCTTGCCGGCGGGGAGGTCGAGGTCGACGTGGTAGAGGGCCTGGACAGGGCCGAAGTGCTTGTCCAGCTCTCTGACTTTGAGCAACGGCTCGTCTGTCGCGATGGGTTGTGCGACTTCGGCCATCTTGTCAGCGAGCATTATGTCGCGCTTCGCGGAGCGATAGCTTGACGCCGCCGCCCGAGGCGGCGGCGTCATTGGTCAGAGTTCGCTTACGAAGTCGTGATGCCGGCCGCCGTACAAACGCTGGCGCCGACTGCTGTGCACAATGCGGAAGCGTCGATGAATTTGTCCTTGATTACGGTCGAGTTCATGTTGGCCGCGTTGACCCAGTACGGAACCAGAAGGGAAGCCGGCTGCGGGCTGCCCGCGGTGCCGGACGGCGGCGTCGTGGTGCCGTTGACCAGGGCGGTTGGCACGGTTTGGCTTGCGCGCAAGACCGTCGCCAGGGCCACGGCGGCCTGGGCCTCCAGGTAGACGGGCTTGTAGACCGAGCCGCACTGGTAGTTCTGCAAGACGTTTTCCATGCCCTGCAGCGTCGCATCCTGGCCCGTGGTCGGAATCTTCTTGGGCTGGATGCCCTTGTTCTTCAGGACCTGAATCACGGCGTTGGCGAGGCCGTCGTTGGCCTCGATGGTGGCGTTGATCTCCGGGTGGGCGGTGAACTGCTGCTGGAAGATGGTGGCGCCCTGCGCGTTGTCCCAGCCCGGCGTGACCTTGTCGCCGACCAGCGTGTAGCCCTGGCTGTTGGTCTTGCCCGCGGGCTCAGGTGTTGTCATGTCGCCCCAGACCACCGAGTTGTAGCCCTGGGCGAACGAGACGGCGTTCGCGTCGATGTCCTGGCCGCCGTTGAGAGTGAAGACCTTCGGGCTGCTGACTCCCCATGCCGTCACACAGTCCATGAAGCCCTTTCCGATGAGCTTGCCGACCTGGACGTTGTCGAAGCTCACGTAGTAGGTGTTGGTGCCTGAGAAGATGGCCCGGTCGTAGGCGATCACCTTGACGCCGTGGGCCTGGGCGTAAGCCTGGACCGCCAAACCTGTCGGTACGTCGGTCTGGTCCACCAGCAGGACGGTCGCGCCCTGGGTGATGTCGGCCTGCGCGATTGCTAGCTCCGAGGTGGCGCTGCCCTGGGCGTTGGCGATCGTGTACTGGGACGACGTGTAGCCAGCGGCGTCGAACGCCTGCTTCAGGTAGGGCAGGTCGTAGGCGATGTAGCGGGCCGACGTCGTGGTGTCGGGAAGGACGACTCCGACGAGCCCTTTGCCCGCCGTGACCAAGCTCTTCAACTTGGGCATGTAAGTGAAGTTCGCGTCAAACGAGCTGATGCTCAGGTCCGACGGCACGCTTGCACCCGGCGACGACGATGACGTACCTCCGCCACCACAGGCCACTGCAACGAACCCGACGACCAATAGCGTCGGGATAAGTTTGGCGAACCTCATAGGTTCTCTCTCCTATCTAAGTCACCTGTTGCCTTCTTCCCGGATGGCTCCGGGGCGAGAGTGCGCCGGCGAACAGGCTTTACTCAGAAGCCCCACGGCGGGACCGCCCGCCGCAGAGAGCATGTCCTACACCCACATGTTTGTCAAGAGTGCGATCGTGCGGCCCATAGAATTTGTTCAAACTCTTGACAAACCCCATCGGGCGGCCATGATTCCGGTGGGGCGTGGCGAAGAACGGAGAGGGGACGCTTGGATGGCTGCGCGGACGCAACCGCGAGCGCGTGCTGGGCGCGCTCCGCGAACGCGGGCGCATCAGCCAGGCTGACATCGCCCGGATCACCGGGCTGTCGCGCACGACCGTGCACACGCTCGTCGCTGAGCTGAAGGACGCCGGCGTTTTGCACGAGGTCGAGGCGGGCGTTCCAGACTTCCGTGGCGGCAGGCCCTCGGTTTTGCTCATGCTGCGAGATTCCTCGCTTGCGGTCGTGGGCATCGATTTCGGCCACAGCCATGTGGGGGTCGCGGTCGCCGATATCGGACACAACGTGCTGGCGGAGCGGCGGTGCGACCTCGACGTGAGCCACGATGCGCGGGCGGCGCTCGACGCCGCGGCCCGCATGGTCGACGAGGTCCTGACCGAGGCACGAGTGGAACGGAAGTCGGTGATCGGCGCCGGGATCGGCATCCCCGGACCGATCGACCGGGCGCGAGGTACGGCCGGGTCGGCCACCATCC
>JBIOJB010000160.1:0-4412 GCA_044450465.1 Candidatus Dormibacterales bacterium | reverse complement strand
GTAGTTGACCGCGATGTCGCGCGTGCCGCTGTTGTGGTAGATCTCGTTGAAATAGAGATTTCCGACCGGCGCAAAGAACCCGAGGTTGGCGCGCGCGTGCAGGCCTGCGGGGATCGCTAGCGCACAGCCGAGCGCAAGCGCGACGAGTGCCTTAGCGGGCCGCTGCGGCTGCGTGGCCCACAACAGCAGCACGCAACCAAGCGCCATCGGCGCGGCGACGGTCCGCGTGAACGCGGCACATACCCATAACGCGCAGGCCAGCGCGAATGCGGTCAGCGAGCGCTTGCGAAACGCCCGCAGCGTCAGCCAGAAACAGAAGCCCAGCAGCGTCAGCAACAGCGTCTCGGTCATGAAGTAGGCGTAGATGCTGATCGACTCCGGGATCAGCCCGATGAGCAGCGCGCCGCCGAGGGCCGGGGCTCGTGGCCGCAGCTCGCGCAGCGCGCGGTACCAGCCATACGGCATCGCTGCGCACAACAGGCCGCAGCCGAGCAGCACGGTCGGCGCATCGCCATGCGCGACGCCTTGCAGCAGATAGAGCCACAGCTGGTAGGCGAACGGGTCGTTGCTCCCCATGATGCTCGGGTGCAGGAATCGCTGGGCATTCTCCCAGTGTCGCCCCGGGTCGGAGAACACGTGATTGAGGGGCGAATTGAAGAACGGAAACAGCAACCGCCCGAGCAGCAGCGCACCGAAGGACCACCGCAGATTCCGCTCGTCGCGCAGCGCGTGCAGGATGTGGCGCCGGACGTTCATGATTGGACGCGCGCTCGAGGGCGCGCCGCCCGCGCAGCGCGCCTCCCGTGCCCCCGGCGGCGGATTAGAACCCCGGGTTCGTGTTGGCGTTCGTCACGGTGACCGGCACGATCAGGCTTTGCGACAGGTCATAGGCAAGCCCTGTGGTCGAGCTGCCGCCGGACACGAAGCTGGAGTAAGCCGCGACCCCGATGGTGGTGGACTCGCCGATGGCGAACGACATTTCGTTACCGGCCGGCACCTGAAATGCCGCCCCGCCCGTCGTGTGTAGGGCCTGTGCTGCCAACGTGCCGATGTTGACGTTGTAGATCGTGCCACCACCGTCGCCCCCGTCCGTGTCGGTGATGCCCTTGATCTGCAGCTCCGTGCCCGACAACGCGGTTGCCTTGTCAAGGAACACCGAGCCGGCCAGCAACGCCTGCAGAGTGCCGCCGTTGGGGGTCAGCACTTCGGTCGAATAGCTCACCACGGCGCCGGCATTGGCTCTGACCGTGACGAACAACGAATCCGAACTCGGGCCGGCGCCGACGGGCGCATACATGCGAGCGTTAGAGATGGACCCGGTCAGAGTCGCGCCAAGCTGCGTCGGGTTGTTGGGCGCATTGTCCGGCAACGTCCAGAGCGTCGCGGATACGGGCGCGACGTTGCTCGTCGTGTAATAGACGAGCACCGAGTCGTTGGACCCGACCAGGGTGGGCAGGGGCGCGGCGGAGGCGGTGGTATACAGAGTCATCGACGCGCCGCCGCTGCGCGGGAACGCGAGGATGTGCGCTTGCTGGCTTGCCCCGCTCGTGTACGTGTCGGTGAAATAGACTTGGCTGCTATCGTCGACGCCTCCATTGGCGCCCGAGTCCAACGAGCCTTGTGCCGTGTACCACTTGGTTGCAACACCATTGTTCGTAATCGTGTACAGCGATTCAACACCGGCTGCGGTCGTCACACCGAGCCACAGCAGGCTACTGGTGAACACGTTTTCGCTCTTGAGCGTCTCGATGTCGTCGAGGGTGTCGGTGAACATGATGCCACCGACAAGCGTCGTCGGGCTGGTGAAAGCCTTGCTTGTATAGAAGTACACGTTCGAGCTGGCCGGATCGAGCGAGACGATGCCCGTCAGTGCGCCACTCGCGCTGTAGAGCGCGGTGAAATCAGTCGTCGTGATGGTCAGCGGCGTCGGTGCCGTGGTCGCCGAATCCGTGTAATTCATGAGAACCCACTGATCCCCTGTCGCCGTCGTCGTTCCGCACGTTCCACCCGTGCCGGCGAGATGCAACACGATAAACAGCGATGTGGGGTCGAGGAGGTTGGTCTCGGCCGAGGACTCATCGCAAATCAGGGCCGTTGAGGCCAGCGATAGATTGCTGATCTGCTGGGGCGATGGCTGGACTGAGGCGTTGGTCAGGTTCAGACCGTACACGTGAACATTCATGTCGGCGCCGGTTGTTGCGTAGACCGACGCGAACGGCTGGTAGCCAGTGATGGTCTGGCCATTGACGGTGAACTCATACGCAGCGGAGACCGCTCTCAAAGTGTTGTTGGTGGTCACGAAGTTCGGTGTAAAGGTCGTCAGCGAACCCGACGGGATCACGAACAACCCGGACTGGCCGGCCTGCGAGGTCGCCTTCGCGTCGTACTCGATCCAGAACCCTGTGCCGGTGCCGCCCGACGAACTCGAGCTGCTGCTGCCGCCCGAGGAGCTCGAACTGCTCGAGGACGAGGACGAGGACGAGGACGAGGATGAGGATGAGGATGAGGACGTCGAGCCACCAGACGATGAGCTCGACGAGGACGAACTCGAACTGGTGCCGCCGCCGGAACTCGAGCTACTGCTCGAGCTGGAACTCGAGCTGCTGCTGGAGCTCGAACTCGAGCTGCTGCTGGAGCTCGAACTCGAGCTGCTGCTGGAGCTGGAGCTGCTGCTCGAGCTGGAACTCGAGCTGCTGGAGCTGCTCGACGAGGAGGAGCTCGAATTGCCCCCGCCTCCATAGGAGGAGCCGCCGCACCCGGCCAGCCCGACCGCGAGCAGCAATAGACCGATCAGCGGTCCACTTGTCAGCCGTCGGCTATCCCGGCGCGTCGACCGGACCGTGGACGGACAATTTTTCATGTGTTGCGGCATTATCCCTGCTCCCCCAGACACCGGCCCTTTGCACAGTGCGCGATCACGCACGCGCAACCCGAGAATCGGCAATCACCAATTAGACGCCTCGTAATTCCGAAGCTTTCGTACATTACTATGCTTTCTGTTCCCCGTTGCTGGAATTTAGAAAAGATTTGTGCCACTGACAATGTTTTTATTTTCGGTCCCGCGGCCAACGCCCTTGATAGCGTCTTGATGCAGACAATCCAGTAAGCGTCGGATTTGCGGAGCTAAACGATGCTGCTGCGCAGTCGCGCGGAGCTGGCGCCCGCGTTGTCGCGACCTCCATGTCCTACAATGGTGCGTGGCTGGTGGTCGCCCCGATCGGCTTCGAGCAGTCCGAGCCGTCCGTCAGCGCGGCAGCCTCGACTTGCGCAAGGGTCGCCGACGCCCGTACCCGCACGGGAGTGCCGGAGAACTTGACAGGACAGTTCTTCAGTGATTGGTCGGGGCGGCGAGATTTGAACTCGCGACCCCTTGCACCCCATGCAAGTGCGCTACCAGACTGCGCTACGCCCCGACCGGAGGGATCGCCGCAGCGACTGCGGCAGACAGCTTAGGCGCGCGGATTCTAAAGGAAGCGCCGGCGCGGGGCTACGGCTGCGGGAGGCGGCGCGCTCAGCGGCGCAGCGACTTCAGCAGATCTTCGAGCTCGCCGCGGACCTGGCGCACGATCTGCTGGCTCTGCGACACGTCCTCGCGGGCCTCATCTCCCGCGAGCCGCTGGCGGGCGCCGCCGATCGTGAACCCCTGGTCGTACAGGAGGCTCCGGATCTGCCGGATCACCAGCACGTCCTGGCGCTGATAGTAGCGGCGGTTGCCGCGCCGCTTGACGGGCTTCAGCTGCGGGAACTCCTGCTCCCAGTAGCGCAGCACGTGCGGTTTGACCCCGCACAGGTCGCTGACTTCGCCGATCGTGAAGTAGCGCTTGCCCGGGATCGCCGGCAGCTCGGCGTTATTGCTTGGTTCCAGCATAGGCCTCAACGCGTGCCTTGAGCTTCTGGCCCGGCCGGAACGTCACGACGCGCCGCGCGCTGATCGGGATCTCCTCGCCGGTCTTCGGGTTGCGTCCGGGCCGCTGATTCTTGTCGCGCAGGTCGAAGTTGCCGAAGCCCGAGAGCTTCACCTGTTCGCCGTTCGACAGCGCCGCGCGCACTTCCTCGAAGAACAGGTCGACAAGCTCGCGCGCTTCGCGCTTGTTCAGTCCGAGCTGGTCGAACAGCGCCTCGGCCATTTCCGCCTTCGTGAGTGCCATGCGTGCTTAGACTCGTGCTCAGTCGCGAATAGTCGCGTTCAGGTCCTGCTGCAGTCGTTCGCGGACCGCTGTCATCGCAGCGTCAACATCCGCTTCCGTGAGGGTCGCCGATTTATCTTGAAAAATCAAGCCTAAGGCCACGCTTTTTCTACCGGATTCTATCCCCTTGCCCCGGTACACGTCGAAAACTTTGAGTTCTTGCAACAGGCTCGACGCCGCGACAGTAACAGATTCACGCAACTGGCTGAAAGTGACGGCTTCATC
>JBIOJB010000159.1:0-4417 GCA_044450465.1 Candidatus Dormibacterales bacterium | reverse complement strand
CCAGAAATCGCAGGGGTGCGAGTGGCCGCCGATAAACGACTCCATGTAGAACACGTCGCCGAGCCGCCCGGAGCGCACCACGTCGCGCATGACGATGAAGTCCGGATCCCAGCGGCGGCTCTGGTAGACGGTCAGAACTCTGTCATTGGCGACTGCGGCATCGATCATTCGCTCGGTCTCGGCGACCTTGATGGCAAACGGTTTCTCACAGACCACGTGCTTCCCAGCCGCGAGGGCCGCAAGCACCGAGTCAGCGTGAGCGCTGGGCGGCGTTCCGACCACCACTAGCCCCACGTCGACGTCTTCGAGAAGACCTTGTTCGCGCGAATGGGCGGCGATTGACCAGTCGCGAGCGGCGAGATCGCGGCGCTCCCTGGACAGATCGCAGACGCCGGCGAGCCGCAGCCCGGGCGTGGCGGCGATGGCGGCAGCGTGGTCCTGCGCGATGGCGCCGTATCCGATGAGGCCGACGCCCACGGCCGGCGCCGGCTCGCGTCCAGCTGCAAAAAGGATCATTCGATGCACCAGCTTCTGGAAGTTGTGGTCCTCATAGGAGGCCGGCCGGTGGCCAAGCCCGAGAAAAACGAACCGTCCCTCGCCGACCCGCCGCTCATAGGCAACGACCTGATCGGTGAAGCGCCACCGCGTTCCAAGCAGCACGTTGGCACCCAGCGGCGGGCCCTCCGACATGTACAGCTCGTCTGTGACCTTCCAATCCGCGTGGAGACGTTCCGTGATCGGGTGCGAAGCGGAGGCTTTCACGACAAGCTCGGTCAGCGGCCCAGGCTCGCCGGTGCTCCAGCCGGCAAGTCCAGACAGGTCTTCTGCGGCGGACCAGGCGGCCAGGGTGCCGTGCAGCAGCACGAGCCCACCGCCTCGCCTTACGTAATCCAACAGCTCGGCACCCTGGCCCGGGCCAAGGGGCTCATCGCCGGCGGCGATCACGACGTGCCTCCCGGCGGGGTTCAGGTCGGCTTCGCGGGTGATCGTCTCGACGCGAAGAGAGGCGGAGGCTTCAAGCGTGCGCATCAGAGGCCGGGCGGCGCGCCCGTAATCGTGCCGGCCCGCGCCCAGCAGCGCGAGCACCGAAAGCCGCTCCCCGATCATCTAGGCGACTCTACGCTCACGCAGACCGCCGATCCTGTGCAGCACGGCCAGCACGCGGTCGGCCGCATGCGCCCAGGTGAACGAGGCGGCGCGACGCCGGCCCTCCTCGCCCAGCTTGGCGCGCAGGGCCGCGTCGGAAACCAGCCGCTCGAGGCCCTTCGCGATCGAGCTGGGATCCTCTGCCTTCACGGGCAGGGCCGCGGCAAGCGCCAGCTCCGGAAGCGCGCCGGCGGACCCGACCACAGCGGGAACTCCATGCGCCATGGCTTCGAGAAGCGGGAGACCAAAGCCTTCGTACAGGCTCGGGAAGGCAAGAATCGAGGCCGACTCGTAAAGAGCCGACAGCGTGGCCTCGTCGACATGGCCGAGGTAGCGCACGCCGGGCTCGGCGGCGATCCGCTGAAGCGTGTCGCCATAGGCCCACCCCGGACGGCCCGCGATCACGAGCGGCGGGGCGTCGAGTCGCCGGCGAAGGTCGCGGTAGGCCTCGAGCAGCCGCGGATAGTTTTTCCGGGGCTCGATCGTCCCCACGGCCAGGATGAAGCCTGGCTGCAGGCCCTCCGGCAGCCGGCCCGCGGGCACAGCCGTCCGAACACCTTCAGGCACGACCTCGACCTTTGCCTCCAGGCCCGGAGTGCCGTACAGGTCGAGCAGGTCGCGGCGCGTCGTCTCGGAGGGAACGAGCACGGCGGCGGCGCCGTCCAGGGCGCGCGGCAGCACAGCGCGGAAATAGAGCTTCTGCTGCCAGGGCACGTCGGCCGGGCGGACTCGAAACGCGAGATCGTGCACGAACACGGCAGCCGGGGGGGCCGCCCGATGACGAAGCGGGGGACTCGGCCAGTACGGATAAAGGATGGCGTCGCAGCCCAGCATCGGTTCGACCGTTGGAAGCCAACGCGTCTTGAGCGCCAGCTCGTGCCGGTACGGCGAAAGCACCGCCTCGCATTCGAGCGAGGCGAGCTCCGGTGGACGTTCGCGACTGCACAGCAGGGTGATCTCGTCCTTGCCGCGACGCGCGACGATGCCACGAGACAGCTCGACCGCCACCGTGAGCATGCCCACGCGCTGCGGCCGCCAGCAGGCGGTGACGTCGATCGCAAATCTCATCTGTCTGACTGTATCGAAAGGTGGCCCGCAGCCCCGAACGTCTGTCTGTAGCGTGGATGGTAGGCCTGGCTTTGCCAGGCCGTCTCACTCATCTGACAGAGCCCGTGAGTGGCCAGGAGAGCGCTCTAGAGCCTGCCCTCAGACGACCGAATCACAAAAGCGCAGTCGAAGGTGCCTGTGACCGATCCACATTCGGCCTCCTCCACGTACCAGTCGTTGGCCAGCCCGGCCCACCGGAGGATGGTTTCGATGGTCGCGGTCCAGACGTGACATGACTTCACGGTCTTGATGCGGCCCAGAGCGAACATGTTGGAGAAGTTGACGAGCCAGAACTGGTGCTCGTCGACCTGGAGCCAAGCATGGGTGTGCTCGCCCCGCACGTTGTCCATCGCTTCGGTGAGGTTCTTGACGACGCCCGCCAGCTTGCGCTGCCGTCCCGGCACGAGCCGCCTGGTGCCGCCCATGCCGTGCCGGCCTCCGGCGAGCCATCTCTCGGTCGCGCGCCTGCCCCACGCCCGGATCATGTCCTCGGCGTCCGGGCCATAGATCGTCTCGAACGCCTCGTTGAGGCGGCTCAAGGATTCGACCGGAGAGGCCAGCTGCTCGTCCTGCGGAGGATCCTGCTCGACGTACTGGACGAGCCCGGATGCGTACGCGATCTCCGGCCAGCGGTCTCCAGATATGTCGCGCGCGACGTGGACGAGGTTGCTCATGTGAGAGTTGAGGATGAACCGGCCTCGAGCGCGGGCCGGTCGCACGCCCATCAGCTCGAGGGTTCTCACCGCGGAGCCTCCCACCGGGTTGGACGAAGGCGGCGGCGAGCCGTGGAAAACGCTTGGCACCGACGACACGGGCATCGCCGTCGTCTCCGCGACATGCGGTGACGCGTAGCCGCGCGGGAGGAGGGCCACCTCTCCGCCGGTCGGGCCCGAGCGCGGCAGCGGAGTGGGGGTCGATGTGGGCCGCTTCTGCGGCAGCTTCGCCATGAGGGCCAGCAGGTCGCGGACGCTCTGGGGCCGTTGAGCCGGATCCTTCGCCAGCACCTTGACGAGCAGCTGGTCGAGCTCATCCGGCAACGCCCGGTTGAGCTTCACGGCCGACGGTATGGGCGAGTTGACGGTCGCGTAGGCGACCTCCATTCGGTTCGATCCGATGTAGGGCAGGCGGCCGGTCAGCATCTCGAAGGTGATCACGCCCATGGCGTAGATGTCGGCGCACTTGTCGACGTCGTGCCCCATGACCTGCTCCGGCGCCATGTAGCCCGGCGTGCCGATGGCGAGCCCGATGGTGGTCAGGTGCGTCGGCTGTCCCGCGCCGCGCGCGAGCCCGAAGTCAGCCAGCATGGCCCGGCCGTCGGAGTGGATCAGGACGTTGGTCGGCTTGAGGTCACGGTGGACGATGCCCGCGTCGTGCGCGTGCTGGAGCCCGTCTCCGATTTCTCGCAGGTACCGCCAGGCGATCAGGGGCTCGAGCGGACCCCGGTTGAGGATGTCGCGTAGGGTGCCGCCCTTGATCAGCGGCATCGTCAGGAAGGCGACGCCGTCGGTGACGGCGAAGTCGTAGATAGGAAGGATATTCGGGTGATCGAGCTTGGCAAGCGTCCTCGCCTCGGTCTCGAATCGCCGCACGAATCCCTCGTCCTGGAACAGCTCTGAGGAGAGGGCTTTGAGGGCCACCTCCCTGCCAAGGGGCTGCTGGATGGCGCGGTAGACGACGGCCATGCCGCCGCCGCCGAGTCGCTCGACGATCTCGTACTGGCCCAGGCGGGTTCCGGTCAGGTTCTTCACCGGCGTCCCTGGGCCACCCTGTCGACGATCGAGATGAGGTCGGCCAGCCGGAACGGCTTGCTCAGCACGTCATCCGCGCCCGCCGCCAGGTAGCGCTCGCGATCGCTCTCCATCGAGTGGGCGCTCGCGATCACGACCGGCATGGATGGAAGCTCCGCCTTGATCCTTCTCATGGCTTCCAGGCCGTCGATTCCAGGCATGGCGACGTCCATCAAGATCATCGACGGCAGCCTGCTCAAGGCAAGATCCACCGCTTCGAGCCCATCCCCAGCCATCAGAACGCTGTACCCCTCCTTTTCCAGCACCCTCTTACAGAGGCGTTGGGCGATGTCGTTGTCATCGACCACCAGCACAGTGAAACGCCCGGATCCTCCATATTCCGCAATCTCAGTCATGCACGGGCTGCTGGTTCGCCT
>JBIOJB010000158.1:0-4454 GCA_044450465.1 Candidatus Dormibacterales bacterium | reverse complement strand
CGTGGTAGACGCTCGGGGGGAGCCCGTTGAAGTCCGGCGAGACCGAGATTCCTGGGTTGGGGTTCACTAACTGCCTCCTTTGCCGGCAAAGCCGGCACTCAACGCGGGACGGGGAAGAGGACCGACGAGTTGGCGCCAGATTGGGACCTGATCCCAGCGCCGGAGCTCGAGTCGCGCCGGAAGGGCGTTGGCGTAGACGAGCACCGCGTCAGTCATCCGCCGCAGCTCGGCGACCGAGGCCAGCGGCTTGCCGATTCGCTGCTCGATAGAGCTCGAAGACCGGGAGTCCGATTGGCGCGAGCGGTAGAGGCGCGTCTCATCACCGATCGCGCGAGAGAAGACCTCGAGGGTCCTAATGTCGCCCTGGCCAGGCAGCAGCAACCGCGCTCGGCAGTTGTTCCAGACCGTGCGGGCCTCCTCCGGTCCGTAGCCGGCCTCGATCTGCGCCAGGTCGTGGTAGCAGAGCAGGAGCTGGATGCCCTGCCCGGGACCGCTGGATGCATAGCCAGCGAGGCGGGGGATGCGGGCAAAGTTGGCGGCCTCGTCCAGCGCGACCAGCAAGCGCGGCGACAGTACGCCGCCCTGGGTCCGCGCCTTTGCGGTGGCGCGCCTGAGCACCGACATCAGGAGGGCTGAGAACAACGGCCGGCATCGTTCAGCGTCCTCCGCCGGTGCGACCAGGTAGAGCGTGCCGCCTTCATCGAGAAGGCGGTCGATATCAAGCGCATCGGGACCAGAGCGAGTGGCTGAGGCGACGCGCTCGTCGTTCCAAAGGGAGAGTGAGGAGCGAGCGGTGGAGGCGATCGAGCCGGCCTCCTTGTCGGGAGTTAATGCGTAGGCCAGCAGCAGCTCGACTGCGGTGCTGTCCTTGAGCATTCGGGCGAGCCCGACGTACTGCGCGGGCGCGGTGCGGTTGAGGCGCGCCACCACCGAGCGCATGTCGCCGCCCTGCTCGCGCTCGCAGATCACAAGGCCGCTGATCAGGCTCGAGGCGGCGAGGTACCAGTGCGTGTTGTGGCCGCGCTTGCCTTCCGACGTGAAGTGGTCGGCGAGCTCGGCTGCTGCACCCGAGGTGGTCGCGGCATCGAGCGGATTCCAGGTCGAGCTCTGCAGGCCGAGGCGCTCGAGCCACGCATGGTCCTCATCGAGAGGAGCGAACACCCAGACCGGACCGAGGCGCCGCCTCCGGTCGAAGGTCAGGTTGACCAGCTCCTCCTTGGTCGAGGTGGCGATGGCTGCGCCGGTCCAGGAGAGCAGCGTGGGAACGACGACGCTCGACGTCTTGCCTGAGCGCTGGACGCCCATAAGCAGCACGTTGTCCTCGGCCGGCGATTGGAGGATCTGGTCGTTGAAGAAGCCGAGCACGATGCCGTCGCCGGCCAAGGATTGGGCAGGGCCCGACCGACCGAGGCGATGGCGGTCGCGCGCATGTGCCCAGCGGCTGCTGCCGTGGCTGTGCGGTGACGTCGACCCGACCAGCCACGACGGAAGGTATTGCTGGGCCGCCCAAACGATGGCGCGGCTGATCAGCCTCAGGATGCCTTTGAACACTTCGGTCACGCCGCTTGCTCCCATTGCATCCGGCGGTAGCCCTCTTCGAGCTCGCGCTCCATCTGGCGCTGATATCGGCGGGCGACGGCGCGAAGCGCCATTACCGAGCCTGCGAGTGGAGTCGGGTGGAGGTGGCGAGCGCGGCTGTGGGCCAAGCGCTCGAAAGCGAACACAGGGATTGCCGTAGGCGACGCTGCGGCGGGCTCGGTCCCGGCCGCCGGCGCAGGGACTCGAGCGAGCTCCTCGGTTGGCATCCGCTCGGTCCTCTGGCGCTCGATCTCAAGGAGCAAGGCTTCCTTCATCGCAGCGAGGCGAGGTTTGGTGATGTCTACCCAGGAGAAGCCTCCGTTGCCGTCTTCGCGCATTCCTGCCAGCACCACGTGCACGTGGTGGTGCTTGGTGTTGCGGTGGATGGCTGCAATCCAGCGCAGCCCAGTCCCGGACTCGTTCTCAAGGCGGCCGACCGCGGCCCGCGTCAGCCTCTCGAGGTCGAGTCCGGCTGCGCGCTCCGGCGAGATGACCTTCCGGTAGACCGCACGCCGGCGGTCGACGAGCTCGCCGTTGCGGTTCCGAAAAAGCTGAGGGCGCGAGGAATCGATGGCGCCGGCGACGAAGTTGGCGAAGGCTTTGCGCTCGGCGCTGCCCAGCGAGCCGGTCGGGCCGAAGAGCTCCGCCCGCGTGCTGGCGCGGTCGCGGTAGGCGACGTACTTGAGCAGCCCGGAGACGTCCGGGCGGGCTTTGGCCTTTGCCTCGGTCGGGTGGAGGTCTCGGTGCTGAACGTAGCGCAGGAAGCCGCCCACCGCCTTTCGGACCTGGCCGAGCGAGCCGGCAGGCGTGTACTTGACGGCGAGGATCACGCGCTCGCCCATCAGCGCGCCTCCAGGAAGAGTGCCAGCCGCTCTTCGGCGGCCTGGGCCGCTTTGGCTGCGAGCTCGACCATGCGGAGTTCGCCGTCGGGCAACACCGAGGCGACCATGAGCACGGCGTGCTCCGCAGCGATGAGGGCGGAAAGCGCGACCACTGCATGATCGGTCGCTGCGCTGTCTGTGGTTGCGGTCGCCCTTAGGCCGGCCTCGATGAGCTGGCGCGCGGCCGAGCTGGCTGGTACGCCGGACGCACCGCTTCGGCGGACCAGCTCCGCTCGAGTCGCCAGCGACAGGCGGACGTGGAGGCGCCCGCTGAGCCGCCTGGACGGTCCGTCTGCGTCTTCTGTCATGGCAGGGCATCACCTCCATTTGGAGTCGGCTTGCAAGTGCCGCTACCCGTTACCTGCCCACTGACGAAGGTGCTTTTCCGAGAAACGACGCAAGAAACGACGCGCAGACGACGCTTTGATCTCAGACCAACTTCGTCGGAGCAGCCTGAAACGACGCTCCAGACGACGGTCAGACGACGGTCGCTTCCTAGGTTGGGCACATGCAAGCCGGCAGTCGCTCACAGGAGGCGTGTAGATGATGGTTTCGCTCTCCAACCTGATCCGCCGCGGATTCGAGGATGCCTGCGAGCAGCCTTGCGTTAGTGAAGCTTTCCAGGAGGCGCAGTGCCTGGAGCCTGTCCTCCGCGGACTCTGCCTGGCGGACTTGCCACCGTTGATGCACCGTCGATCGATACCGAGCCGTCGCCAAGATGAGCTTCTAGAGGGGGTCATCCGCGCCTACCGTCGCGGGCCGCGCGTCGTATGGGGCCCGATCCTGCTTGCGATGCTCGGACCAGCGGTGGTCCGGGCGGCTGCTCGTCTGACGGCGCAGCCGCCGGCGATCGAGGAGTCAGACATCGATCAGCAAGTCGTCTTTGAGACTCTCCGCGCCGCGGCCAGGATGCCGCTGCCCGAGGACTGCCGGTTCGTCCAGCGCCGGCTGATGTGGTGGGCGATCAAGCCGGTGGTCCGCTGGCTGGAGCGGGAGAGCCGGCGACCGCTCCCAAACGAAGCGGTTAAGGGCGCCAAGGAGGGTGGAAGATGAGCCTCAAACCAATCGCCGGGCTGCCAATTGAGGCAAACCGATCTATGCTGCGCGCCACCATGACCTACGGAGGAGGTTGGGGGCGGGCCTTCGGACATTGGCTATTCGGCGATCCCAACGCGCCATTTCCGCGCACCGGATACGAAGTGCTCCTACTGCCCTGCTACTTCCTGACGCTCATCTGGGCCGCCTTCCTAATACTCGGGGTGAGAGCTTGGTGGGGATGGCTATTCGTCGGTGCCGGTTTGCTCATAGGGAGCGTCGGTCTCGTATACCCGACCCGGCGCTTGGTAGGGGGGAGCCTTGTGGTCTATTGGTGGGCGCTCATCGTCGCCAACACGATCGCGGCACCCGATCAATGGGCTCTCGGGCTCCTTGTGCTCATGGTGGATATCGGGTTCATCCCCCTATGTCACTGGGCTGAACGAAGGCGCGACAAGACCTCTCGAACAAGTCGCCAACGGAACTGGTTCTCCAGACACGATGCGTCGATGGCGAACGTGCTTGGCCCGTTGGTTCTGCCTTTGCGCACTGAGATCCCGCAGACGGTCCCAGGCGTCCTGGGAACCAAGACGTTTACCGGCCTTCGGGCGGGCGAAGTCACTCGGCATTTCGACTCTCAGGTTGAGGCGGCGATTAATGGGATGCTCCGCGAGCGCACAACATCGAAAGGCAGCGGCATTTCCTTTTCGTCCGATTTCTTGACTACAAGCGCGAGTACCGGCGTTTCCAATGGGCAAGGCAGGCTCGAGTTGGGAGCGAGAGGCAGCATCCGTGAGGACTGGACGAACGAGAACTTCATCGCGGTCCTCGAGACGACGGGCCAAGAAGGTCCCGACGTCCTGCGCCTCGTTGTTCCGTCAGCCGCCAGCGTGCACGACTACGTACGAGAATTGGTCTGGTCTTGGCAGCGCAGTTTGGGCGTCAACAGCAGCTCCGAGT
>JBIOJB010000157.1:0-4556 GCA_044450465.1 Candidatus Dormibacterales bacterium | reverse complement strand
CTTTGGGTACGGCCGACCGTGGTGTCTGGACCGACGACCAGCTGGCCGCACCGACCCTTACGAGCTCCGGCAGCACGTACAACCACCTCATCGAGCTTGGGCCGCTGTCCGCGGGCTGGGTGGACGCGCCAAGCCAGATGGCGGGCGCCCTGGTCGAGCCGCTGTTCCTGACCAACCCCAACGAAGCGCGTATTGCTTCCGACCCGTCAGGGCAGCAGATGATCGCCGCGGCCCTCGAGGCCGGCTTGGTGAAGTTCCTGACCGCCGCCTGACGGGCGTGCTGGTGCGCCTGGCAAGAATCGAACTTGCTGCCTCTTGCTCCGCAGACAAGTGACCTGCCTGAGGACTAGCTCCCGAGATCAGTAACTACGCTTGCTTCCAGGCCATGATTAGGTTCTAGCTATTGTCTGCTGCTTCGGGAGGCAGGCCGAGTGCAGCCCTCAGTTGAGGCTTGCTCATGCCCGACCGGCCGGGGATCCCGCGCTCCCGGACTTCCTTGCGGAGGCGACCCCAGGTCCACTCCTCCTCCGGCCGGCGGAGCGCGACGCGCTCGACTCGCTCCGAGGTGCTTTGTGTCTGCTGACTCAGGTAGGGCGATTCGTAGGGCTCGTCGACGTCATCTTCGACCGCACCGCGAAGCTCCACGAGGACGGCCGCCTCGGCGTCAAAGAGGGCGTCGAGCCAGTTGATCGCCGGGGTGGCGGCACCGAGTTCCACGCGCCGCCGCGGGCCCATCCAATTGCCCTCGTGCCGAGGTGCGACGGTGGTAATGCCCAAGTCAGTCAGCGTCCCCGCGACCGACTCGAGCAGCCAGTCAGGCAAGGGCGCGCTGGCGGTGAAGCTGTGCCCATCGCTGCGGTGAGTGTTCATCTGCTCCAGCTCAACTTGGTCGAGCAGCCTGTCCAGATGCTGGAGCAGCTCGCGCTGCTCGCTGATCTCTGCGATCACGAGGCGCTGAGGCGCCGCCTGATCGCTCCGAGGGCCAGCGCCGCCGAATCGCAGTAGTCGATCGCGAGATCCAACTCTTCGTCCGGCACCCGAGGTCGCAGGGAGGCCAACCTGTCACGCGCGAGGCGGATGTCGGAGATGTCGTCCTCGATGAGCTTGAGCGTCTGGGCCATAAAGGCGATCTCTTTCGCCGCCGCCTTGCGGAAGGGGAGGGGCTGATGGGGCAGCATCACGCCGAGCCGTCAGTCGACCCGCTGTGAGAGGCCGAAGCCTTGGCCGCTGCCTTCGTGTACCGGTCGCTGATTTTGTGGAACAGCTTGCCCCAGTCGATCGCCACGCGCGGCTCGGTCCTCGAGACCGTGATCGTGCTCGGGGTCTTGCTGACCTCGATCTCGGGCTGACCGGGGGATTCCCGGTCGTCATCGAGGTCGGCGGCGAGCAGGGTCCAGCGCGTCCGCTTGGGGCCCTGCAGCCGGCCTTCATGGATAAGTTCCCGCACCCTCGAGCCGGGCACCGTGCCAGCGCCTACAGGGAGGAGGGAGCCCATCCTGACCGACTCCACAAGCTCGTCGGCGAGCAGCTCAACCGCGGTCCAGTTCCGCTCCAGCACCTGGGCTGCGTGCTTGCTGACGATCTCCATGTACTGGAGGTCCGTGCCCTCGGCATCGGTGTCGTCGACGAGTGTGGACACCTGCTCGGCGGCGATGAGCTTGTCCTCCGCATCCTGCTCGTGATCGAAGCGGCGATCCATGATCGGCCCACCCATGGCGATCACGGCCAGGGCATAGGCGCCGGCCTCCTCGGTGGCGAACCACGTCGCTGGTGGATGGACGGAGACCATCGAGACCGGCACCTGGTGGCACTCGGCGAGGATGGCGTGCGCAGCCTCGTGATAGGCGACTCGCCAGAGGTCGTTCAATCGCGCACCTCGGCCTGGCGAGCGCGGTCGGAGGCCGCCTTCTTGCGGGTGGCCTGGACGGCGGCGTGGCGCTTGACCCGGCGCAACATAGCCTGCGCCTTGACCTTGCGGATCTGGGTCCTGGTCTGGGCGAACTTCTTCTTACGGAAGACCGGCTTCACGTAGTGGGCGTAGTCCTGCTGGAGTGCGCGCAGCGCCTTCTCGAGCGCCTGGTCTTTTGCCAGCTGAGTGTTGTGCAGCGGCGCCACCACGATGCGAGAGCCGCTGCGCTGGGAGAGAGGAGGACCGGGCGCCGCCATGCTCACTCGGCGAACGCCCGGCCACGAAAGGAGGAGGCACCGGTCATGAGTGACGCATCGACCGGCCGAGGCGGGCCCGAGACGGGTAGCATGCCAATCTTCCGCCTTGAAAAATGGACTCCATCCGGGGCACCGCCGCGGCCGGCGGGTGGCTGGGCCGATGAGTGCGTGATGAATCTCGGGGGCGAAGTCGACCCCCTGTCCCGGCACCTCGCCGGACGCTACGCGCACTCATCGACTCAACCACCTGCAGCCTTCTCACGCTGGGTCTGTTGGTCGCGGACGATCTGGAACAAGTGGGTCGTGCAGACCGCGATCCGAAGCATCCGGCCGTCGCCGTCCGGCCCACTCCACCAGCCGTCGGCGTTGTTGGGACAGAGCGAGTGCACCCCCGCCGAGTTGGCGTCGGCTACGGAGCAACGAGGAGGTCTGGACACCTCAATCGGCACCAGTCCCTGGCTCTGACTCGCGACCCCGAAGGGCGGCGATCAGGGCCTTGATCAAAGCCTCGTTGCCTTCGCGCACGGCGGAGGTCATGCCTTCGACGAGCTCGCGGTTGTTTTCGCGGATCTGCTTCTGCTCGTCGCGGATCTGTGACTTCTCGATATCGAGCGCCGCCTCGTGGGGCAGGGTGCCCCTGAAGATCTCCTCGAGGTCGGCGGTCGAGAGTTGGCCCAGCTCGCTGAGGCCGTTGCGGGCTCCACACTCAGGGCAGACGTCGGGCCAACCACCACGCTCGTTCTCGGCGAAGATCAGCTTGCAGGTCCGGCACTTGCCTTCGGGGGCGATGCCACGCAGTTGATCAACGTCGCGCTGGGTCTGGTCGTGGCGCCGCGCGGCTGCGCTGTTGGCCAGCATGCCGTCGTCCTCGAGGAGAGACACGTGCTCGCCCTCAGGGCCGGCGTAGCGCTGCATCTTGCCGGTTCGCGGGTGGCGGAACCAGGCGTTGCGCGGCAGCCGGGTGGCGCGGGCGTGGAATTGATGGGTCGTCGTGTGCACGTCTCGCTTGAGGCAATCGATGCACTCCGACTCGCTGTTGAGGAGGGCGAAGTCGCGATTGATCGTGCGGCCTGGGTGCAGATGCACCTTCGACGAGCGGCCGTTCCACTCCGGCCACTTGGTGCGTTCGGTGATTACCGGGCGGGGTACGTCGGCGTCACCGACGAGGTCTTCAAGCTCTTCCTCGGGCTTGCTTTCGGCGAGCACCGCCGCGATCTTGTTGGCCATTACTTGCCGACCTCGGAGAGCGCGACCTTGTAGCTGACGCCGTGCGTCTTCATGTAGGCCATCGCCTTGTCGCGCAGAGACGACGTGTCCTTGTAGACCGGCGGGATGTGCGAAGCGAGCTCGAGGTCCTTGGCGTTCTCGTTGGCCATCAGCTCGCCTTTCCGCTTGGCGTATTCGTAGCCGCCGACCGGCTCGCCGTAGGTCGCCGTGTCGGCTGCCGCACCCTTCTGACCCATACGTGGGGCGTTGGCTGGCTTGCCGAGGTCGAGCACCTGCTGGCGAAGGCGCTGACGAAAGTCTTCCTGCGACTCGCCTGGCTTGCGCTCGGCGGGTGGCGTGGTCGCCGCCACACCGGGCGTGGGGCGGATCTTGGAAATGCTGGAGCCGGGCGCGCTTCGGGCGTTGTCGCTGAGCTTGACGACGCCCTTCTGGGCCTCGCTGAGCTTGACCTGCGACAGCGCAGCCTGGCGCGTGATCGCGTAGGGTGTGGAGGATTTCTGGGGGCGCTGCAAGACTTCGCGCCAGGCGGCAACGTAGTTGCCACCGTGCTTGCGGGCGCGCAAGGCGACTTCGTCCATCAGCATCTTCTCGGGGGCGCTGGGGTTCATGGCTCTCCTACTCCGGCGCGCTCGTGATCGTGGCGGTGGCGTCGAGCGCCTGGATCGCGGTGATCAGATGCGGGAGGTGTTCGATCGGGACGTACGTCTGGGTGCCTTGCTTGCCGACGCCGCATTGGATCGTGTACTCGACCTCGGAGCCTGCGAAGCGCACGACGAACGGTTCGTGGAAGGTGGTGGTGGTGACGCTTACGAGCGGCATGGCCGTGCCTCCGGGTGAAGATCGTTGGCGTGGCCGTCAGCTCGGCGAACGGCCACCTCGGTGAGGTGGGTGCGCAACATGATGGCTTCAGTCGAGCACCCAGTCAGACTTGCCCGGCTTCTGGCGAAAAAACAGAGGCAGGCCTTGCGACCTGCCCCCGTCCCGCACAGCGACTTCCCCTCCATTCAAGGGCTGGCGCCGAGTTGCCACGGCACAGCGGCTTGCTGTCGTTAATGGGGTCTATTGCCTATCCGGTTAGCTCCGCTATGATCTCGGCGTGGCGCGGCCGAGCTTCCCGAGGACGATCCTCGAGTTTCAGGGCCTATTTCCGGACGACGCAGCCT
>JBIOJB010000156.1:0-4576 GCA_044450465.1 Candidatus Dormibacterales bacterium | reverse complement strand
CCTCAACATGGTGCCCCTATCTTATCTCAACTCGAAGCAGGACTGTGAAGCGGGTTAGCTTCGTATTGAGCGGGTCAGCTTCGTATTGAAAGGGCGATGGCGAGCGCCACGAGCGCGGCGGTGTCCGCCCTCAAGTTCCGGGGGCCCAGTCCCGCCTTGAGTGGAGACACGGCGAGCTCGCGATCCGTCCAACCCCCTTCCGGCCCGATCAGAAGCGTCAGGTCGCGCGGCTCGGCGAGCTCACCGAGGACGGTCTCCGAACCGCGCGCCAGCATCACCGGGTGCTCGGCCCGCTCCAGCAGGGCGTCGAGCGATGGCGCGGTGGCAACCTCCGGCACGCGCAGCCGCCCTGCCAGCATCGCCGCCTCGCGGCAGATCACGCCCCATCGTTCGGGCTTGAAGCCGCGAGCCACGCTCCGGTCGGCCTGGAAGACGGTGAACGAGTAGGCGCCGGCCTCCGTGCACCGCGACAGCACCAGCTCCAACGCGGGCGCGGGCAGGTTGGCAATGCCGATGGCGACCTTCGCGCGGGGCTCCGGGTCGTGAGCCCGTTCGCCCACGATCGCGCCCTCGACCCGATCCGGCGAAACGAGCTCGAGCCTCACCGAGAGCAGATAGCCGGCGGGGTCGACGACCTCAATGTCTTCACCTGCCCGGGCGCGGAGCGAGCGTGCCAGGTGGCGTGCGTCGCTCCCCTCGATCACCGCCCGATCGCCCTCACGCCTGGCGAAGAAGAAAGGCATCTGTACTTCAGCGCCCCGCCGGGATTGCAAACTCCGACCGAAGCTCCCCAAGAATGGCCAGCGCCGTCGAAAGGCGGCGCCGATTGCGCGCGTCGTTCAGCCATCGGCTCTGACCGGAGGGGTGAGGTAGCGGGACCATCACGGGGTCGGCGCCGAATCGCCGGCCGACCGCGTCTTCCAGGCGCGCGACGCCGATGAATCTTGCGATCGCCATCTGGCCGACGAGCACGAGCACACGTGGCTTCAGAAGTCCAAGCTCGGCCGCCAACCACGGCGCGCAGTTGGCGATGGCCGCAGCCGGCGGCTTGAGGTCTCCGGTGCCGGCGCGGTTGCGTCCGGGAAAGCAGCGCATCAGCGACGTGACGTAGGTCATGCGACGGAACTCATCCGCGTCGTCGAACCCGGCCCTGACCATCCAACGGTCCAGCTCTTTTCCGGCGCGACCCGAGAAGGGACGGCGCGAGACCCGCTCCACGGGCCCAGGTGCCTGACCCACCAGGAAGAAAGGGGCGCCCCAATCGCCCATGAATGTCGGATTCGCCTCCTGGATGATGCCCGCGTCGGCGCACTGCCGGCAATCGCGGCATGCCGCCTGATGGGCTTGCAGCGCGAGGCGGCCGGGCTGGAGCGACATGCCAGACGCAAGTTAGCAGGCGCCGGTAACATGCCCAGGCAATGTCGGCGCCCACCACCGAGCAGGTGCTTCAGGTCCTCGGCCAGATCCGCGACCCGGATCTTGGGCGTGACGTCGTGAGCCTCGGCATGATCAAGGAGCTCGAGGTCGACCCCGAGGGAATGGTCCGCTTCACGTTCGAGCTCACCACGCCGGCGTGCCCCGTGCGCGACCGTTTCAAGTCGCAGGCGCAAGAGCTGGTGGGCGGAATTCCCGGCGTGACCGGGGTCAACGTCCGGATGACGGCGAACGTGCGCCCGGCGTTCATCCGGCCCAAGCCGTCGGAGGTGCTTCCCGGAGTCAAGCAGACGATCGCGGTCGCGTCCGGAAAAGGAGGCGTCGGGAAATCCACCGTGGCCGTCAACCTGGCGGCCGCGCTTCGCCTCAGCGGCGCTTCGGTGGGGCTCCTGGACGCGGACATCTATGGACCGTCGATACCCGCGATGACCGGATCCAGGCTCGTTCCCCAGCAGGCCAACGGCCGGCTGCTTCCAGTCGAAGCCCATGGGCTCAAGCTCATGTCGTTCGGCCACCTCAACCCGGGCGACGAGCCGACGATCTACCGCGGGCCCATGGTCGGCAAGGCGATCGAGGCGATGATGGTGCAGGTCGACTGGGGTCAGCTCGACTACCTCGTCATCGACCTTCCCCCCGGCACCGGCGACGCGTCGCTCACACTGGCGCAGGCCGTGCCGCTGACCGGAGTGGCGATCGTCTGCACTCCGCAGGACGTCGCGACAGACATCGCGGTCAAGGCGCTGCAGATGTTCCGCAAGCTCAACGTGACCCCCGCTCGGATTGATCGAGAACATGAGCTGGTACATATGCTCGAACTGCGGACACCGCCACGAGATCTTCAGCCACGGGGGCGCCGAGGCCGCCGCGGAACGTCTCGGCGTGCCCTTCCTTGGCGCCATCCCGCTCGAGGAGGGGATCCGCGAAGACGCTGACGCCGGAACACCCGTCGTGATTTCACGCCCCGACTCCGCCGGCGCCAGGGCTTTCGTCAGTGTGGCTTCGCAGGTCGCGGCTCGGACCTCGATTCAGTCCTTCAGGCAGCTTCCGGTCATCAACGTTCACTAGTGGACTGCAGGTAGCGGCAGCTGCAAGACATCGATCCGTTCCCGATCAAAGTCGACGTCGACCGGGCTCGCCAGGTGATGGAGATCGGATGGGAGGACGGTCACACCAGCAGCTACTCCGGTGAGCAGCTGCGATGGGCGTGCCCGTGCGCGGAGTGCCGTGGCGAGGCCGGGTCGCCCGGCCGGCTGGCCAGCTTGAACAGGCTCAGCTCCGAAGAGCTGCGAATCAAGGACGTGGCGCTCATCGGGCAGTACGCGCTGCAGATCGGATTCGAGAGCGGGCACGCCACCGGCCTCTACACGTTCAGGCTGCTCCGGCAGCTCGAGCGGGGCGGCTCGCCTCCGGGCAACCCCATTTGAGATAATCGCGACGGCCCGTTGTCCAAGTCCACGTCGCTCCCCGAATCCGAGGCCCTGCCTTCGCCGGCCCCCTCCCTGAGGCGCATCTCACTGCGGAGGGGATTGAGCAGGCGCGGATGGGCCGCCATCGGGCTCACCGCAGTGGTCATCCTGGTGAGCGCGGGCGCCTACCTGGCGTACGAGAACACCCTTCCGACCACCGTTTCGAGCAACTACGCCAACGGGCAGAAAGACGTCCCGACCGACAGCCGTGTGCTCCTCACCTTCAGCCGGTCGATAGGGCTCGGGTCCGTCAAGGCAGGGTTCAGCATCAGCCCGCCGGCAGCCGGCAGCATCACTGCCGTCTCGGGTGACACACAGTACGCATGGACGCCGGCCGCCTCGCTCGCCGACCTCACCACCTACACGGTCACCTTCAAGGCGATCACCGATGCGAACCGGCACAACGTGAAGGCCGCGCACTGGACGTTCACCACGAACATCGTTCCGCGGGTGACTGCGGTCACGGGACCCGACGGCAAACCGTTGACGGACGGGTCCGAGGTCGACCCGGGGACGATCCTGAAGCTGACCTTCAACGACGCGATGGAGCCAATCACGATCAGGGTTTCGATCGGGACCCAGATCGCTGACCTCAAGTGGGCCGCGGATGACAAAAGCGCAACCTTCACAACCGCCGGCATCCCCTCCGGCCCGCTCCTCGTGAACATCGCGCCGGGCGGCCGCGATCAGAGCGGCCACCTCGTCCCGGCCGCCTTCAACCTCAAAACCGGGGTCTACTACCACGACCACCAGCACACGACCCCGCTGCCGTATCCGGCGCTGATCCAGATCCCGAACGACGCCTACGCGGTCGACCAGAACGGGCTCCAGGCCGCGGGTATCGTCTTCGAATACCTGGCCGAGGGCGGCATCACCAGGCTGACCGCGATCTACCAGGACGCCCCTGACGTCATCGGCCCGATGCGATCGAGCCGGTTCATCTCGTTGAAGATCGCGCGGCACTACAAGGGCTTGCTCTTCCAGTCGGGTGAGTCGCAGGCGACAGCCAGCCGGGCCGCCCAGGATCCCGTACCGCAATTCTTCGATACGATCGGCTATCAGTACAGGACCAACGCGCGCTACGCGCCTGACAACCTGATGATGAACGGGCCGTCGGTGCTCGCGGCGGAGAACAACTTCTTCTCCGGAGTCCCCGCCTTCACGGTTCCAAAGGCACGGCCGTCGCTGGCGAATGGCACCGTCGCCACGAGCGTGAGCGTCGCGGAGCACTACTCCGTGTACACGTACGACCCTGTGATGGGCACGTATCAGAAGAACGAATCGGATCACGCCTATTCCGACGTGAACCTCAACCAGCCGCTACGCATCGAGATGCTGATCGTGCTGCACACCAGCGAGCAGCTGCTCAACGTCGGCGACGGGCACGGCGCCCACATCCACGACTTCGACCTCGACACGAGCGGAAACGTCGAGATCTACTACAAGGGAACGGGCTACTCGGGCACCTGGGCGTCCACCGACAGCCATGGGCCCCTCACCTTCACCGTGGGCGGCCAGACTGTGAGCCTTCCCCCCGGGCTTGTCTGGATCGACGTAACCGCTTAGCGCTTAGCCGTCAGCGACGCTCGGTCCTTCAGTGACGCCAGGTACGCCGAGGCGGAGACCGCAGCGGTCGTTCCATCGCCGACCGCAGTCGCTATCTGCTTGGTGAGCTG
>JBIOJB010000155.1:0-4648 GCA_044450465.1 Candidatus Dormibacterales bacterium | reverse complement strand
CTCCCGCCTGGCACGCCGGCGCTGCCCGAGCTGGACGGCCTGCTTCTGCCCGGGGGTTGGGACGTGGACCCGTCGTTCTACGGCGAAACCCCGGACGTAAAGGTCGGTCCGATCGACCACGAGCTTGACGAAACCGAGCTCCGCCTCTTCCGCCAGGCTCGCGAGCGCTCGCTGCCCGTGCTCGGCATCTGCCGCGGTCAGCAGGTGATCAACGTCGCCATGGGCGGCTCGCTGGTGCAGCACCTCGAGGACCACGACGTCCGAGCGCTTGGCCGAAAGCACCTCGCGCACACCATCGAGGTCGACCCGGCATCCGAGCTCGGGCGCGCGGCCGGCGAGCACAAGGTCCGGGTCAACAGCCTCCACCACCAGGCAATCCGCAACCTGGCGCCTGGACTTCAGCAGACGGCCAGGGGCGAGGACGGAACCGTCGAAGGCGTGGAGTCGGATGACGGTCTTGTGGTGGCCGTCCAGTGCCATCCCGAGGAGCTCACGACCGATCTTCCCTGGGCCCGAAGGCTCTTCGAGCGCTTCGTGGCGCGGGCCCGAGCCGCGGCCAATCACAGGAGATAACACTTGCTGACCAAAGAGCATCTGGCGCACTCGGTCGCGGCCGGCGAGATCGACACCGTAATCGTGGCGTTCACGGACATGCAGGGCCGCCTCATGGGCAAGCGGGTCGACGCGGAGTATTTCGTAGAGACGTCTTTCAAGGGAGAGTCCACCGAGGGCTGCAACTACCTGCTGGCTCTGGACATGGAGATGGACCCCGTGCCCGGCTACCAAATGGCCAACTGGGCAAGCGGCTACGGCGACTTCGACATGGTCCCCGACTTTGCCACGTTGCGCGTCATCCCATGGCTCGAAGCCACGGCCATGGTGCTGTGTGACGTCGCTTGGCACGACCGCAAACCCGTGCGCCCATCCCCGCGGCAGGTGCTTCGGGCACAGGTCGAGCGCTCGCGCCAGATGGGGTTCGAGCCAATGGTCGGCTCGGAGCTCGAGTTCTATCTCATGAAGGAGACCTACGCGGAGGCCCACACGAAGCACTTCACGGACCTGACGCCGTCGGTGCCCTACATCCTCGACTACCACATCCTTGCCACCACGTACGACGAGCCCTTCATTCGCGCCGTGCGCAAGGGGATGAAGGCGGCGGGCATCGCGGTCGAGAGCTCGAAGGGCGAGGCGTGGCCGGGCCAGCAGGAGATCAACTTCAAGTTCTCCGACGCGATCACCATGGCCGACAGCCACGTGATCTACAAGAACGGCATCAAGGAGATGGCTCACCAGCGCGGGTGCTCGGTCACCTTCATGGCGAAGCCGGACCACCGTTGGATCGGGAGCTCATGCCACATCCACTCGAGTCTGTGGAAGGACGGGCGGAACGTCTTCGACGGAGAGTCCGAGCTCTTCCGCCAGTTCCTGGCGGGCCAGATCGCCTACGCGTCCGAGGTCGCGGTCTTTCTTGCGCCCAACATCAACTCATACAAGCGCTACGCCGCCGGCAGCTGGGCGCCGACGACTCTCGCCTGGGGCCACGACAATCGCACGTGCGGATTTCGCATCGTCGGCCACGGCCAGCACCTGAGGACGGAGTCGCGAATTCCGGGCGCCGACGCCAACCCGTACCTCGCGTTTGCCGCTCTACTTGCAGCCGGCCTGCGCGGGATCGAGGAGAAGCTCACGCTCCCGCCCGAGTTCAAAGGGAACGCCTACGAGTCGGACGTCCAGAGATTCCCGCACGCCCTGCGCGACGCCATCGCGGCGCTGGAAAGCGGCAAGATGGCTCGGCAGGCTTTCGGCGACGATGTCATCGACCACTACCTGAACTACGCACGCACCGAGCAGGCCCTGTTCGACAAGGTGGTCACGACCTACGAGCGCGAACGTCTCTACGAGCGGGGCTGAGGCCACCAGGGGAGGAGGAAGCATGGGAAGGCTTGACGGCAAAGTTGCGGTGATCACCGGTGCGGCAAGCGGCATTGGCCGCGAGGCGGCTCTCCTCTTCTCTTCGGAGGGGGCCAAGGTGTGCGTGGCCGACGTCGGCCGCGAGACGGGCGAGAAGACGGCGAGCGAGTGCCGGGAGGCCTTTTTCTTCGCCGCCGATGTGAGTGATCCCAAGAGCGTGCAGGCGATGTTCGCCGAGACCGAGAAGCGCTACGGGCGGGTCGATGTGATCTACAACAACGCAGGCATCATGCCCGCCGATGACGACTCGATTCTGACCACCGAGCCCGAGGCATGGGACCGGGTTCAGGCCGTGAACGCGAAGGGAGTCTTCCTCTGCTGCAAGTACGGCATCCCGTACCTGCTCAAAGGTGGTGGGGGCTCAGTGATCAACGTGGCCTCCTTCGTCGCCATCCTCGGCGCGGCCACCTCGCAGATCGGGTACACGGCATCCAAGGGCGCCGTGCTGTCAATGAGCCGCGAGCTCGCGGTGCAGTTCGCGCGACAGGGCGTGCGCGTCAACGCGCTGTGCCCGGGCCCGGTCGAGACGCCGTTGTTGATGCGGATCTTCAACGCGGACCCTTCGGCCTACGAGCGCAGGCGTGTGCACCTTCCGATGGGCCGCCTCGCCAAGGCTCGCGAGATCGCCAACGCCGCGCTGTTCCTTGCCAGCGACGAGTCGAGCTATGTCAACGGCGCGACGTTTCTCGTCGACGGCGGCCTCACCGCCGCGTACGTCACCCCGGAGTAATCCACCCGTAACTCGACCAGGTATCCCAATGCGTCCGCTGCGGCGAGATCAATCGCGGGAGCATTCAGATGCCAAGACGAGCCGTCCTTATTTCCCTGTTGGGCGCAGCCGCAGCTGCGATGACCGCATGCGGTGTGTCGACTGCCTCGGTTTCAAGCACACCGCTCAATGCGTCGCCGGTCACGACTGCGACTGTCGCGGTGGCCACGAACCCGAAGCTCGGCCAGATCCTGGTCGATGGCAGCGGCCGCACTCTCTACCTTTTCGTCGCGGACACCGGTACGACCTCCACCTGCAGCGGCCAGTGCGCGCAATACTGGCCTCCACTTCTCACCTCTGGGCAGCCGATCGCAGGCACAGGCGCCAACGCCTCGCTGCTCGGCACGACGCCGCGCTCAGATGGATCGACAGAGGTCAGCTATGCCGGCCACCCGCTGTACTACGTGCAGACGGACAAGAGCCCCGGCGACACCACAGGACAGGCGGTCAACAACTACGGCGCCCTCTGGTACGTGGTTGGCCCGGACGGGAAGCAGATAACTTAGTCGGGTTATCAGCCACCGCCGCGCGATCATCCGCGATGCCCTGGGCATCGGCGTAGCCACCGGCGCCTACGCGCTCTCGTTCGGGGCCATCTCCACGACGGCCGGTCTCACCCTGCTTCAGACCTGCGCCCTTTCCCTTCTGATGTTCACCGGCGCCTCTCAGTTCGCGCTCGTCGGCGTGGTCGGTGCGGGGGGCAGCGTGTGGGCGGGGGCGGCCACGGCTGCGCTTCTCGGTTCGCGCAACGCGCTGTACGGTCTGCGGCTCTCCTCCATCCTGGCGCCGGGCAGGTGGCGGCGACTCGCGCAGTCGCATTTCGTGATCGACGAGACGACGGCCATGGCGATCGCCCGCGACGGGCGGGCCGACAGCACCCTTGCCTTCTGGGCGACGGGTTTCTCGGTGTTTGCGCTCTGGAACCTGGGCACGCTGATCGGCGC
Source organism: Candidatus Dormibacterales bacterium (assembly GCA_044450465.1). Classification (GTDB taxonomy): domain Bacteria; phylum Chloroflexota; class Dormibacteria; order Dormibacterales; family Dormibacteraceae; genus JBIOJB01. The sequence continues at coordinate 964 of JBIOJB010000155.1, read as the reverse complement.
GCTTGCCACCCACGCGCTGCCCAATCCGAAAGTCCTCGGGTTCGACGCGGCGCCTCCGGCGGCCTTTCTCGCCCTGCTCGCCCCGCGCTTACGAGCTCGCGAGCCGCTCGCCATCGCTTTGGGAGCGGGTGTCGTGGCGCTGGTCCTGCTGCCCTTCGTTCCCCCGGGTGTTCCGCTTTTGATCGTTGCCGTTCTCGTGTCGCTCTTCGGCCTGCGGGGATCTTCGCGATGATCTGGGCGGGGGTGCTGGTGGCCTCGGCGGCGTGCTATGCGCTCAAGCTCGCGGGCCTGTCGCTGCCGCAGCGGCTGCTTCAGGATCGCCGGATTCAGCGGACGGTGCCGCTGCTGCCGGTCGCCTTGCTCGCGGCACTGGTCTCGACCCAGACCTTCTCGACGGGCCAGCATCTGGTCCTGGACGCAAGGGTCACGGCCCTCGGCGTCGCGGTCGTGGCGGTTCTGCTCCGCGCACCCTTTCTTGTGGTGGTGGCCGCCGCCACGATCACCGCGGCTCTCCTCCGGCTTATCTAGCGGACCTCTAGCGCTCCAGCTTCAGGGTCACGATCTTGAACGGGCCGAGCTCGAGCTCCAGCTCGCCTCGGTCAACTGGAACGGATGACCTTTCCCGTTCGAGCAGGTCGCATATCGCCGCGCGACGCACCGGCAGAGTTGTTCTAAGGCGCGTCCTGCAGCGACCGCCCCAGGCTTCATAAAGCCGGACGATCACAGCGTCGGAATCCTCGGCGCGCTTGATCGATTCGACCACGATCTGCGGCGTGCCGACCTCGACGATCGAGCGGCCGTCCGCCGCACGCAGGCTGCCCTTGACCACCCGCAGCGGAGCGTTGAGGTCCTCGCCGGCCTCGATCACGCCGGCCTGCCGGAAATCGCCGGGGTGCGGCAGGAGCGCGTAGGTGAAGCGATGCCGGCCCCGGTCGGCCGTCGGGTCCGGGTGGGTGGGCGCCCG
>JBIOJB010000154.1:0-4693 GCA_044450465.1 Candidatus Dormibacterales bacterium | reverse complement strand
CGGAAGTTCCCGCCCGAACGGTGCTGGATGCCGGCTGCGCCTACGCCCACAAAAGTGGCGGTCGGCGTCATGACCCCCCGGCACGCGGCCAGTGAATGGCTGCCTGCGACGTCCAGGACGAGGTCGAAGCGCCGGCTCCCGCGCGTGAAGTCTTCCTTCGTGTAGTCGACCACGGTGTCCGCGCCCAGCGAGCGCACCAGGTCCATGTGGCGCGTGCTGCAGACCGCGGTGACGTCCGCTCCGAGAGCCTTCGCGATCTGGACCGCGAACGTGCCCACGCCGCCTGACGCGCCGTTGATCAAAACGTGCTGCCCGGCCTTGATATCACCGTGCCTGCATAGCGCCTGCAGCGCGGTCGTGCCGGCGACCGCGACCGTGCCGGCTGCCTCGAACGAGACGCCACCGGGCTTGAGCACCATCGGTGTCGTCTCGTAGGCAAGAAGGTATTCAGCGAATGCGCCACGCTTGCCGCCGAAGACCTCGTCACCCGCCTTGAAACGGCTCACCTTCGAGCCGACCTCCTCGACCGTGCCGGCGAAGTCCGTGCCGAGCACCGCCGGCTTGCGGCCGCCCTGGAGGTAACCCATTCCCGTGGTCGGGAACAGGTCGACGGGGTTGGCCGACGAGGCGTGGACGCGCACCAGCACGCCGTCGGCGAAGATGGCCGGCCGATTGATCTCCGAAACCCGCAGCTGGCTTGCGCGGCCGGGCTTCCCACAGACGATCGCTTTCATTTTCGGTGCGGTCCTGGTGCCGATCATCGGTCTAGCTCAAGCTGAACGGTGGGTACTGATCGGTGACCAGTGTGTAGGCATAAGCGTTCACGCGGTTGGTCCAGCGCAGCACGCCCACGACGTAGTCGAACAAGCTGCGGGGGTAGGAGCCGGTGATGAGGATCGCGAACCACGCGATGATCACCGTCACGAAGGCGCCGATCCACAGGAAGAACAGCACGACGTAGTGAGGAATGGCAAGCAGCCATTTGACAAGCGGCAGCCAGCGGTTCATCGAGCGGGCTTCCGGGTACCCGAAGTCGAGGTGCACCGACTGCTCTTCATCGGTCGACGGGTACCGGTCGTCGAGCAATGCGATGTACGCGGTGACGCGGTTGGAGAAACGCATCAGGTTGAGGTTCCAGTCGAACCACCAGCGCGGGTACTTCTGTCGGAAGACGAGCATGAGCACGAGCGGTACAAAGACCGCCGCGCCGCCGATCACAAGGGTCGTGGTGGTGGAGTGACCGCCGTCGCGGAACGACTCTCCCGTTAGCATCGTCAGGATCACCACGATCGGGATCGCGACGATGAACCGAAACGCTGTCGTGAGCCGGTTGAGCGGCCGCGATGGAAAGTCGACGTCGAACTGGACCGGGTAGCTGCTGACCATGTCTTCTCGCTCCTAAATTGACTTGAGGTTGAGCACCTCGTGACCGCGCAGGGCCTCGAGGAAAGGCTGAAAGCTGCCGCAGACGGTGCAGCGGAGGACCTGCCCTTCGACCTCGACCTCGCTCACGCCAGACGCGCGCTCGACCTGGCGGGCCGGTGGGTGTCCGACGAAGGTCACCTCGATTCGTTGCACCGAAAGCTCCTGAGCCATATCAGCGAGCGTAGGGAAGGCCGGGCGGCCCGGAATCCGTGAAATTGCCGGTTCGAGGCGGAAACCGGGCCGCTTAACCCCGGCGTAGTAACTTCGGTTGAAATATGGCAAGGCCCCGTCGCCGTCTAGGTAACCTCCCGGCAGAAGCGACCAGCTTCGTGGGCCGCCGCCGTGAGCTGGCCGAGGTGCGGCAGAAGCTGTCGACCGCGAGGGTAGTCAGCCTGGTAGGTCCGGGCGGCGTCGGCAAGACGCGCCTTGCGATCCGCGCCGCCAGCGACCTCGGACGCGGTTTCCGCGCCGGATCGTGGCTGGTCGGCCTGGCCGAAGTCCGTGATCCGACGTTGGTCTTGCATACAGTGATGGCCGCGTTGGACCTGCGCGCCCAGGGCGCTCCGGACTCGCGTCCGGTGCTCCTGGGACACCTGCACGACAAGGAGCTCCTGCTCGTGGTGGACAACTGCGAGCACTTACTCGGCGTCGTGGCAGAGCTGGTCAGCCTGATCGTCGCGGTCGCGCCGGGCGTGCGCGTCCTCACCACCAGCCGCGAGCCGCTGTCAGTGGCCGGCGAGCACGTGATTCCCATCCCGCCACTCGAGCTTCCTTCGGCGCATGGCGCCGAGCCTCTGAGCCGGCTTCGCCAAAACGACGCCGTCATGCTCTTCGTCGAGCGCGCGGTCGCGGCGTCGGGGAGTTTCGAATTAACCGCCGCCAACCGCACCGCCGTGGCCGACGTTTGCCGGCGCCTCGACGGGTTGCCCTTGGCTCTGGAGCTCGCGGCAGTGCGCACGCGCGTGCTGAGCGTCGAGCAGATCCTTGAGCGCCTGACCGACCGTTTCAGTCTGCTGGTCGGCGGAGATCGAGCGGCGTTGCCCCGCCACCAGACCTTGCAGACGGCGATCGACTGGAGCTACGACCTACTGACGGATAGCGAGCGGGTCCTGCTCAGACGCCTCTGCGTATTCGCCGGCCGGTTCACGTTGCAGGACGTCGAAGAGGTATGCATCAGTGAAGAAGGGGCAAGCGGTGAAACACTTGAGGTGCTGTCCTCGCTGGTCGACAAGTCGCTGGTCATCAAAGCGGACGCGCGCGGAGTGGCCTGCTACCGGCTGCACGAGACGATGCGCGAGTATGCGAGCCGCCGGCTCGACGACGCGGGGGAGAGGCAGGCCGTAGAGGAGCGCTGCACGCACTACTTCGTGTCGACGAGTCAGGCGACCGCGCTCCAGTCACGTTTCATGCTCCTCGACTGGCTCGCCCGGATGGACCTCGAAATAGACAACATCCGGGCAGTACTGCGGCGCTGCGTGGTTCAAGGTGACCTCGCGCGCGCAATCGACCTCGCGGCATCGCTCAGCTGGTACTGGATCACCCGCGCGCAGAGCGAGGGCGTCGCCTGGCTGGACGAGCTGCTGGTGTCGGGCGCCAGCACCGCGGACGCCATGGCGTGGAGCTATTTCATCCGTGGTTTCCTCGGCGTGCTGCAGGGCGACTGGGTTGCGGCCAGGCCCGCACTCGCGAGGGCGATCGCGACGGCTCGCTCGGCGGACCTGTCCGTCCAGCTGGTGAACGCGCTCGCGATTTCTTCGATAGCTGAGAACCTAGCCGGGAACCATGAGGAAGCATTGCGCCTGCTCGATGCTGCCGGCGGGGTGCCGGTTGCTCCTGACGATGTCCCCAGCCGCGTCGCCGTGCTGCAGGCGCGCTCGCTGAATGCGGTCTTCGAGGGGGACGCCAATGTCCTCTTGGCGGCCGCGACCGAGGGCGCCAGGCTCAGCCGCGCGGTGGGCGACCTCTACGCCCAGCACATGATGGAGCTGAATCTCGGCGGGGCGGCGCTGATGGCGGGCGACATGGCCGAGTCGAGGGAGCATTACGAGGAAGGGTTGAGGATCGCCTTCCAGGTCGACGATCGCATCGGGCAGGCATACATGGTTGCGGCGCTCGGGTTCCATGCCGCGATGAACGGCCGGCCCGGCGCCGCGGCGCGCTTGCGGGGGCCGCAGAGACGATCCGTCTCAGTGCCGGGGCCTCGGTGATGGCAGCTCTGGCGCCTTTCAGCGCCCATGCCGAGGAATCGGCGACCGGGGCCCTCGGGACGGCGCGGTTCCGGACCGAGTTCGAGGCCGGCCGCGGCCTTGCACGGGAGGCGGCGGTGCGCCTCGCCCTTGGCGAGATCGACCCCACGGCCAAGCCATCCTCCGACGGTGTCGGCTACAAGCTCAGCGCGCGTCAGCTCCAAGTGGCCCAGCTGGTCGCAAAGGGATTGAGCAACAGGCAAATCGCGTCGCAACTGTTCCTGTCCGAGCGGACGGTGGACAGCCACATCCGCACCATCCTCAACAAGCTCGGCTTCAACTCGCGCGCGCAGATTGCGGGCTGGATCGCATCGCGCGACTGACCTGGATCCATGCCTCGGCGCTGGCGCTGATGAAGTCCTGCAACTTTTCTGTACGTGGTCAGCGACCGCGTTGGCGAGGATGTGAGTGTCGTCGGCGCAGCGTGCTGTGAGAAGTGTGCCGGCCGGCGAACTGCCGGACGAGACGGCTGCTTACGAACTCATACGACCGAGGCGCTCGACACATCAGCAACTTCATATGACAGCCAGGTAGACAGCCAACCTCTCGGACGATGGCGGACGACACCGGACGTCAGTGGATTCGCGACCGCCGTTTCCGAACTTGAGCGGACGCCAGCGCATGACAGCGGACGGTTGAAAGCCAGTCTTCAAAACCGTTTGCGGGGCGCTGTTGAGACGTCTTGGGTGGGTTCGATTCCCATCCATCCCCACCACTTTTCGTGGCGACGTTGCTCCTTGCACTCCCGGCCCAGTCAAGCGAACGGACCTCGGTTGGCCTGTGGACATCACCCACCCGCGTCTTCTGGAACGATGGCGATGATCGGCGTAGCTTAGTGCTGACAGTCGAGCGCTGACCGAAACCGCCCTCCCACCAAGGCCACTTCGCCAGGCACGGTGGAAGTGTACGTTGGATGGCAATGCCCGCCGATGAGCGTCTGCAGTCGAGTCGCAGCTTCTCGCTGGCGCACGTCTACAGCGAACATTTCGCCCGGGACCCGCGACGCGAGCGGCTATTTCTGG
>JBIOJB010000153.1:0-4708 GCA_044450465.1 Candidatus Dormibacterales bacterium | reverse complement strand
TGAACTGAGCTCGCGCGCGAGCTCAGTTCATCGCTCGATGTCGACACGGTGTTGCACAACGTCATGGACCGTGTGATCAACCTGATGAAGGCATCGCGCGGCTTCATCGTCCTCGTCGATGCCACCGGTGCGATGTCGGTGCAGATGGCGGGCGGTGAGGCCGACCCGGAAAAGTCCAAGGCCTTCCTCGGCTCGCGAACGGTCATCGAACAGGTGGTGACGAGCGGGATGGCCGTGCTTTCCACCGACGCGTCGATCGACGATCGCTTCAAGGGCCAGCAGTCGGTCATCGCGCAGAACCTCCGCTCGATCATCGCGGTACCGCTGGTGACCAAGGGCGTGGTGATCGGAGCCGTCTACGTGGACAACCCCTTCCACGCATCGATCTTCGAGGAGAAGGACAAGGAGTTCCTGCAAGCGATCTCCGATCTCGCCGCCATCGCCATCGACAACGCGAGGCAGTACGAGCGCTCGGAATTCCTACGGGAGTTGTTCGAGCGCTACGTCAACAAGCAGGTCACCGACTACGTACTCGCGCGTTCCGATCGCGAAACGATCTTCCTGCCCGGCGAGCGCAGGAAGGTGACGATGCTGAACTCCGACATCGCCGGCTTCTCAGCGCTTTCTCAGTCGATGGATGCTGAGGAGCTCGTGCGTTTTCTCAACGACTACTTCTCGCGGATGATCGAGGCTGTGCTCGCGCACGGAGGCAACATCGACAAGTTCCAGGGGGACGGCATGCTGGTCGTCTTCGGCGCGCCGAACCCGATGACCGATCATGCGGAGCGGGCATTCGCCGCCGCGCGTGCGATGCTGAAGGAGATCGACGGCCTCAATAGCGAGTTGGAGGCGGCCGGCAAGCCGCAGGTCTCAGTTGGGATCGGTCTGGACACGGGCGAGGTGGTGGCCGGCCATGTCGGATCGACAAAGCGCATGGAGTTCACGCTCATCGGGGTGCCGGTCAACAACAGCGCGTTCCTGTCCAAGGTGCGGCCGGCGAAGGTCCTCCTGTCGGAGACCACGCGCGACGCTCTGCCCGGCGACATTGGGGTGGTCGACTTCGAGCCGATGCTGCTGAAGGGCGCGACCCAAAAGCAGCCGATCTACCAGTTCCGAGTCACCGCCGCGCCCGAGGAGCCCTAAGAGCTCTCAGGCCTGGCTACTTACAGCTCCAGCGCCCTGGGCCGTAGCGGCTGTACAGCCATGCGGCGGCCTGGGCGTTGGCGACCGGGTCGAATCGCGACTTGCTGGCCCAGGGCGTGCCGCCCCAGGTGCCTGCCATGAACTGGAACAGGCCGGTGGCGCCGCTGGTGGAATTGACTGAGTTCGGGTGGTAGCGGGACTCGCAGTAGGCGATTCGCATCGCCCATACGACTGCCGCCTGGCCGAGCGAGCCGAAGGCGTCGGTGATGATCTTGCCGATGTTCGCCGGCGGAGGCGGGTGGTTGTTCAGCGCGGCGATGTGCGCCGCCTGTGCCTTCGCCGCGGCCACCTCCTTCAACTGAGCCTGGTACTCCACGATGCCCTGCTGGAGCTCCTGGACCCACGCCTGTACCTGGGCGTCCTCCGCCGCCTTGGCCCGCAGCGCCCGGGTCTCGCGCACTACGGACTGCCGGTCGTAAGCGCTCAGCTGGGTGACGGCGACACTGGTCGCCGCCTGCGCGGACGCGTCTACCCGCGGAAGGATCACGGTCGCCAGGAGGACCGTCCAGACGATGACCGCACGTAGTAGCGGCAGCAACCCTTGGCGCTCCTCCTTGAAGTCGCCCTACCCCTGGGGCGCTGTTCAGGCCTGAGCTCGGAGCGAGGACGCAGTGGCGGGACCGCTCAGGAACCGGGAAGAAGCGAAACCTTATCAGATGGGCGGCCACTTTGTGTAGCCGTAAAGGCGGCCTCTCCTGAGCGTCTAACGCCAGGTCGGGCGGCGACTTGCACGGAGTCGGTGCCTCCTGCCCCCGCCTCGCGGGCGCCTGCGAGGCGCGCCCACGCGCCGCCTCGGTCCCGCAGTACGCCAGTCTTCGACAATTAGGCGGTGAAGGTGGTCCTGCCGGAGCGTTTGAGAGCCGTTTTGTCCCGTCTTCCCACAGATCCTGAGATCGCCTGGTACGCCGACCCCGACAGCTGCGTCGCCGTCGTCCCCGGCGCAGAGGTCCTCTGGGTCGACTTCGGCCTCAAGGACGTCGCCCAGGCGATCGAGGCAGGACCCGAGCTCAAGTGGGTAACCACGGCGGCCACCGGGATCGATGGCTGGCCCCTCGCCCTGCTCGAGAAACGGAGCTTGGTGTTGACCAACGGTGCCGGCGTCGGCGCGATCCCCATCTCGGAGTACGTCGTCATGGGGTTGCTGGCGGGCCTCAAGGGTCTGCCCGCCCTTGTTCGCGCCCAGGACCGGCGCCACTGGCTTGAGCGCCCACCGTCGATGTCCGAGATGCACGGCAAGCGCGCTCTGATCTACGGCTACGGCAGCATCGGACGCGCGATCGGCGAACGACTACGGCCGTTCGGGGTCTCGGTCACGGGCGTCCGGCGCAAGCCGGGCAATGAGGCGGGCGTCATCGCCGCCGACGGTTGGGAGGCTCACCTTCCGGCCACCGACCTTCTGATCCTGTCGGTCCCGCTGACCGGCGTCACGAGTGCCCTCGTCGGCGCGGCTCAATTGGCCGCTCTTCCCAAGGGCGCGTGGGTAGTGAACATCGCGCGCGGCGGTTTGATCGACGAGGGCGCGCTGATCGCATCGCTCAAGTCGGGCCACCTTGGAGGCGCCTACCTTGATGTCACCGATCCGGAACCGTTGCCGCTCGAGTCGGAGCTCTGGTCGCTCCCCAACGTCATCCTCACGCCGCATGCCTCTTGGGCCACCGAGCACCTGTTGGAGCGTGCCGCCGAGATCTTCCTGGACAACTTGGACCGATATCGGCGGGGGGAGCCCCTGCGCAATCTCGTCGACCTGCGCGCTGGCTACTGAGCTCCGGAGAGCGGGGTGCCACCGCCCCGAACGCGGTGCGCGACCACCGTCGCAGCGAACCCTTCACATCCGGCTCCAACCGGCGGGGTTCGATCTGCTTTTCCGCCAGCCACTGACTGACTCGCCGGCGCGCCTCTGGTGATTGCCGATCGCCTCGATGAAAGGGAGGTAAGGCAGAGACAGTTCGGCTTCGCTGAAGGCTCCGGAGACGTCGACGCAGCCGCGGCGACGGGCTCGCGCGGCAAGGTCGGTGACGAGCCGGGTCTTCCCCATCCCCGCCTCCCCGCCAACGATCACCACTCCGCCATCGCCGCGAATGGCGGCGAGGAGCGCGTCTTCCAACAGGGAGATCTCGGGTTGGCGGCCGACCAGTGCGTCGCACAGGACGCGGGCGAGTACCACGTTTAGAACAGGTTGGTGAGCTGTCGGCGCAGGAGCTTGGGGCCGGGCTCCTCCCGATACGGGGGCATTAGCTCCGTGATTCTCTCGAAAGCGGCGGCGGTCAGGGAATCGGGATCCTGTCCGGCCGGTTGAATCGCCGCGCCGATGACGACCCGGATGCGCTTGCGAAACCACAAGTCCTTTGTCCCCGAGAACGCTACTGGCACGACGGGCACACCCGCCTTGATCGCGAAGTGGGCGAAGCCCTTCTTGAAAGGCATCGGCTGGCCCTCGGCCGGACCGTAGTTGCCCTCGGGAAAGATCGCCACGGCGCCGCCGATCTCGAGGCAGCGGTCGACGTGACGGAAGAGAGCAGTGTCGCCGTGCCGCTCCTGCACGACGGGCACGAAGCCGCCAGTGCTACGGACCAAGAACCATTGGACCTTGCGGGTCACGAGGATGGTCGGGTTGGCCAGGAAATGGAGGCGCGGCTCGATCGGCAGCAGCATCAGGAGCGCGAACTCATCCAGCCAGTTGAGGTGGTTTGCGATGACGATGTAGTTCCCGCTCCGCGGTACGCTCTCGAGCCCATCCACCTGGAAGCGAAAGCAGAGGTGAAGGAGCGGGATCGCGACCAGCCTGACCAATCGATAGGGCAGGTTGGCCCTGGGGCTGACGGGCAGCAGATCGGCGGGTGGAAGGGCCGCCTGAGCCATGACGGTATTGTCCCGGACAACCCACGACAGGTGGTGCCGGCGCAGGGATTCGAACCCTGGACCATCGGTTTAAAAGACCGCTGCTCTAACCAAGCTGAGCTACGCCGGCATGTGACGATTTTGAATTAGGAACCGCCTTTGCTGCCCCGTCGATACGCGGCTGATCGGCGCTGGGACGGCCAAACTGATGGCCAGAGTATCTTGCCGAACTAAGTTTCGTCCCACAGTGGCGCACTTGTGATGCCTGCGCGGCGGATGACGGTAGCGTTTACGGCGTGCGTCGTAGGCGCCATGTTTCGTGCCGGCCACTCGCACGTGAAGGTCAGGCTGCCCTCCGGCGGCAACGGCCAAACCCAGTAGCGGAAGTCCCAGCGTTTGCCACCGCCGCCCCCACTCCTAGGCGCAAGGATCGGTCCATCAAATGACCCTGGCTCGCGTCCCTCCGCGTGCATTTTCCATTGAGCCATGAACGCGGGACCTGGGTGCCCGCCGGTTACTGCAGTGCCGCCGTCAGCGAATTGGATTCCGATCTGCAGCTGCTTGTCCGACTCGTCTGCGCCACTTGCAGGCGGAATGCCGAACCCCATTTGCTTCGAATCGATCTCTTTGAATCGCCTGTGAGGATATAAGGGTCCCGCTTTCGACC
>JBIOJB010000152.1:0-4776 GCA_044450465.1 Candidatus Dormibacterales bacterium | reverse complement strand
GGCCAAGGCGAAGGACACGCTCACGAAAACCCTGCGCGATCACTGGCTCAACCTGTTGCCGCCTCCGCTCGACCAGACGTGCATCGAGATCGAGGAAATGTCGACGCTCAAGGCGGCGAACACCGTCGCCTTCGAAGTCCCGATGCCCGTGTACAACCATTGGAAGCTGAAGTCCAAGTTCGCCTTCCGTTCCCTGACGGCGGCGGAGTTCCAGCCCATCATCAATTTCCTGCTGACCGAGGCGCCCACCGACGACCCCACCCGCGGCGCCGGCTTTCTCAACCTCCTGCTGATGGGCGGCCAGTCGAACCAGATCGACCCGAACAGCGCGGTCGTCCCGGCGCGCGAAGGCCCGGTGCTGTGGTACCACGCGGGCGCGCTGTGGACCGAGCAATCGTGTCCTTGCGGCAAGCGTGCGCGAGCACCGCAGCGGCTGGGCCACTCGGTCGGCGAGCGGGCAGCGGCCGGGATGAGATTCCGGGCAGCGAGACGATTGAGGGCCAGTGCCGGGCCGGCGTCTCAATGCGGCGGGTCAGGCCCTGTGGTGAGGTTCGGGAGCGCTGCTTGGTAGTTCCAGGGCATCCAACCGGCGGGCGCCCGGGCTACCTCGTGGTGGTGTCGTAGGAGCGTGGTGAGGTAGTCGAAGGGGTTGGTCTGGTTGAGCTCGCAGGTGTGGATCAGGCTCATGTAAAGGTCGGCGACGCGGGCCCCGTTGGTGGTCTTGAAAAACAGTGCGTTCTTGCGGTGGAGGATGGCTTTCTTGAGCGCCCGCTCACACAAATTATTGTCGAGCGGGGCGCCGGGTTGGCGCAGGAAGAGGGTGAGCTCCTGCCAGCGGCGCTGCATGTAGCTGATGGCCTTGCCCAGTCCGGAGTTGGGCTCGACCTTGCGCTGGTCGATCTGCTGCTGCATCCACTGCTCGAGCTCGTCCATGAGCGGGCGGCTCTTGTCCTGGTGGAGCGCGAGCCGCTGCGCAGGCGATAGGCGCTGCTCGCGGGCCTCGGCATCGTGCCCGTACACCTCGCCAAGGAGTTTGAGCACGTGAGCGCATTCCTGTGGGAAGCTGTCGGCGACTTCGACGTACTTGCGTCGGGCGTGGACGATGCAGTTGGCGAGAATCGCCTGGAAGCCCCCGGAGGTGTTGCTGGCGAGCCCGTCGCACATCTGGATCGGGCTCGGCAGCTCGGCCTGGCGCCGTTGCAGCACGTCGGCGAGGTTCTCCCCGGCGTGCCGGACCCCGGTGCAGAAGATGGCGATCCGGTGGCCGTCGCCGGTGGCCACGATGCCCGAGGTGAAGATGCCCGTGCGCGCATCGGTGGGTGCGTCGTCGGCAGCAGCAGCAAGGCGCCGCTGCTGGGTGATCGCGAGGATCTTGGCGGTGGTGTCGTCGTTGTAGAGCACGGCGCCTTGGGCGGCCTCGCGCAGCAGCTGCTCGTGTATCGGCGCGAGCCGCACCGCGCCGTCACGCACGATCTCCCATTGCGTCGAGGCGGGCAGCGGGATGCCCATGCCAGCATGGAGCTTCTCGATGCGGTTGAAGGGCAGACCAGTGCCGTACTTCAGCTGCGCCGTCATGGCGGTCGCCGTCTCGTCGTACTTGGTCTCCCCGATGCCGGCCGGCGACGGCGCGGTGAAGACCTCGCCGCACAGGGCACAGCGCAGGTGCTCCTTGTCGAAGACGGTGGCAGACAGTGGCGCCATGCCCTGGAACCGCACCAGACTCACTGGCTCCGGCATGGAGTGGATGCGACCCTTCGCGCACTGCGGGCAGAGCTCCCCGGCGTGCAACGAGGGGTGCGGCACCGCCACTCTCTCGGCGCCGGGATAGGCGTTGGCGCCGTTGCGCCCGTGCCCAGGCGGCTTGGGACGTGTGCCCTGCGGTGGGCTGTCTGGCTTGGCCGCGCTCGCTGCCAGCTCGCCGAGGACGTGCCTCGTCTTCTCGCTCGTCGCGCCGAACAGTAGCGCCCGCAATCGCTCGATCGACGTGCGCTCGGCCCGCAGCTCCTCGGTCAGGAACACCAGCGTGGCGATCGCCGCCGCGAGCTTGGCGTGCTCCTCGCTGGACAATGACTGCTTGGCATGATCGACGATCCCCTGCAGCTCTGCCGGGTCGACGTCGATGGGCTTGCGGCTCGGCCCTCTGTCGCGTCGGTGCTGCTTACGGCTCACGCAAGCCTCCCCAGTCGTTGCCGGAAGTCGCGGACCAGCGGCAGCGCGAGCACCTCTTTGAGTGAGCGATTGGGACGATTGGTCTGGTCATCCTTGCCGCGACCCGTGGTGCGGCCCAGACACACCCAGTTCGCCGCTCGGTAGCAGGTACCGCGGTAGCGCTCCGGATCGACGAAAGTCTCGACGCAGTAGATCGCGTGCCCGTACACGCGCTGCCACTCCGCCGAGAGCATGCGCGTCATGCGGCCGAGCAGGTGCGAGGCTAGGTGCGGCACCCGCACCCACGGCAGGATCAGAAAGCGACTGTTGTAGGCGAGGTAACCGATGTTGCGCCGCCGCGCCGCGGCCGACCAGCCGATGTAGCGATCCCGCGGGCCCAGATGCCGGGGCGCCGAGCTCCAGGCAAAGCACGCCACCGGCTGGCCGGCGGCAACCACCAGGTATTTGAGGTGCTCGCCCACCGGCTGCGTGTAGCCGAGGTAGTGATGCCGCTCGATGAGGGCATGAAACAGCGGCTCCTCGGCCGTGCGTCGTACCGGCCGGATCTCAAGCGGTCCGGCCTGCGCGAGAGATCCGGCCAGCGGGCGAGCTTCGATCTGCAGCGGCTCGCCAAGGGCCCGCCGGCGCCGCGGGCCCTTGGCGCTCCAGCGCGGCGGCGGCAACGTGAGGTGACCGCCTCGCTCCAGGGCCAACAGCAGCGAGCGGCACACGCCGTCGCACAGCGCCCCGTTGGGCTGCACCCATCCCCACGACTGACAGAGCTGCTGCGACAACGCGCGACGACTGGCGCTCGCATGAGCGGCGATCAACTCCCGGATGAAGACCACGTCGCTCGCTGTGATCTCCCGGCCCCGATGGCGCAGCAGGACGTCCATGCCGCCTATGGAAGCACAAACGCCGTTAGAACGCAAGGGGGAGGCCCCTGCAACCCAACAGCTGCGCGCTCAGCCTGCCGCCACTCGCCTGGACACCGCGCTCCGGCCGCACGGCAACGAGCCGCTGGACAGACTCCCTACGGGCGGCACGAGCCGGCGCCACTGGGGCGCGACCCTCGTCGCCTCCGGGTCGCCACCGGCGAGCAGGACCTGCAGCTCATGAGCCAACAGCTCCCGCTCCCGACCGCCGCCGCCGTGGCCCGGCCAGTAACGCAGCCGCCCCTGGGAGAGCCGCTTCTGGCACAGCCAGAAGCCCTGCCCGTCGTACACCAGCATCTTGATCGCCGTCGCCCCCCGGTTACGGAAGACGAACACCGTTCCCGAAAAGGGGTCCGCGCACAGCGCCTCGCGGCAGACCCGCGCCAGTCCATCGATTCCCTTGCGAAAGTCCGCCGGCTCGGTCGCCACCAAGATCCGCATCTGCGGCGTAATCTGCATCATCGCCCGCGGCTCCAGAACGCCCGCACCAGACCGACGACATCGAGCGCCCGCACGTCGCTGACCACCACCCGCATTCGCTCGCCGTCCCTGCCCGCAAGCTCCAAGACTGCCTCGCCCTTACCCCGCGGCTCGCCCATCCGCAGCTCGACGAACGTCGCCGCCTCCTTGCGCCCGCTCTCGGGCTCGGCCTCCACCTGCCGCGCCAGCCGCTCCCCATCCAGGCGCAGCAACTCCGCCGTGACGGCAACCCCCTCCGCCCGCGCCGCCTCCACTGCCAGCGCCCACAGCCGCTCCGGAATCCGAACCCCTCGGCCGCCGTGTCGCTCACGCCATCGCTGCAGGCCCTGCTCTGCGCGCAACAACGCCGACCGGCCTTCGTGCCGTCCTTCTCTCCCCGCGGTCCGCTCCATGGGCGCCACCTCCCGGCGCCCAAAAGCCTATGGGCCGGCGACCAACCGAGTCACGCACGCTTGCCGGAAGGACACGAGCAATCGCTGGAGCCGCAATCGCTGACCTTCGTCGATGCCTTGTGGGCCGTCATGAACCCGATCCTGCAATCGTCGACGGCCCAGTACGGCGTGCCCGACCTGCAGCTCGGAGCTCAGCTGACGACGTCACCGAACCCCGCCTACGTCCACGCCTACTGGAGCAGTCCGACGCACAACTTCGTGCCCTTCTTGATCGGCGTCAAGAACAAGTACGACTGCAAGGACGTGTTCAAGTTCGCCCAGAGCATTCCTCTCACGCTCTGAGGGCGATTCGGCATTCGGCGCGCCAGTTCTCGTAGGTCTTGAAGTTGACCCCGAGCAGCGGTCAGTGAGCCGCGGTCGGCGCTACTTGCGCCCCGTTTACGTCCGCCGCCGACCACCTCTACGATCGATGCCGACCACCCCTACGATCCAATCCGACCACCTCGCCGAAGAACGCCTACAGGTGGTCGGCTTCAGATTGGAATCGGTGGTCGGCTTCGATTGGAATCCCTGGTCGCCTTCGACCGGAATAAGCAGGGGGAGGCTTTGGAGATATTGGGGTTCCAGGCGGGTACTTTCGCTGATGGAGAGTCGGAGTTCGATGCAGTCTTCACGAGTCCAGAAGGGCGCTTCAATTCTGAGCCTCAAATCCATATCTTATTGCCGCTTCAAGTATATCAATGTTTATATCTTTCAGAGTCTTGAACTTAATGCAATATCCAGTCACGCTTGCCTTTCCAAGTTTTTCCCCATACGTTTTG
>JBIOJB010000151.1:0-4873 GCA_044450465.1 Candidatus Dormibacterales bacterium | reverse complement strand
TCGTGGTCGTCGGCGGCGTCGGAAGCGCCCTGGTCCTCGTGGGTCTCGCGTTTCTCTACGCCATCACCGGCACGCCGGTCCTGAGCGGCATGCAAGTGTCGCTGGCGAGCGCCGAGCCGACCTTGCCGCTTGCCATCCCGATGCTGCTCCTTCTATCGGGGCTCGGCATGCGAGCCGGCGCCGGCCCGTTCATGGTGGCAACGCGGCCGGCAGAGGCGGGAGGCTCGCCTGTCGGGGCGGGCCTGGTACTTGGAATGGTCGCCACGGCCGCAGCCCTGGTCGCGGTCAAGCTGGCCGTGGTGATGCTCCCAGTTGCACAGCTCTACTCGACCTACCTCCAACTCATCGCGGCGGTGGCGATGGTGGGCGGCGGTGCAGCAGCGCTGGCCGCGCGCTCCGCTCGGGCGCGACTCGCCTACCTCGCGGCCGGCCAGCTGGGCTGGATACTCGCCGGCCTCGCAACCCACTATCGCGCCGGCCTGGGCGCGTCGCTGTTCCTGCTCGGGGCATTCGCCGTGGCCGCCACCTGTGGACCGGCGCTGGTGGGCCGTGGCGATGGCGCCGACCACTTGCTCATCGGACTTGGAGTGCTGCGCCCCGCGCGCGCGGCCGGTCTCGCCCTGGCCATGCTGTCTCTCGCCGGCGCGCCGCCGCTGGCGGGTTTCTTCGGCGAGTTCGCCGTCGCTGCCGCTCTTGCCCAGGCGGGTCAGTTCTGGCTTCTGGCCCTCGGCCTCACCGGGTCGGTGATGGGCACGGCGGCTGTGGTGAGGACGCTGCGTTTGATGTATCTCCAGAGTCCGCCCGAAGACGCACGCCGTGGCCCGGCGGTGGCGCTTCCGGCCGTGACCAGGTTCTCGAGCGTCGGAGCTGCGGTGCTGTGCCTCGTGATCGCCGCCTACGGCGTCTTCGGGAATCCGATCATGGGCCTCGCGAACCAGGGGGCGGAAGCGCTCGGACTCCGCTGATCCCTCACGTAGACTCGGCCCGCCTGAGATGAGCGATCCTGGACGACCGGTCCCCGTCCGGTCGCAGGGCCTGACCATGCGGCTCTCCCGGAAAGCTGGGGTCGCGAGCGTCACCTATCTGGCCGCGGGCCTGCTCTGGGTGTTCGTGGCGCACCCGCCCGGTTCTGCCCTGGCGCTTGTCGCCTGGCTTGTGGCGGTGGCCTGCATCGGGTGCTTTGTTCCGGGCGAGGCCAACCAGGTCTCCCTGGCTCGCGCTTACCTGGCGGCACCCGGGTTCGCGTACGCGTCCCAGGTCGACGATGCAGGCATCCTTGCCCTCGTGGTGGCGCTGGCAGGCCTCACCGACCTGGTCGACGGGACCGTTGCCCGGCGCTTCGCCCATCCCTCGACACTCGGCGGCGGGCTGGACCCCGTGGTGGACGGGCTCTTCATGGGAGCAGTCGTGTCGGGACTGGTCGCCAGCGGCGTGATCCCGGCATGGCTCGCGGCGGTCGTCGTCGGCCGCTACCTGCTGCCCGCCCTCGCGGGAGCGCTGCTCATCGGCCTCCACCGGCGGCCGGAGCTGCGCCACACGCTGATGGGTCAGGTGTCAACCTCGCTGATCCTCATCCTCGTCGGCGGGGTGGCTCTCTTTCGCGGGCTCAAGCAGGATCCAGGTCCGCTCGTCACGGCGGCCGAGCTGGTCATCCCGATCGCCACCGCCGCGACTTTTGTCCACCTTGCGTGGGTGGCCCGCCGCCCCGCCCAGCCGCCGGAGGGTGCCTGAGCCGGCGGTGATGGACGGCCGGGCCACGTACTATTTGAACCGGTCGCGCTAAGTGGGCGCGGTGCTGCTTTATCGAAATCCGGTGGTCGACGACCCGGCCACGTACTATTTGAATCGGTCGCGCTAAGTGGGGTGCTGGCGGTACCCTGAACCGGCAATCCGCCTTAGCCGGACCGAATTCCGCCGCTGAGGTCAGGGTTCTCACGCCTGGCCGCGGCAAACGGCGTTGAAAGGTCGGGACCTGCGCAGCTCGGGTCTCCGAACCCCGTCAGGTCCGGAAGGAAGCAGCGGTAAGGAGAGCGCCTGAGGGTGCCGCAGCCATCCTGGCCCGAGCCGTGAGCCGTGGTGCGAGCTGGGGGTCCTCGGTCGAGGCGGGGGTGCGCGGCCACTCCCTGGTCTCACGACCTGCGACGATGGGGCATCTTCGATGGTGAGAGATTGAAAGCGAAGTCCGAGCATGGCGGGGACTAAACCGGAGCAGGCTTCCGGGCCTTCCTATCAATCGCTCTACCGCAAGTATCGATCGCAGACGTTCGGCGATCTGGTGGGCCAGGATGCCGCTTCGAAAGCGCTTCAGGGGGCGATCATCTCCGACCGCGTCTCGCACGCCTACCTCTTCAGCGGGAGCCGTGGGACCGGCAAGACCTCGGCTGCGCGACTGCTCGCCAAGGCGCTCAACTGCACGCAGCGGCCGAGCGACTCGGCCGAGCCGTGCAACAGGTGCCAATCCTGCGTCGAGATCACGGCCGGCTCGGCGCTGGATCTCATTGAGATCGACGCGGCATCCAACCGCGGGATCGATGAGATTCGAGACCTTCGCGAGAAGGTGAACCTCGCCCCGGCCCTGGGCCGGTTCAAGGTCTACATCATCGACGAGGCCCACATGCTGACCGAGCCGGCCTTCAACGCGCTGCTCAAGACGCTGGAGGAGCCGCCCCCGCACGTGGTCTTCATCCTCTGCACAACCGACGCCCAGAAGATCCCACTCACCGTCATCGGGCGGTGCCAGCAGTTCGTGTTTCGCCGCCACGGAGAGGAGCAGATCGCGGCCCGTCTGAGGCACATCGCAGAGTCCGAGCACGTCCAGGTGGACGCCGACGCCATGCAGCTGATCGCCCGCACAGCCCAGGGCTCGATGCGCGACGCTGTAGGGCTGCTCGACCAGCTGGTCCCGCTGGCGGCTGGGCCCATCAGCCTCGAATCGGCGCGATCACTGCTCGGCATAGCGGACCCCCGCCTGCTCGATTCGCTGCTGAACCACGTGCTCGCTGGTGAAGCCGCCGAATCCATGTCGGAGCTGAGCCGCGTCTACTCGGCTGGAGCAGAGCTGCGCCAGGTGATTCGCGGACTGATGGAGGGCTGTCGGGACCGGCTCGTGGCGGCTCTGACCAGGCGGGACCAGGCGGGAGCGCGCCGCCTGTCCGACGTGCTCGACGTGCTGCTCCACCTGGATGGAGAGGTCCGGCGGCATGCCGAACCGCGCTTCCTCGTCGAGGCCACACTCGTTCGCCTGGCCGTCGAAGCTCCTTCTCTCGCGCAGGCCGCGCTCGCGGCGCCCGCCGCACCCTTGGCGCCCGCGCCCGCAGCAGCGCGTCCGGTTCCGGCGCCCGCGGCGGCCACCGCCGAGCCGGGGCTCGATGTCGAGGAGACTCTGCAAGCAAGCGGCACCGTCAGCGGCTGGAATGGCGTGCTGGAGAAGTTGAACCGGACCGTGCGCGCGGCCTACCTCGACGCCCAGCCCGAAGTCGCCGGGTCGACCCTGATCCTCTGGTTCCGTTACGGCTTCCATCACAAGAAGGCGCAGGAGCAGGCGGCGCAGCTCTACCCGCACGTGCGCGCCTGGCTTGGCGATGGCGTCAAGGTGGACTTTCGCCTGCGCGAGCAGGACCCGGCCAGGCCGCCGGCTGGTGCGGCAGGCAGCCCCGAGGACGATCCGTTTGTGCGCGAGGTGGTGCGCCGGTTCGACGGCCGGGTGACCCGAGTCAAGGAGATGTCTGATTGAAGGAGATGCCCGCGTGAAGGACCCGATGAAGATGCTTCGCCAGGTGCAGCAGATGCAGGACCGGATGGCCAAGGTCCAGGCGGAGCTCGAAACCGAGACCGTGACCGCGAGCGCGGGCGGAGGTGCGGTGACCGTCGTGGTGACGGGTGCCCAGAAGCTGGTCTCCGTGTCGATCGATCCGACGGCCGCAGGCGATCCGGAAATGCTGCAAGACCTCGTCCTCGCCGCCGTCAACGACGCGATGGAGCGTTCGAAGCAGCTGGCCGCCTCCAAGATGCAATCGGTCACGGCGGGACTCGGGCTGCCGCCGGGCCTGGTCTAGTGGAATCCGGTCGGCGGCCACTTGCTAGCGCGAACTGACGCACGATGCCCCAGCTGCCGGAACCCGTCGAGCGCCTGATCCAGGAGCTGTCCCGATTGCCGGGCATCGGACCGAAGACTGCCCAGCGGCTGGCTTTTCATGTGCTGCGCACCGATCGCCAGCGAGCCGACGCACTGGCCCAGGCGATTGGGGATGTCAAGGCACGAATCGGCTACTGCGAGCGGTGTTTCAACATCGCCGAGGGCAGGCTGTGCGCGATCTGCGAGTCGCCGCGCAGGGACGCGTCGATCATCTGCGTTGTCGAGTCGGCCCTCGACCTGCTGGCCATCGAGCGGACCTCTGAGTTTGCCGGCCTTTACTTCGTGCTGCACGGGGTGATCTCGCCCTTGGACGGGGTCGGCCCCGAGCAGATCCACGTGCCGCAGCTGCTCGACAGGGTGCGAGATGAGGGGATCGCCGAGGTGATCGTCGCCACCGACGCCGACATCGAGGGAGAGGCGACCGCCCTCTACCTTCAGCGGGCCTTGCAGCCCATCGGGGCCAAGGTCACGCGGCCCGCCCACGGCCTGCCGGTCGGTGGTGATCTCGAATACGCGGACGAGCTGACGCTGGCCAGGGCGATGTCGGGTCGAAGGTCGTTCTGAGTAACCCTCCCCGCCAGCGGTGAGAGTATCGGCGAAGCCGAGGGTGGGCAGGTTGATCTCCCGTTCCGCGAGCGGGGAGGCTGCCCCCGGGGGGAGCGAACCTTGCAATCTCACCCGGAACGCGGGTAGAATTCACAGGTTCCTCCGACGGAAAGGTTTCGTGCGCCCTTAAGG
>JBIOJB010000150.1:0-4922 GCA_044450465.1 Candidatus Dormibacterales bacterium | reverse complement strand
CTAGGAAGCGGTGCTATTGAATTTGGAGCCCACGGGCGGACTCGAACCGCCGGCCTTCTCCATACCAAGGAAGTGCTGAATGATCAGAATGATCATTTCCCAATCGGTGCGCCGCTGAGATCCAATGCAGAGGCTTTCGCCAATAATCGCTGCCTAGCAGCGCTTCCTAGGAAATGCCATATCTGTGCTTCGGTGGATCCGGTCAACGCGCAAACCGGCTTTGCTCGCTTGAGCGTGCGCTGGCCCGGTGCCACCTGGTTCTCATCGACCGGCTCGCGGCGATACCAGCCCATCGTTCGGCTCAGCCGCACCCGACCAACGGGACGCCCGCCCAGCCTAGAACTCTCCCCACACCCCAGCCCTCCGATATCCCGTCACCATGGCAATCGCGATCAGAAACTGGACCAGTCCGATCCCGGCCTGCAGCACCTCGTACCAGGCAGGCCCGGTGGCCGACAATACGCCCATGAGCTGAAGGCCCTACGCGGGTAGGCGCAGGAAGCCGAACAGGAACGCGACCAGGATCAGCCAGAACGCCCACCGCCAGCGGCGCACGACGGCAACGACGAGCAGTCCGATCAAAGCCGACAGCGCCACCAGAAAGGCGACTCCGATCGCGACTATGTCGACGGGTACCTGCCGGAACGCGGACGTGTAGACCTCGGGCGCGAACACAAGGACTGCAACCAGCGCGATCCAAGTCAGCCCGAAGAAGCTCAGTACCAGCAACTGGGTGCGATTGAGAGAACCCGTGGCTTTCAGTCGGATTCAGTGGTCACGCCTGGCGGACGCGAAGTGACTCGCCGGTCGAACATTTCCTTGCTCGAGCCTTCGAAGAGTAGTCCGCGACGAGACCGAACAGAATCAGCGATGGCGTGAGCTGAATGACCTGCGACCCAATCAGGGCGCCGCCGACCAGAGCAACCAATGCCACCGGTATATCGGCTAATGGCGATGCGCGGGTTCAAACGAGGGCCAGGAACCAGCTTCAACCCCGCCGCCGGCCGCGACCTGCTCGAAACGCCAGATCCGAAGCGTTTCGCCTTGGTAGTCGTCAGGAATTAGCGCAGCCAGAGCGCTCGGATTAATGCGCACTCGCAAAGCAGTGATCTCCCCTTGCTCGTCTGTCGTGGCCTCGTTGAACATGGATGAGTAGATCGAGCTGAGTGGCCCGTGCATGGCGAACGGCTGGCCCGGTGGCGGTTCTGTCTCCGGCGAGTATAAGAACGAGTTGGAGATCAACTCGCCGTTGATGACTTCTGTCGACGTTTGCTCCGGCCAGCCCCCATGCAACATGAGCCGCAGCAGAATGCGCTGCTCCGCTGGCGCGGCCACGGCCCGCCCGGCAACCACGTACTCCAACCTTCCAATGGTGAATTGGGCCTCGCCCTCGGCATTCACGGTGCGAGGTTGCAATGGATCCGTATAGATAATGAACCCGATAGGCCACTCGGTTGCCGGAGTGCGGTCCCCAATTCGGCCCATCTCGTTGCACTGCAAGGCGACGGGCAATGTCAAGACCAGATGGCCGGCGCCATCCGGCTGGAATCGACCCGAGTCAGCCAGAGTCCACAGATTCCATCGACTCCAATAGATCGCTAACTTCAGCTCCTTTACGCCGACGAGGTGTGCGTAGCGCTGCAGCTCCTCAAGGTCCTTGGCGCGCATCCGGAACGCTGCGTCGGGCCGTTTCTGGTAGAGGTTTTTGACCTCAACGAGCATCTGGTCGCCGGCCGAGCAGACGATGCGGAAATCGGGCGGCTTGATGGCAGGCCCAGCGAAAAAGGCATCACCGCTGTCCTCGAGCTTTAGGAGCTGCACTCTGCCAAGGCTCGCCACGACGGCCTCGAACAGTGCCTGCGCGCGCCAACCGTGCAAGGTCGACTTACTGCGCGTAACGTCGACGAGCCCTTTCCGAACCTTCGCAAGTGCTTTGTCGAACCGCCCTGGGTCGCTGATGGCACCCTTAGTACGCTCGACGACGCGGGCGTACAGATCGAGCGCGTCAAGCCGTGCGTGCTCTCTGCGCAGCATGCGGAACGCGCGTGACGATTCGGCGACCGCGGCAGCCCGGGGATCGGACATGGATCAAGTCTGCCAGGCCCGTGGCGCCGCAGCCAAAGGACAAGAATCGCCATGTTGACATCAAGACGCCTGAGGACCGGTCCATTCTGCGGGCGTTTCCGCGGCAGATCCCTGTAGAGGTTCAGTTCTTCATACGAATGGGCTTAGTGGAAGCGCCCGGCGGTCCGAACCAGTTCGAAGCTACCGCCGACAAGCTGGCCCCCCTTCGAATCGATACTTCAACATCTGACGAGCACGAAGGCTGACGGTCACGCATTGTCAGCTGACGGTCATGGTCGGCGATTGGGGAACCGTTGTGTTTCGGGCTCGCCGCAGTTTAAATGGAGCCCACGCCCGGATTCGAACCGGGGACCTTTTCCTTACCAAGGAAATGCTCTACCGCCTGAGCTACGTGGGCGGGGCGCCGCAGCCTCAAGATTCTATCCGCTCACCCCGGCGTCCCCTGATTGGCCGATCACCCATACTCGGCATCGCGATGTCGAAGATCGACGAGGTGCTGGAGCGGGCGCGCACCCGGCTTTCCCGGATCGACGCCACGCGAGCCGCCGCCGAGCTCGCCGCGGGGGCGCTGCTCGTCGACACGCGAACCGACGGCCAGCGGGTGCGACAGGGTGAGATTTCGGGCGCGCTGGTGATCGATCGGACGGTGCTCGAGTGGCGCCTCGATCCGACATCACCGAACCGCATTCCCGAGGCCACAAACCACGACATTCGCGTGATCGTGATGTGCTCCGAGGGCTATTCCTCGAGCCTTGCCGCCGCCTCGCTCCAGGACCTCGGCCTGGTCAACGCCACCGACGTCATCGGCGGGTTCCAGGCCTGGAAGGCCGCCGGGCTGCCGGTCCGGAGCTAGCTCCCCGACTCCACCTTCCCGACGTCGGTCATGATCTCCGCTCGGCCGCGCACTTTGATCGCCGCGGTGAGCTCGGTGAACTGCGCGATCAGGACCTCACCCGCGTCGAGTCTTTCCGAGTGGTGCGAGCGCGTGTCTTTGCCGCGCGTCAGGCCCATGATGACGACGCCGTCCTCCAGGGCCTTGACGACGATGTAACGGCCTCTCGGTTCCCCGTCCTCGGTGGTCACTGCTTCATCCACGGCTTGCGCCCATTGCCGTTTGACTGCGCTCTGGGTCGCACGGTCTCGAATTTCGTGGCGGATTGGCCCACCAGCTCATCGATGTCGGCAGCCAGCGCGGGACCGGCGAGCACATGATAGCGATCGGCATTCACGATCACCTCGCGGCTGCCCACGACGACGTGAAGCACGACCTCGTCAGTCCCCGGGTGCCGCGCCAGCACAGTCTCCAGGCGCTCGGCCAGCCCGCTGTCACTGCTGGGAATCCTCACGTGGACAAGCTGCCGGCGGGCCACGGGCACGCATTCCGGGTCGTCCCAGAGCCAGGCCATGTCCGCCACCACCGAGGCCGTCTCGACCTCCTGTTCGAGCTCTGGATCGACTGGCGCGGTCCCTCCTGATCCAGTGCCACGCGTGCTGCCGGCGCGCGAGTCCACCTTGCCCTGGACGACGACGACCTTGTCGGGCTCGAACAGAAGGCGCGTCTGCTCGAAGACGCGCGGGAACAGGACGATGTCGACCGCTCCGGTGAGGTCTTCGAGAGTCGCGTACGCCATGATCTGGCCCTTTCGCGTGACCACGCGTCGTACCTCGCGCACCAGGCCGGCCACCCTCACCTCGTTGTCCTGCAGGGCGCTCGTGACCTCCACCGCCTGCGTGTCGGAGAGCTTGGCCAGCTCTGCGCTGATGCGGCGCAGCGGGTGGTCGCTGAGGTAGAGCCCGAGCAGCTCCTTCTCCAGGCGCAGCTTCTCTTCGCCCGCCATCGGGGCGACGTCGATCAGCAGCCCGTAGTCGTCGCCCTCGGCCTCCTGGGGCGCGACGATGTCGAGCAGCGAGGTCTGGCCCGATTCGCGGTCCCGCCGCGCCCGCTCGGCCCGGCTCACCGCGTGCTCCAGCACAGCCAGAAGGCGCGCCCTCTCCCCCAGCGCGTCGCAAGCTCCCGATTGAACCAGTGCTTCGAGGACGCGCCGGTTCACGTCCTGGATGGCTGACGTCCGCTCGCACAGGTCCTCAAGCGACTTGAACGGCCCGCCCTCGGCGCGCAGAGCGCCGATGCTCTCGACGGCGTGGCGGCCGACGTTCTTGATGGCGGCCAGCCCGAACAGGATCTTCGCGTCGACCATGGAAAAGTCGGGTCCGGAGTGGTTGATGTCCGGCGGCAGCACCTCGATGCCGCGCAGCCGGCAATCCACGATCGCCATCGCCACGCGGTCGGCGTTGCCCTCCATGTGGATCAGGAGCGAGGTCATGTACTCAAGCGGGTGATTGGCTTTCAGGTACGCGGTCTGGTAGGCGACGACCCCGTACGCAGCCGAGTGCGCACGGTTGAAGCCGTACTCGGCGAACTTCGCGATCCCGTCGAACAGAGCTTCGGCGGTCTGCTTCTCGATGCCGCGCTCGGCCGCACCGTCGAGGAACTTGGTCCGCTGCTTCGCCATCTTGACCTTGTCCTTCTTGCCCATCGCCGAGCGAAGGATGTCGGCCTCGCTCATGGTGAACCCGGCCAGCTCGCGGGCGGCCATCATCACCTGCTCCTGGTAGATCATCACCCCGTAGGTCTCGCGCAGGATCGGCTCGAGGCGCTCGTGCATGTACTCGATCGGCTCGCGACCCTGCTTGCGGGCGATGAAGGCCGGGATGTTGACCATGGGTCCGGGTCTGAAGAGCGCGACGGCGGCTGAGACGTCGCCGAAGCTCTGCGGCCTCATGTCCATCACCATGCGGCGCATGCCGGCGCCTTCGAGCTGGAACACGCCCACCGT
>JBIOJB010000149.1:0-4947 GCA_044450465.1 Candidatus Dormibacterales bacterium | reverse complement strand
ATCCGTTCTCGAGCGACGGCGTGACAGTGGCGCCTCGATTGACGACGAATCAAGCACCGCTGTGGAGGCGGATGGTCTGGCTGCACATTAAGTTCCTCGCCTTGCCGCACATTAATAAGGACGAGGCCCGAGCCGGCGATGCCTGGGTACAGCGGGCCGGCGGTCACGCAAGATTGCGGTGCCTGGGGCCGTGTTCCGAGCCAGGGCATTCCGACTTTTGACGCGGCGGGCGTTGTTATGGGCGTCCGCGGGTTCGGAGACACGGACAAACCCTGTACGGGAGGAAGAGATGGCGGGTCCCAAGATCGCGTTGCGCGCAAGGGCCAGAACCGGCTCCGAAGAGCCGGGGCCTGTACGAAACCGAACTCGACAGTTCCTGCTGCTCACACTCGGTGCGGGAGCGCTGTCGGGGGTGGTGGCGCTGGTGGGCCCCGGCCTGGTGACCAACGCCGGGGCGGCGATCACAACCCACGTCGCCGCGATCACCGCCAAGCCAATCCAGGCGTCGACCGTGTTTCCGTCGGTTCCTCCACAACACCAGGTGATCGACGTTTACGATCCGCCGCCGCCGGCCAGGCATGTGGCTCCGGCTCCGGCACCCGCCCCGCGCCCCAGCGCAAGTCCAGAGCCACGCCAGTCTCCACGGCCGTCGGGGTCCCCGAGGCCGTCACCGTCCCCGGACGACTGAGGATTTGATGGACCAGAGGTCCGAGCAGGCCACGCGTGATCGTGCAATCTGGTTCGTGCGTCTGGCCACCTTCGGCGGCGTGATCAGTGCCCTTGGTCTCACCTGGCTCTTTTCGAACATGGCCGAGGCCTACTTTTCCGGCCAGCCTGCGCCGGCGCCGGTGCCAACCCCCCCTGTGGTGCCGGTCGCACCGGTGCCGGTTCAGAAACCTCCAGCGGTGATCCAGACCGTGGTTCACCACCCATACCAGGGCGGCGGATCGACTGCGCCCCGACCTCCGGGTGCGGCTCCCGCTCCGGCCGGAGCTCCAGGGGCCGCCCCGCCACCACCTCCGCCGCCACCCGTTTGCCACTCCACGCCGTCCAAGCCTTGCTGAGCTTCAACACCTTCGTCGCGATGGGTACCGATCACACCGTCGTGGTCGATGACGTAGGCGCACTTTCCGCGGCAATGGCAATCGTGCAGGCGCAATTCCAGGAGATCGACGAGGTGTGCAGCCGATTCCGGCCGGACTCCGAGCTCTCACGCCTCAACCGCCGAAGCGGTGATGGCGACATCCCGCTGTCTCCTCTCCTGGAGGAAGCCATCGTGGCTGCGCTGGACTCGGCGATCATGACCGGCGGCCTGGTCGACCTCACGGTCGGTAGGTGCGTCGAGGATGCCGGCTATACCGTCACGTTTCGCGACCTGCCTCTGGAAGGACCACCTCTGCAGCTACAAGTGCGCCGCTTGACCGGCTGGCAGGCGCTGACCTATGACGCCGGGACACACTCCTTGCGGCTCCCTGCCGGGATCGGCCTCGATCTCGGGGCTAGCTGCAAAGCTTGGGCTGCCGACCGGGCCGCCGAGGCGGTGGCCGACCGCCTCGGCGTGTCCGTAGCAGTTAGTTGTGGGGGAGACGTCGCCGTGCGCGGACCCGCGCCTGAAGGCGGATGGCCGATTCGGGTGGCGGTCGAGGCCGGCGCCGATGAATGGCAGGATGTTGTCGTGTTCGACGGTGGCCTCGCCACGTCGGGCACCACCTCCCGCCGCTGGCGTCGAGGTGGGATCGAGATGCACCACATCATCGACCCATCGACGGGTTTGCCTGTCCAGACTCCGTGGGCGATGGTTTCTGTGGCTGCAGCCACGTGTGTGGAAGCCAACGCCGCGGCAACTGCCGCCCTGATCATGGGCGACCGGGCCTGCGCGTGGCTGGATGACCTCATGCTTCCGGCGAGACTCGTAAACACCCACGGCGAAGTGCGATTCGCCGGCGGTTGGTGCGCGTCGGCCTCATGACGGCGCACCTGCTCGCGGCCTCGGCCGCGGCAGCCAACTCACCGAGCTGGCTCTGGTATGCAACTCGGGGACTCGGCACTGCCACTCTCATCGTCCTGACCGGCACCGTCGTGCTCGGCATCGTGACGTCCACCAGGTGGATTGGCGAGTCGACCCCGGCCTTCGTGGCTGCCGATGTGCATCGCAATCTCAGCCTTTTCGGGATATGCCTGCTCGCGGCTCACATCATCACCACGGTGCTCGACCCGTTTGCGCATATCAGCGTGCGCGACGTGTTGATCCCGGTGGGGGCGGCCTACAGGCCTGTGTGGCTCGGTCTTGGAGTCGCCGCCATGTGGGTCCTGGTCGGGGTGATCGCCAGCAGCTTGTTGCGGGACCGTATCGGTCCGCGCCTGTGGCGTTTGATCCACTGGGCGGCCTACGCTTCGTGGCCTCTGGCCGTGGTCCACGGGCTCGGCACCGGCAGCGACTCCAGAGCACCGTGGCTGGTCGCGGTCGTCGCTTCGTGCGTCGTCGCCGTGGTGTTCGCCCTCGTGTTCCGCCTCCGCCACGGCGGGCCGGCTACCCGGCCGATCAGGGCTGCTGCCGGGATCGCGGCCGCGGCGGTCCTGGTTGGCTCGGCCGTGTGGGCCTTCACGGGGCCTTTTCAGCCCGGCTGGGCAGTCAAGGCCGGGACTCCGGTGATCAAGGCGGTCGCCGTCAAACCCGGACCGGTCCACCCAGGTCCAGGCGGATTCAGCGACCCTCTCACCGGCATCCTGGTCAAGGACAAGGCGGGCAACGTCCAGATCTCGCTGAGGGACATGGTGGATACGGCGCTCACGATTGCCATCCGCTCTCCGAACACCTCCGAAACACTGCCGGTGGTCACGATCTCAAGAGACACCCGTGTGCTCTGCAGCGTGCCGGCCACGCCTGGCGCCACGCTGTACGCCGTCTGCGGCGAGACGCGGCTCACCATCGCTTTCTATGGATCGAGCGAGGTCCTCAGCGGAGGCGGACAGATCACGGGTCAACTGGTAACTTCTGGACCATTGAACTGAACTCCGCCCCGCAACCGGCAGTTCGGCCTGCGGTTGGCAGGAGGCTCATCGGAGGCCCTGGTCAAGCCGCGGGATACGAGAACATCGACGATCACCAACGTCGCCTGGGCTCTCGTCCCGCTGGAGGCAAGGGGCTGATCGACGTCCTCGCACGGAGTGGCTTGCGAGGTCGCGGCGGCGCGTGGTTTCCGACCTCGCGCAAATGGGCTTCTGTCGCGGAGCGCTCAGACGGGTACGCCGTCGTGGTCATCAACGCTTCGGAGGGCGAGCCGCTGAGTAGTAAAGACCGCACCCTGATTTCACTGCGCCCCCACCTTGTGCTTGACGGGGCCGCCCTCGCGGCGGATTCGGTTGGCGCACATGAAATCGTGCTGTATCTCTCGCGCGGCGCCGCGGCGACCGAGAAGACGCTGAATCAAGCAATCAAAGAACGACGTCTCTCGGGCCGCGCGGAACCAGCGATCCGAATCGTGAGGACCTCGCATCGTTACATTGCCGGCGAGTCGTCGGCAGTCGTCAATCGCGTTTCTGGGGGACCTTCCAAGCCCAAGTTCGGCCAGCGCTCGTCCGAGAAAGGTGTCAACGACCATCCGACTCTTGTCCAGAATGCGGAGACGCTTGCCCACGTCGCGATGATCGCGCGCTACGGTAGTGATTGGTTCCGCCAGCTGGGCACGCAGACTTCACCTGGCAGCACTCTCATGACGGTGCTGGGAAATGTCAAACACCCCGGAGTGTATGAGGTGGATCTTGGGGCGCGGATCGGTGGCGTGCTCGAGGCGGCGGGCGGGACGGTCTCACCACCTGGCGGCGCCCTGCTGGGTGGGTACTTCGGAACCTGGCTGCCACCCGCCTTGCTTCCACATCTGCCGCTCGACGTGGATGAGCTGCGGACCAAGTACGGCGCGGCTCTCGGCTGTGGTGTGCTTGCTGTCCTGCCAAGTGGTGGCTGTGGGGTGGTCGAGGCTGCTCGGATCTTCAGCTATCTGGCCGCCGAGACGGCCGGACAATGCGGACCTTGCGTCAACGGCCTGGGCGCGATTGCCGAAACGATGAACCAGATTGCGGCATCGAACGCCGGACCTGGCGACCTTGAGCAGGTGCGGCGCTGGGTTGAGATGGTCCGCGGACGCGGTGCGTGCCACCACCCTGATGGCGCGGTGGGGATGCTGTCCAGTGCGCTGACCGTTTTCTCGGATCACATCCAGATGCACGTCTATCGGCAGCGCTGTCTCGGGGTCACGATGGAGGGCTTTCCGCAGCCGCCGCCGTCCGGGCAGGGATGGCGCTGAGCGAGGTGGCGCGGCGCCGGCTGCGCGTCAACCCGATCCTGTGCGATGGCTACGGGTACTGCGCCGAGATCGTGCCGGAGCTGATTTCCCTCGACGATTGGGGCTTTCCCATCGTCAACGAAACCCCGATCGACGACGAGAAGGTAGAACGCCTGGCCGAGCGTGCGGTTGCGACCTGCCCGCGGTTGGCCTTGCTCCTCGAGGACGCGAGTCCCGAGCGCCGTTGATCCCGTATGGAGGGCTACCCGTCAGGGCCGGCCGCAACTTCTTTCGCAGTCTTCGTAACGCCTGACCCGAAGGCGGTTCTCATCGGCCACCGCCTAGAATTCAACGGACCCGTTCCGGGATAGCTCAACGGTAGAGCAGGCGGCTGTTAACCGCAAGGTTCAGGGTTCGAATCCCTGTCCCGGAGCCAACTTCGAAATTTTTTCGAATTCAGAATCGCCCTTTCGGGCAGCGTGAGCTCACTTCGCTGGCGACCTTACCGCTAACTTACCGCAGTTAATTGCGGTAAGGGGGCGCTGACTAAGAATGTCGTGCGCGCCACCCTACTTTGCGTGCCCAGGTTTCGGCGTCTTGTCTAAGTCGCAGAATGACGACGGTCTTAGCGTCAGCGTATGCGAACCGATCGTCACGCCAGCGT
>JBIOJB010000148.1:0-4966 GCA_044450465.1 Candidatus Dormibacterales bacterium | reverse complement strand
CCACCCAGATGGCCCCGCCCACTACTACGAGTGCGACGGCGTACCTGGAGACTCTCGCGCTGGAATCGTCATCCGCTCTCATTCCAAGCAGGTTCGGATCGAACGAGCCACCCGGAATAGTGCTGACCGGCCCCAGAGGTGACGGGCGCACGGCCCTGTTGCACAGCGCGGTGGAGAGGGACCCTGGTTCGGCAAGATGCCCCACTGGTTGAATTGGTTCCTCCGCAGGTTCACGAAGTACGTGGCGAACCCGATGACGCTCCGACGAGCAGGGCAGGGGGACTACCACTTCGCTGCTCTTCACCACGTCGGTCGCAAGAGCGGTCGCCCGTACGTGACGCCGCTTGCCGCCGAGCCCGTCGGGGACGGCTTCGTCATCCCGCTGGTGTATGGCGACGACACTGATTGGTGCCGCAACATGCTCGCGGCCGGAAAGGGCACCCTCGACGTGAAGGGCGTGGCCATCCCCATCCTCAATCCCAGGGTCGTTGACCTAACGACCGTCCAGGAGCAAGTGCGGGTGGCTAAGGTCAGGAGTTGGACCAGGGTCGGGATTCGGCGCTGCCTGCGCGTCGATCGCGCGCAGCCCGCGTTCCGCGCCACCGAGACCCGGACGCCTTTAACAAGGAGCACGAAGTGAGTACACAGAAGAATGCACCCAGGCTCTTAGGGGCAGCCTTCTTGGTTGTCGTCCTTACCAGCCTGAGCGGCGGCGTCCTGCTCTCGTCGTCAGTTGGGTCGGGCGGTATTTCCGATGTGCTCGTCAATATTGCGAACAGAGGGACGCTGATGCGGACCAGCATCCTTGCCGACCTGCTGACCAGCCTCGGAGTGATCGTTTTGGCGGTCTTGCTCTACATCGTGCTGAACAATCAGAACAGGATCGTGGCGCTGGTCGGCTTTGGGTGCTGGTTGGCCGAGGCGATGGCTCTCGCCTTCAGCAAGATTGGCGCGCTTGCCCTGATTCCGCTGAGTGCGGAGTTTGTCAGGGCTGGAGCTCCTGCCAATTCCTACTACCAAACGTTGGGTGAATTCCTCTATAACGGCGTGGTCCAGCAGCTGGGAAGCACGACGCACATGTTCTTCTACTGCTCAGGCGGCATCCTTTGGTACTACCTGCTTTACAAATCAAACTACGTCCCGCGCGCCATTTCTCTCTTTGGCCTTGCAGCAGTTGTCATCGCATTGGGTGGGATCGTGCTGGAGTTTCTCGGCTACTCGGTTTCAATATTCGTTTTTCTTCCGCTTCTCCCGTTCGAGCTCGCAATCGGATTCTGGCTTCTAGTCAAAGGAATCAATGCTGGTGCAGAACCCGATGCTGTCTTTCCCGGCACGAGTACAGCGATGCCGGTCAAGCCCACCGTGGCGTAGGCGGCGTAGTCTCAGATGAAGGTCCTGATCGTCGGCGCAGGGGTGATCGGCAGCTTCAACGCGGCGCGACTCAAGGACGGTGGGGTCGATGTGACGCTGCTCGCGCGCGGCAACCGCCTCGCCGAGCTGCAGAAGTCCGGGGTGGTGCTTGAAGACGCGTTCAAAGGGACCCGCAGCGTTACGCGCTTGCCGTTGGTAGACACCGTGGAGCCTGAGGACCAGTACGACCTCGCGATCGTGATCGTGCGCCGCAATCAGATTCGCTCGGTGCTTCCGATGCTGGCGGAGAACCACAAGGTTCCAACGATCCTGTTCCTCGGCAACAACGCGGCCGGCCAGAACGACCTCATCGAGGCGCTGGGCAGGGAACGGGTGCTGATCGGAGTGGTCAACGCCGGTGGCGAGCGGCGATTCCAGGCCGTATCGGAGCCTCCTTCGGCGGCGGCAACGGCCGCGAATCAAGGACACGGATCTTGAAGCGCCCACTCGGGTTGGTCGTTCTTGGACTCAGCGCATGCGGTTTTCCTCTCACGCAGCTGGTGATTCGCCGGTGGGGTGTGCGCGGCGCAGCCGTGGCCGAGGCCGTCTGCGTCGGGCTCGTGGTCCGGGATACCGCGATGATCGCAGGGGGCGTGCCGCAGAGGCTGCGCCCGAGCGTAGCGACGTTGCTCTGGCTCGAGCTCGGAGCCGGTGTGATGGCTGCCGTGACCGGGCTGGGACCCCTACTCAGGCCAAGCTCAGCCAACCCAGGAGAACCACGACTTGATGCATTGGAAATTGCACGCCGGGCAGCGGTGGGAACACTCTTCGGGCTGCATACCCTCCGATTCGGGATCTACCTTCGTCCAGATCAGGGTCGGCGGACATCTGCATCTCGTGGCTCCGCTGAGCCCGCCTGACCCGCCGTTTGCGGGTCGTATGCCCCATGCGGAGCCCAACCTGAGGGCCTACCGTCGTAACGATGATGCTTACTCAAAACTCGGCGATGCGACCGGGTCCAAAGTCACAACGTCTCCCGACGATCGCCCGGGTCACCGTGGTGCTGGAGGTCTTCCTCGGGCTTGGAGCCTTGTTCGGCGGAGGTCAGTTCATCGCGGCGCCCGACGGCCACGTGCTCGGCATGACGACCAGGACGTTGGCGGGGACGCCATTCCCGTCCTATCTGATACCCGGAATCATCCTGTTCGCGTTCATCGGGGTCGGACCACTGATCGCCGCGGCGATCACCGTCCGCCGGCAGGCAGTCGCACCCCTTGCCGCCGTTGCGGTCGGTGTGACGCTGATTGGCTGGATATGCGTCGAAATGGTATTCCTCGCCGGAATCGGTTCGCTGGCGTGGGCCTTCTACCTTGTTCTCGGCTGCTGCATCGCGGCACTCGGCATCGTCTGGTGGCGCGCGTCGCCTTCCGCATTGATCAGCCGCTATGGGATCCAGAGCCTTGCAGGTCGAGGCCCAGGGCCTCGACCTGCATCCAGCCCTGCGCGTCGCTTGCCTGGTCGAAGTAGCCGACCTTCTGGCCGTCTTTGACGTAGACCTCGAGGCCGGCCTTAGGCGTCCAACCGGCGTGACGCGCAATCATTTCGGCCACCTCCACCGTTACGCCTGCGCCGGCCGGATCGCGGCGGCAACGGCCTTGACGTCCGGAACGGATCTCGCGCGCGGACGTCGCGGGATGGCTTATCGAGGCGGCCACGAGCCGTCAGACCAGCCACCGCAACGTGGACATCACGGGGGGCCCGCAGGTCGTCCGTGCGGCATCACTTTCGACATTGGAGGATTGAGGTGAACATCACTCTCTGGGTGATCCAGGTGCTTCTTGCGCTGGTCATGGCGGTCACGGGCGGCATCAAGCTGACGCAGCCGCGACCGGCGCTGGCGGGGCGCATGTCCTGGGTGGTCAACGCGTCCGACGCACAGGTGAAGGGGATCGGGGCCCTCGAGGTGGCGGCCGCGATCGGCCTGCTCACGCCGCCGATGCTGCACGTCGCGACTTTTCTGACCCCGTTGGCCGCGGTCGGTGTGGTCTGCATGATGATCGGCGCGATGGTGACCCACGTGCGGATCGGGGAGCGCGACCGGATCTGGGTCAACGTTCTGCTTCTCGTCCTGGCGGCCGTCGTCGCGGCTGGGCGGTTCGGCCCTTACCCGTTCTGAGGCCCCGCCAGGCCGGCACCGGCGCTAGACCTTCAGCGCCTTGCGCAGCAGGTCCAGCACGTCGTCCTGACCTTTCAGGATCTGGATCTGCTGCACGCTGAGAGTGTGGAGCGCGACCAGCGTCTCGTGGTCGGTCTCGGCGCGTGCATCCTGGGCCGCCGAGATGATCCGCTGGCCGGCGCCGAGCAGCGGAAGCGCCAGCAGCTGGATCACCGTCTGCGAGACGTACATGACCCACGCCATCACCGATCTCGCCGCGATCACCGCCGGAAACTCCACCAGGACCAGGGCAACGCAGAACCAGAAGAACCACATCGAGCCGAGGACTGTCGTGGCCGCGACCGCGATGCGACCATTGACGCGCTCGATCCCGCTCGAGCCGTGAATCAGCGAGATTACGTGCCGCGATTGGATGAGCCTGTGGGGGTATGCGGTATCAGTCATGCGCGCGATCTTAGTCGCGGCTGCTCACGTTTGCCGGCGGTGAGACAGGGGCCTGGTCGGTTCCCAACATCGCGCCCGTGACGGGCGCCTCGCTGGCGGCGGTTGCGAGAGCGGCCATGCACGACGGAAGACGGACGAAAGACAGGCGGCAAGCCTGCTTAAGCTCGCCCGAACCTAACCGTAGCCACGTCCGCTGCCGATGACGCGGGACGGCTGTGGCTGAGTCTCGCGGAGGCCTTTGCAACTCAGCGGCGCCGGCCGGCCAGCGCGAACACCACGACGGCACCCGGAACGAGGATCCACGCCTGACGCAGTCCGTATGAGCGTGCCTCGGCCGGGTTATCTCGAATCGCCGCCTTGGCCGCAGCACGGCCGGCGTCATCCTTCCTGCGGCGCAATGCTCCGGCGAGCAGGGGGATGTAGTTGATTCCGATGGCAACCAGCTCGAGCCCGATCACAACCGACCACGACGCGACGCCGGCGTGCACGCGCGCGGCATAGGCGAGCGAGAAGACACCCAACGCGAAGCAACCGGCGACTCCGGCGGTGAACTCGACGATGATCACGCGCGGCCCGAGGAAAGCCATCTCGAGTTCGACCAGGCGTCCGGGATTCATGCTCGGAACCGCCCATAGACCACGGCACCGAGGTACGTCAGGCCGGCGACGGCGCCCATCAGCGTGAACGGCATTCCGCTTCGACCGTGCGCCTGCTCCCACAGGAAACCGCCGATCACGTAAAGGATCAGCACCAGCCCGGTGGCCGCAAGCGCGCGCTGGTCGATGGCCCGATACCGCTCGTCGGGTGCGTTGCCGGCGAGGACGCCGGCGATGTCCGACCGCGTCGAGAAGGCGAAGACGAGGAGCGCGTAAGCGGCCATGATCGCGAATGAGATCGCGCCGCTGCGGAAATCTCCGCCGATCGCTTCGGCTGCCCAGGCCGCACCACCGAGCACGAGCGCTGTGACCGGCACCGCAAACCGCCTAACCATGGTTG
>JBIOJB010000147.1:0-5010 GCA_044450465.1 Candidatus Dormibacterales bacterium | reverse complement strand
TCCTATCATCCGCAGGCCGCGTCGCCACCAGAGCGGCAGGTCGTGTACATCGACTATCGGATCGGCGCCTTCCATCAGCAGCACGAGGCCTGGAATGAGGTCTTCCTGCCAAAGGACGAGGTGGTCCTCAAGGTCGACAAGCGAACGGAGCAACCTCACTCGGCCCTCGAGCGCCCATCGTTCATAGAGGGCGACCTGTTTAAGTGCATGGCCCTCGGCTTCCTCGGCCGTCGTGTAGAGCGCGGAGCGCGGCACGGCGCCGGCCGGGACGTCGGCTTCCAGGAATCCGGCCGTCACTGTCGCGACCACCACGGCGACACCGCCGCGCACCAGTTCAGGCAATGACACGGTGGCCTGCGCGGTTGTCCTATTCTCGGACGCCCGGATCTGGGCCACGCTGAGCGTCAAGTCACGTTTGAAGAGAGTCACGTTCTCGGCCAAGTCCAGATGCGAATCGACCAGGGGAAGGTCGGGCATGGCGACTCAGCCTAGCAAGCTGGTCACAGACCACAGTCGATCTGGCGAGTCACGATTGGCTTGGACGACCTCGACCTTTTACTCGTCGAGCCGCCCTAGCCACACTGCGCTCGTTGAATTCAAACTTCGACGAGATCTACGCAACGGTTTGGGCAACCGTGGCCACACATCAAGCCGCCTTGTCAGCCCTCCGCACGGTATCGAGCGCGGCGTCGAGGCGCCTGATTTCACCCCAGACAGCGGATGCCTCGAGACCTACCAAATCAGCGAGGTACGCCGCCCAAGCACTGGTCAGGAAAGCGCACGCGTCCGACCTATGGCGACTCGATGCCCTACGTATTGGGGCGCAACCATCATGGCTGTAGCTTTGGCCGAGGTAGTCCGCCACCGCCAACCTGAAGATGGCCGTCAGGAGCTCGATGGAACCTTCGCAACGACCGTCCAACGTCAGGACGCTCCGATGAGGCGATCCAGCTCTGAGAAGGCGCTTCCTTCGCTCAGCGATCTCGCCAACTTCCAGGCGGTTCTCGGCCGAACAGGCTGCCCCTGCAGGATCGACTTGAGAGTCGGGTAGGAGATTCCAGCGCGCCTTGCCAGTTCGGCAAGACTCCATCCCCGCCTGGCACAAGCAGCCTTTAGGTGCGCGGGGACAATCACTACGACGAGCCCGCCGGCTCCCACCTGGAACGGCGTGAGAATGGTGTCGTTTGCTACCGGGCAGGGGGAACCGGGTGCGCCGCCGGTTCCCCCTGCGCCCCGTCCGCGGCGCTCAGCAGGAGCAATGGCTGGCAGCAAGAGGTCTGTCATGGGCGAGACCGAAGACGGGTTCGGACCTGGTCCAGGCTCGGCTTGATCAATTTCGAGGCTCGAGTCTTGGCACGCGTCGCTACGGGTATAGCCGCCAGGGGTAGGACTCGTGCCAATGTCCCGAATGGCGTCATGCCGATCGCCATGCCGCCGAGGTCACGAGTCACCTTGCCAGCCGTGCCGTGAGCGAACTTGATGCCCTGGAAGAGGGCGATCGGGGCCACGGCCGTGATGAGAAGGACCGCGAAGCCGCTCGCCATCCAGTCGGCCTTGCCGTCCGCCGGCGCCTGGCCGACCACCGCCGGCAGGAGCAACGAGAGGCCGACCACGAAGGCGGTCGCCACTACGAACTTGGAGAGCAAAAGCCCAATTACGAACTCGGCCAGGTGCATCGCACCACCGGCCATGCGCGGCCAGATCGCGAGTACGCAGACCAAAGGAACGAAGGCGGTGATCGTGAGCACCAAAGCCGCGCGGACGATCAGCTCGAGGTAGACGACCAGGGCGAGAAAGCTGATCAGCAGAGCCATGAGGATCAGCGCCACCACGTTGAGGTGGACCTGCGAGATGTCGACGCTTCCCGCGGAGACGACCGCATTGGGGTTGGCCGCCGAAAGCTCTTTATCCCAAGCGTGGCCGAGCAGCGCCGCGTTGACCGTCGCGTAGCGGACGATGGCGAGTCCCGAGTAGGCGAAGAAGACGCAGGCGATCACCCGCGGGATGACCGAGAGCCCGATCCCGAGCTGGCCGCCGAAGATCCGCTCGACGATGCCGAAGGCGACCACAGCGCCGAGAACCAGAAGCGAGATCGCGAGCACCCGGTTGTAGACCGGAACCAGGGCGACGAAGTCGGGCTCGGTGGCGTCGCCGAAGGAGTGCATCAGGTTGGTGATGCCCCAGAGCGCGTCCTTGATCGCCCAAGCCGTGAGCGCCTGGACGATCTGGTTGGCGTATTGCGAGTAGATGTCGGAGGAGGGGTTCACGAGAAGAGCCGCCCTGCGTAGTTGGCGGCGGCCACACACACGTAGAGCAGCGCCACGGCTGCGATCGAGATGCCGAGCGAGGACTTGGAGCGCTCGGCGAGCTGCGGGTTGGCGCTGAACGAGGCAAAGACCCAGCCGATCAGCGAGACCGCGATCCCGATCCCGGACACGATCACGAGCAGGCCGGCGGCGTTGTTGGCAAGATGCTCGAGCCCGGCCAGCACGTTGGGCGGCAGACCGCTGATGTCCGGGCGCACGTTGATGTCGGTCGGCAGACGAAGAAGGATCACTAAACGCCTCCTTTGCCGCGGATGCGGCGAACCAGATCGGACGGGGCAATGGATGGGCGGCGCTGGGACGTACCGGCTCGGCCGCCTCCTCCGGCCAGCCGGCGAAAGTGGGGGATCTGGTCCCAGCGCCTGAGCTGCAGGCGAGCAGGTGGCGCCGACGCATAGACGAGGACGGCGTCGCCGAGGCGGCGCAGGTCGTCCGGGCTGCAGAGTGCCCGTCCGGTGCGCTGCTCCGAGGAGCTCGAGCCGCCGGTGTTGCCGTGGCGGAGCTCGTAGGTGCGCGTCTCATCCCCGATCGCGCGGCTGAATTGCTCGAGCGTGGCCAGGTCGCCCTGGCCGGGCAGGAGCAGGCGGGCGCGGCAGTTGTTCCAGACCGTGCGCATCTCCTCCCGTCCGTACGCGGCTTCGATCTGGGCCAAGTCGTGGAAGCAAAGCAGGAGCTGGATGCCCTGGCCCGGGCCGCTGGAGGCATACCCGGCGAGCCTGGGTATGCGGGCGAAGTTGGCCGCCTCGTCGAGCGCCAGCAGGAGCCGAGGCGTGAGGACTCCTCCCTGGACGCGAGCGCGCGAGGTCGCCTTGCGCAGCAGGGTGGCGATCAGCGCCGAGAAGAGCGGTCGGCATCGCTCGGCTTCTTCCGCGGGCGCGACGAGGTAGAGCGTGCTCGGCCGCTCGAGCAGTGCGTCAAGGTCGAGCTCGCAGTCGCCACTAGCGGTTGCCCGGCGCACTCGGTCATCGACCCAAAGCCCCAGGCAGGAGCGAGCCGTCGATGCGATCGAGCCGGCCTCCCGGTCTGGAGTCAGGGCGTGCGCCATCAAGAGGTCCGCCGCCGGTGCTTCCTCGACGAGCTTGGAGAGCTCGACGTAGTCGGCCTGCGCGGTGCGGCTGAGCGTGCTGAGGACAAAGCCCATGTCGGCGCCGCGCTCTTTGGCCAGGACGCAGAGCGCGGTGATCAGGTTGGCCGCCGACAGATACCAGTGCGCTCCACTCCCGCGCTTGCCGGAGGCGGTGAAGTGGTCGGCGAGCTCGGCGGCGGATCCGCAGGCGCTGATGGAGGCGATCGGGTTCCAGTGCGCCGCCCGCAGGCCGAGATCGGTGATCCACGACGTGTCTCGGTCAAGGGGAGCAAAGACCGACACTTCGCCCAACGCCGTGCGATGCCGAGCGGTGAGGCGCACCAGTTCCTCCTTGGTCGAAGTTGCGACCACGCTGCCCGACCAGCTGAGTAGGGTGGGCACGACCACGGTCGAGGTCTTGCCCGAGCGCTGCGCGCCGAGCAGCAGCACGTTGTCCTCGGCTGGGGACTGCAGCAGATGGCGGCCCAGGAAGCCGAGCGCGATGCCGTCACCAGCTGCGCGGACCGGCTTGCTGATTCGGCCCAGGTGCTTGCGGTCGCGCCGGCCGGCCCAGCGGCTGGACCCGTGGCTCTGCGGACGGTCCGATGGCCAGCCGTTCAGGATCATTCCGATAAGTCCGGTAACGAGGCGGATGAGCAGGTCGGCGACCAGGCCGGCAAGCGCGGTCATCTCGCCCAGCCCTCTAGCTCGCGGCGCGCCAGGTCTTCTTCGAGCTCGTGCTCCATGCGGCGCTGGTAACTCCGCGCCAACGAGCGCAGTCCGGAGAGGGTGACGTCGAGATTTGACCGATAGGCGGCCTGACGCGAACGCCAGCGAGCCTTGGGCGCTTGGACCGGAAGCCATCGCCAACGTGGAGCCGCATGACAACGCCTCTGTGGTGTCGCGATCCGCGTCGCCCTCTGCGGAAGCTGCGTGCTATTCGTGTGCATTCGCTGCGGGCTGCGTTGGCGATCGATCTCCAGAGCAATCGCGTCCTTCATGCGCTGCAGGCGCGCCCGTGAGACGACGAGTGTGCTGAACCTGCCCGGTGCGACCTCCCGCCTGGCCGCCAGGACGATGTGGACGTGGTGGTGGGCGGTGTTGCGGTGCTCGGCCGCAAACCACGGACCGATGCCTCCTGAACCCGCGTCCGTGCCCAGCTGATCCATCGCAGCGCGTGCGATGCGACGGAGGTCGAGTCCGCGCCAGTCCTCAGGTGAAAGGACAAAGGTGTAGACCGCGCGTTGGCGGTCTGCCAGCTTGCGGTCGCGACCCAGCACCCATTTGGGCTCGAGGCCTTTGGTCGATCGAGCCACGAAGTCGACCAGGCGGCGCCGGTCGCCTTCCCTACGCTCGCCGTCGTTCCCGAAGACACGTCCGGCTGGCGAGGTTCGGTCGCGGTGGGCCACGTAGCGCACGTAAGCGTCGAGGGCGCCGTTCCTTTCCGGCTCGACGTGCTGGTCGCGGAACTGGACGTAGCGGAGAAAGCCGCCGACCGCCTTGCGCACGCCGCCGGCGATCGAGACCGGTGTGTACCTGAGGGCGAGGACCGAGCGTGCCGACCTCATCACCCGGCGTCCTCACGCAGGCGGATCTCGACCATCTCGACTCTGGCGATGG
>JBIOJB010000146.1:0-5133 GCA_044450465.1 Candidatus Dormibacterales bacterium | reverse complement strand
GGCGCTCGCCCTCTTTCACGCGCCGGACCGCCAGGAGGCGCAGCGTCTCGGAGGTTCCGTGGGAGAGGGTGCGGCCATCAATCGTCATGGCCGTACCCGATACTCTAAAGTGTAGCCTAAATCAAGGACTGGTTAGTAAGCTCGGGTGGCACTGTGGCCACGCGTGCGTGCTGCATGAGTGCGAGTGACTTCCCGAACTTGTGCGGCATCGGTACATGTGGCTGCTCACCCTCGGGAAGCCATGAAATCCAGGTCTGCGATTGCGGGACCGCCCGCTGCTTCAACGGCAGCACGTGCGTCGCGTCCTGAGGGAACGCCAAGGATTCTCCGGCAGGCGTTCCCTTTCGTCACTTTCCTGCGTGATCCGCGACAAGAGCGGCCTCTCCGGCGACGGCAGATTCGGGAGGCGAGCGATGGCAGGCAAGAAGGGCATCGTCAACGCCGCCGCGCCCACGGATGCGCCAAAAGGCAGCTTGCGCCTCCTCGATACGCTGTGATTGCCTACTACCTGCGCCTCCTTCGTCCTCCCTTCCCTGCTAAGGCCGACCTACAATTCGGCGACCGGATGAAATCCGCAAGCGAAGCGCTGGGCTGCTTTGTATGCGCCGCAGCGGCGAGAACATCGGTTGCCGACCTGTCGTTGCGTTGTTGGAAACTGGCGCTGCCATTCCCCCCCTGCTCACTGTGCGACACGAAGTGAGTATTGCTTGCTTTCACTCCACGGCTCAATTTCCAAATTCCATCAGCGATGACGTTTCCCGAGCGATGCTAAAGACCATGTCCACAGTTCTCAGCGTCCTCTGCGGTGAGTTTGGTTTAGCGACCGCTCTCGCGTCCAAAGGTCCCGAAGTCGTGCTCCGTGAGGCACGGTCAGGCCCTCACTCAGCAGCTTGAGCTCTTGGAGCCTCACAAACGGCAGACGAGCAGCTCGCGCTCGAAGATGAGCTCCTTCGGCAGATGCTCGCTCAGCTTGAGGAACAGCTCCTCGTGCCCGAGCGTCTGCTGTTTCCAGGTCACGCGGTCGATGGCCATGACCTGGTCCCACTGCGCGCGCGTGGAATCGAGCCCGGTCCAGTCGATGTCCTCGTAATACGGCACCCAGCCGATCGGGGTCTCCTTGGCGCGAGCTGCCGTGCGCGAGCGCTCGACGATCCACCGCAGGATGCGCATGTTCTCGCTGAAGCCCGGCCAGATGAACTTCCCCTGCTCGTCTTTGCGGAACCAGTTCACGTGGAAGATCGGTGGCGTCGCGGCGACGCGCTTGCGCACCTCGATCCAGTGGCGGAAGTACTCGCCCATGTGGTAGCCGCAGAAGGGCAGCATCGCCATCGGGTCGCGCCGTACCTTGCCGACCTCGCCGGCCGCCGCGGCGGTTGTCTCGGATCCCACCGTCGCGGCGATGTACACGCCGTGGCTCCAGTTGAACGCCTGGTAGACCAGCGGGATCGTCGTCTCGCGCCGGCCGCCGAAAATGAACGCGCTGATCGGGACCCCCGCGGGGTCGTCCCACGCGGGGTCGATGCTCGGGCACTGGGACACGGGCACCGTGAAGCGAGCGTTCGGATGGGCGGCGTTGCGCCCGCAACCGGGTGTCCAATCCCTTCCCTGCCAGTCGATCAGGTGGGCCGGCGGCTCCTTGGTCATCCCCTCCCACCACACGTCTCCCGCGTCGGTGAGCCCGACGTTGGTGAAGATCGCGTTCGCGCGCAGCGCTTCCATGGCGTTGGGGTTGGTGTCGTAGGAGGTTCCGGGGGCGACCCCGAAGCAGCCCGCTTCGGGATTGATCGCGCGGAGGATTCCCTTCTCGTCGGGCCTGATCCAGGCGATGTCGTCCCCGACCGTCCAGACTTTCCACCCCTTGAAGCTCTCCGGGGCGATGAGCATCGCCAAGTTGGTCTTGCCGCAGGCGCTCGGAAACGCCGCCGCCACGTAGGTCTTCTTCCCGTCCGGAGACTCGACGCCCATGATCAACATGTGCTCCGCCATCCAGCCCTCGTCGCGGGCCATCGTGGAGGCGATGCGCAGAGCAAAGCACTTCTTTCCGAGCAGCGCGTTGCCGCCGTAACCGGCTGCCGTATGACCAGATCGCCCGCTCCTCCGGGAAGTGCACGATGTACCTGTTGTCGGGATTGCACGGCCAGGGAACGTCGCTCTGCCCGGGCGCGAGCGGCATCCCCAGCGAGTGCAGACAGGGTACGAACGGACCGTTGCCCAGGGTCTCCAGCACCTTCGCACCCATCCTTGTCATGATCCGCATGTTGACGACGACGTACGGCGAATCAGTGAGCTGCACGCCAATGTGGGCCATCGGCGAACCGAGCGGGCCCATGCTGAAAGGGATGACGTACAAGGTCCGGCCCCTCATGCTCCCGATGAACAGGCGTGCGAGGGTCCTTTTCATCTGCACCGGATCCACCCAGTTATTGGTGGGGCCGGCGTCGTCCGGGCTTCGCGAACAGATGAACGTACGGTCCTCCGTGCGCGCGACATCGGAGGGATCCGAACGGCAGAGATAGCTATTGGGGCGGAGCGTGTCGTTCAGCCTGATGAAGGTGCCGCTCTCCACCATCTGCCGGCACAGGGTGTCGTATTCCTCGTGGGATCCGTCGCACCAGTGCACCGTGTCGGGACGGCACAGGAGGGCCACCTCCTCCACCCAATCCAGGAGGGCTTTGTTGCTGCTCAGCTGCGCTGTGGCGGCGTTCATCGTCTCCCCCTCGGCCTGCGTTGCCCCGCACATCTGCGCCGGTCGCACGCGCGCAGGGAGCTGCAAGCCGTTCAGAGAATCAGTGCGGCGTAGCCGTTCATTGCTCCGTTTCCTGCGCCGATCCACAGGAAGACGACCAAGTCCCCCTCGCGCACGCGGTTCGCCTGCCGATCCTCGTCCAACAGGATGAGCGTGCTGGCGGCCGACGTATTCCCGTAGCGATCGACGCTGATGGGAATCCGATCGGCGGGCAGACCGAGCAGCTCGCCGGCGCGGCGCACGACCAGGCCGTTCGCCTGGTGCATGTACCACCGCGCAACGCGGTTGGCGTCAAAGTCGACTCTGAGGATCGGTGCGATGTGGGTCGGCCAGTCCTCTTTAAGCATTTCCATGTCGCGCTGGATGAGCGGAGCGAACACCTCGTTCACCCGGCGGCCGTCC
Organism: Candidatus Dormibacterales bacterium; assembly: GCA_044450465.1. Classification (GTDB taxonomy): domain Bacteria; phylum Chloroflexota; class Dormibacteria; order Dormibacterales; family Dormibacteraceae; genus JBIOJB01. The sequence goes on along the minus strand of JBIOJB010000146.1, from coordinate 1,985 downwards.
ATCACGAACAGATGGTCACCGACGTTCGACACCGAGGTGTGGTGCAGGCAGCCACCTGCCGGATACGTCACTAAGGGGATGTCGGGACTCGTCTCGTAGCGCACCGCGAGCAGCCCAGCCCGGCGGGCCCCCGCTGACGGGACCGAGCCGCGCAGCACCACGGCCCCCGCACCATCGCTGAAGACGAGCGGGGAGAGCCAGGCGAAGCCGCTCGGGTGCGAACGGTAGGAGGCGCCCGCGTCTTTGGCGAAGTAGCCGGACGGGCAGTTGCTGGCCACGACGAGCGCAGTCGCCGGCGGCCACGCGCGCAAGAAGGCGGCGGCCGTGCGCAGGCCCGCAGCCAGGCCGGCACACCCCAGGTTGTGATGGACGAGATCGGCGCCGCGCCGCAGCCCCAGCTCCGTGGTCAAGAACCGCAGGTGATCGGCGCACGCGATCGTGTCTGGGGTGGTGGTGACGTGCACGAAGACATCTACCTCGCCGGCGTCCACGTGCGCGTCCGCCAGCGCCGCGCGTGCCGCTCGCAAGGCGAGATCACCATCGAACAGGCCGCCTTCCGAGCGCTCCCGCTTCCGGCCGGCGGCGAAATCGAAGTCCAGGCGGCGCTCGTTGATCCCGACGTGCCGCTCGATCCAGTCGGGACCGAACGGCGTACCGTCCGGGTGACGCGGGTCGACCCGCTCGAGCATCTGTCGGTTCGACACCCGCTGCTCCGGGAGGTACGACCCGACTCCTGCTACCGTCACCGACACCTGGGAACCCAATGCAGAATACGCGGCGTTGCTCATGACATCCTTCCTCGCAGTTCAGGATGCGAACCACCCGTCGCACCGACCGGGCCTTGCCATCGAGTAGTAGAGTAACCGCCAGCGTGCTTGGCGTCTTTGCTGAGCACGCCAGAGTTCGCCCCAGACGTGACAAATCAAGCGCGTCGGCGTTCGCCCTTGCGTCGGCGCGTTCGTCGGCGCAACAATCGGCACCGCAAATGGCGGATCTCAGCCTACGCGTCCGAGCGGCGGCTCCCTCAGTCTTGGGCACGTGGACGCTAACGGTCGTCCGCGCACTTGACGCACGGGGAGTTGACGGGAGAGCCGTGGCCGCCCGCGCCGGCATCGACGTGGCAGCCTTTGAGGACCCGGATTCGCGCCATTCCATTGCAGACACCACCCGCCTGTGGCGCCTCGCCGTGGAGGTGACGCACGATCCCTGCTTCGGCCTGTGGGCCTCCCGTTTTGTGACCCAGACGACGTTTCATGCTCTCAGCTTCGCCGTGTTCGCGAGCGGGACCCTGCGCGAGGCGTTCGGGCGCTTCGTGCGTTACGGTGCCCTGGTCAGCGACGCAGCCCAGATCGAGCTCCTCGAAGCCGGCGAGCGTGAGCGCTTTCGCCTCGTCCTGCCGGAGGGCGCGCGGCGACCCGCCGACGAGGCGATCGATGCGATCCTCTCTCTCGTCGCTCGGACAGCGAGGGTGTTGTCGGAGATGAAGGTGACTCCGGTCATCGTTCGGCTCGAGCGCCCGGAGCCGATTCCTTCCGAGCCTTTCGTGAAAGTGTTCCGCGCTCCGGTCCGGTTCCAGGAGCGAGAAAACGTCCTCGAGTTTGCCGCGCGTGACCTCGACAAGCGTCTTCCCGCCGGCAATGCCGAGCTGGCGCGGCAGAACGACGAGGTGATCGCGCGTTACCTCGCCCGCATCGAGCACGCGCGTGTGGGCAGTCGGCTGCGGAGCTGGCTGATTGACCAGCTCCCGGCGGGCGAACCGACCGAGGAAGCGGCGGCGCGGTCGCTGGGCATGAGCCTCCGCAACCTGCAGCGGAGGCTGGAGGAGGAGGGCACGAGTTATCGGGAGGCGCTGAACGAGACGCGGCGCGACATCGCGCGCTCCTACCTGGACGAGGGCCACACCTCAGTCACCGAGATCGCATTTCTCCTCGGCTTCGCCGACACGAGCGGCTTCTCGCGCGCCTTCCGGCGCTGGACGGGGCTAT
>JBIOJB010000145.1:0-5166 GCA_044450465.1 Candidatus Dormibacterales bacterium | reverse complement strand
TCCCTTCACCCATTGGGTGCTGCTGCGCAGGGCAAGGCGTCGAGCTGATCGACGCGGGCATGACACCAGCGGTCCGCGGCTTCGCGCGCAGATCTACGTCGTTCTCGAGTTCCTGGCCTGGCTCGACCAGCACGGCCTCACGCTCGCCGCCCTCACGCAGGAGCACGTCGATGATTGGTTGGTAAGCGGCAGCTCGGGCCGTCGGCTTGAGGTCGGGCCGTTTCTGAACTGGGCGACGCACCGCGGCCTGACCGACAGGCACATGCTTCCCTCTTCGGCCAGCCGACGGGGGCCAAGCCAGATCCTGATGACGGACGAGCAGCGCTGGCAACAGCTGCGTAGCTGCGTCGAAGACGGCGCCCTTCCACTGGAGGCCCGCGTCGCGGGTGCGCTCGCCCTTCTGTACGGGTTGACGCTCGCGCGAATCCGCCGCCTCACATCGGCGGACATTCAACGCTCGGCCAACGACGACATGTATCTGAAGGTTGGGCGCCAGCCACTCCTTATCCCACCGCGAATCGCGTCGCTCCTTCAACAGCTCTCGGCATCGCCACGCCGCCGTTCCTTGTTGCCTATTGATGGTCCGCCGTGGCTATTCCCTGGGGTGGTTCCTGGTGAGCCGCTGTCGAGCCACGCCATCGGGGATCTCCTCCAGCGTCATGTCGGTGTCAGAAGTCACGCCGCCCGTCAGGCGGCTCTTATCGCCTTCGCTGCGGAGCTGCCACTGCCGGTCCTTGCGGACCTGCTTGGCCTGACTGTCCAGACCGCCCAGAAGTGGGCTTCGTACACGCAGCCCGACTGGGCTGCCTATCTCGCGGCCCGGGCGGCCGACCAAACGGTCCGGACGGAGGAATTGCGCAAGTGAGGTATACCTACGTGCTGCCGGTAAAGCAGGCGGTCGAAATCGAGGGTGGGGGCGCGCGTGGCTGATCACGAAGAGCGCCTATCGGCGCCGGATGCCCCTAACGCCAGCGAAGAGCGCAAACGCCCCAATCAGAGCGACTGCCAAGAACGCTGCCAGGAGCGGAACTGTGGTCGACGTCACGCACGGGAGATAGTCGCAATGTCCTTGCGCTTCTTGGGCGATGTCGTTGATCGGCCTAATCGAAAGTGCGAGGCCGATGGCCACCGCACCGACTCCCAGACCGACGAGCAGGCCTTCTCTCCAGCGCAGCGTGCTCACGTACAGACAACGTCTCACATTTCCTTACGTAACGGACCCAGTACGACAGTCCGTTGCGCCGGGGTTTGTCAACACTCGGTCGTCGTTAGCGGGATGGCATTCGCCGCTGAACTGCAACCGCCGGTTATCGCCGATCTGTTTGGGCTGATCGTCCAGCCGACTCAGCGCTGGACCTCCCACTCGCAGCCTGACTGGACCGCCTATCTCGAGGCCAGTAGCGTCGACTGTCGCCGCCCGCAGAGAGGAATTGCGCAAGTGAGGAATACCTACCTGCTGCCGGTACAACAAGAGGCGTCACGTGCCGCATGAGACTCGCCTCGCGATGGAGCTGAAGTGAGCATGCCGAGCAAGGGCGGCCGGCGCTCTTCCAGCCGGGTGGCGATGTCAGCCATCACGGGCACCGTGGCAGCGGCAGGGCCGCCGATACTGGAATCATCCGGCGCAGGGCTGGTGCCCAGCGGGCCAGCCTTCGCTATTGCCGATGAAGACTTGGTCCGAGCGCTTCGACGCGGCGCCGAGGTCGACCGCTTCAACGAGCTCGCCCGCCGGCAGGAGGAGCTCAGCCCCGCGGAGTTGGACGAGCTCTATGGCTATCGCCTGCGCCGCCTGCAGTCACGACTTCGCCGCCTCGACCGAGTCCGTGAGTCCGAGGACGAAGAGACCATTCGCGCCGCGCTCGACGATCTCGACGTTCGCCTCCACGAGCTGCGGCAATTGGAAGCAGCACGTCAGGCAGCTGGGCTCCCGATCGCCGACCAGATCGATCTCTCTTCCCGCGGGGCCGCAGTCGATCGCCTTCTCGAGCTCTCGCGGCGACGGCAACCTGGCCTGATCGCCGGCTCCGAGAATCCCCCGCCGCAGCCAACGGGCAGGGTCCGTCTGAGGCAGGTCGCCTTCCGGCCCTCGCCCGACGACGTGCCGGTCTACGTCCTGGCTCGGGCCTCGATTCCGTCCGATGCGGTGGCACGCAATGTCGAAGCAGTCGCCGCTGAAGGCGCTCAGGTCCACCTGGTCCACGAGGCCAGTGAGATTCCGCGCGGCGGCGATCGCCTGCCTCTGGTCCTGAACTGGGGCGGCGGCGAAGCGATGCCCGCGGACCTTGTCTCCCTCAACCGGCCGGAGTCGGTGCGCATCTCCTCGGACCAGGTCGAGTCGCTGCGCCGGCTCGGCGAGCTGGCCCCGCGCACGGTGCTACGACCGGACGACACCGGCCTGCTCGGAACCGAACAGGTGGTGGCCAAGCGCCGCCACGGCGCGCGCGGCTCCGGGAAGGCAGTGATCTGGGCGGACGCCGGTTGGAGCGAGCGGGTCCGCTACGACCTGTTCCAGGAGTTCGTCCCCGCACGCCGGGAGTACCGGGTATCCGTTCTCTCCGGGCGAGTCGTCTCCGCCTACCTGAAGCGGCCTCCTGAGGGCACCTCGCCCGAGGAGTTGCGGCCGGAATGGTCCTTCGAGCAGGTGCACATGCTGCCGGCGGCGGTGGCCTCGACAGCGAGGGAGGCTGCGCGCCGGATCGGACTCGATTACAGCGGCGTCGATGTGGTTGAGGACCTGCGCAGCGGACGCGTGCTCTGCCTGGAGGCGAACGCCGCCCCCGGCATGTCGGCGGAGACCCTGAGAAACCTTTACGCCCAGATCCAGCAGACGCTGCGCGGGCGCACGGCCCGTGCCAGCTGAGCCGTGCCCAGCAAGGGCGGGAGCCGCAGAGCAGCGGCGGGAACCGATGCCGGCATGCCGGTGGCGGCGGTCATCCAAGCCGTCGTCGGTGCGCCAGTCCCTGCCGGCGGGGCCGTCGCCCTCGCCGAACCAGAGTCCGCGATCGTCGCCTTCGGTGCGCTGCTCGCCGATGAGCCGGCGGCGGACACGCCCGAGTGGGCGGACCTATACGCCCAGGCTGAGGCCCGCGTGGTTTCGGAGCGCGAGCGCATCGAGCGCGAGCAGCTGCGAGCGCAGGGGCTCTGGCAGGAGTTCTTGCGCACGCAGGGCGAAGACGTGCCAGAAGGCGAGCGCTCGCTGGTCGCCGACGACGACCTGCACCGCCAACTCCAGCGTCTGGCCCGCAGCGCAGCCGCGGCCGAGTACGAGAGGGAGAACGTGATCGGCGACCCCAACCAGACCTTCGGGATCGAGATCGAGTTCGACGGCGCCGACCCCAACGCGGTCGCCCAAGCCTTTTACGATGCAGGCCTCGCGGCCACCCCTCACCAGGAGGCCTACCACTCCGGCCAGCGGATGCCCGGCAAGTGGGTCATCGAGCGCGACGCCACGGTCACCGGCGAGGTGGTCAGCCCAGTCCTGCGCGACACCCCTGAGGCCTGGGCCGAGCTGGAGCGCGTCTGCCAGATCCTGCGCGATCAGGGCGCTCACACCACCACCCGAACCGGCGGCCACGTCCACGTCGGTGCCGACTCAGCCAATCTAGACCACGACGTCAACCGCTTCCGCCGCGTTGCGGAGGTCTGCGCCTGGGCCGAGGACCTGATGTACCGCCTGGCCGCCGGAAGCGGCCGCGGCGGACGCCAGCACCGCGGCGCCGGCAACGGCTATCGCTGGTGCGGCCCGATGGGCACGGGCCGCTTCGAGGAGGCCCAAAGCCTCAGCGATCTCGCCTACCGGGTTGGTTCCAGCCACGGAGTGGGGCTGAACTACGGCAACCTCCTTGAGCAGCGGCGGACGATCGAGTACCGCTACTTCGACTCGAGCCTCGATCCGGCTCGCCTGCAGGCCAACATCAAGCTCGCCTGCTGGGTCACCAAACGAGCAGCCGAGCTGCCCGACTCGGCCATTCCCGCCGAGCGCCACCGGCTTGGCAGCCACGTCGGCGGTCAGTCCAGCGATCAGGGCGACGGGCTGCTCCGGCGCTTTGCCGACCTGGTATTCGTGCGGCCCAAGGACAAGCTCAAGCTCTACTGGCTCTACGAGCGCTCCACCTGGCAGCGGGGGCGGACAGCGGCCTGATGAGCGCTCGCCTTCCCGCCTACCTCGATGGGGCGGTCACCGCCTACCTGGGCGATGTCCGCCAGGTTCTCGCCCAACTGCCCGAGGCAAGCGTCGACTGCTGCGTGACCTCACCTCCCTACTGGGGTCTGCGCGACTACGGCATTCCGGCTCAGGTCTGGGGGGGCGATCGCGAATGCATCCACCGATGGGCCGATCGCGATGGAAGGGGCGGTCGCGCTAACCGCGGCCAATTGCCGCGACCCACGTGGCCGGCGAATTCCACGCCTCCACAGAACGCAGGCGACGCGACGGCAACCTGCGCTCGATGCGGAGCCTGGCGAGGTCACCTCGGTCTTGAGCCTTCGCCGGAGCTCTACGTCCAGCACCTGGTCGACATCTTCCGCGAGGTCCGCCGCGTGCTCAAGCCGCAGAGCACGCTCTGGCTCAACCTCGGCGACTGTTACAACGCCGGCACCACCGCTCCCCGCCAGCCCTCGCCAGCCCGGGTCGGCTACTGGCAGGCGGCCGGCTCGATGGGCGATCGGCGGGTCAACGCTATCGGACTCAAAGCGAAGGATCTGGTCGGAATCCCCTGGCGGGTGGCGCTCGGGCTTCAGGCGGATGGCTGGTACCTGCGCGCGGATGTGATCTGGGCCAAACCAAACCCCATGCCCGAGTCGGTAAGCGACCGGCCCACCCGTGCCCACGAATACGTCTTCCTGCTTTCGCGAAGCCCACGCTACTTCTACGACGCCGAGGCGATCCGGGAGCCCGCCGCACGCTCCAACGGCACTGCGCCGGCTGGTTGGGACACCGGACCCGGGAGCCATGGCACCATCCACCGGCTCGGCCGCGAGCAGGGAGAGCGGCCCGCGGTGAGCCCGACTCGCAAGGAACTGCCCAGCGCGCTCTACTCACGCCACCAAGCGATGATCGAAGGCGGCCAGTCGCTGACCGCCCGCAGCGGCCGCAACAAGCGCTCGGTCTGGATGATTGCGACCCAGCCCTACCGGGAGGCCCACTTCGCCACTTTCCCGGAGCGT
>JBIOJB010000144.1:0-5217 GCA_044450465.1 Candidatus Dormibacterales bacterium | reverse complement strand
GTGCGCGCTGGAGGGCCGCAATCCGGAACTTGGCCATGACGCGGTGCTGAAGCTGATGGCGGCGGTGGACGAGTACATCCCGCAGCCTGAGCGTCCCAAGGACCGTGCGTTCCTGATGCCGATCGAGGACGTGTTCTCGATTTCGGGACGCGGCACGGTGGTGACGGGCCGGATCGAGCGTGGGATCGTGAAGGTCGGGGACGAGGTTGAGATCGTCGGGCTACGGGCGACGACGAAGACGGTCGTGACGGGCGTTGAGATGTTCCGCAAGCTGCTGGACGCGGGCGAGGCTGGGGACAACATCGGGGCGCTGTTGCGCGGGACGAAGCGTGAGGAAGTGGAGCGCGGGCAGGTGTTGGCGAAGCCCGGGTCGATCACGCCGCACACGAACTTCAAGTGCGAGGCTTATGTCCTCACCAAGGAGGAGGGCGGTCGGCACACGCCGTTCTTCTCGAACTACCGTCCGCAGTTCTATTTCCGGACCACGGACGTGACGGGGACGATCAAGCTGCCCGAGGGCACGGAGATGGTGATGCCCGGGGACAACATCTCGATGGAGGTGGAGCTGATCGCCCCCATCGCGATGGAGAAGGGCCTGCGCTTCGCCATCCGCGAGGGCGGCAAGACCGTCGGCGCCGGCGTCGTCGCGGATATCATAAAGTAAGTGAAGAAACCCATTTACGCGAGTGACGAGGGTTGGTGCGGCGGCTCGTCGCTCGCGGAGAATAAAAAGCATTACGGGAGCGACGAGGGTTGGTGTGGCGGCTCGTCGCTCGCGGAAGAGAAAAGCATTACGCGAGCGACGAGGGTTGGTGTGGCGGCTCGTCGCTCGCGGAAGAGATAGGAGTGTAGCTCAATTGGTAGAGCACCGGTCTCCAAAACCGGGGGTTGGGGGTTCGAGCCCCTCCACTCCTGCCAGCTTCCGAGAGAGAGTTTGAGCCATATCCGACAGCGCGCGCAGGCGCTGAGATCCGAGTTGGGAGACTCAGAATCTCTCGGATTGAATTCATTCTCATCGCCGTCGTCATCGCACTCGGGATCACGATGACGGTCGCCACGTCGCCGAAATCAAACTTGGGCAGAATCCTCAGTGGCGAATGTTCGGTCGATCCCCGCGGCGGGGCGGGAGGTGGCTGAGCCTAAAATGCGATCCGGCCGCTCGCAATGCGGGTAGCCCGCAATATTGAGGCAGTGCGGAGAAAGCCCAATCTGTCGTACCGCTTGACAGCGCCGGTAGGCCTGCTATGAACCCGCCGCCCGAGGGTGCCGATTGGGTCCAGGCGCGGGCCCGGACGCGCTGATACAGGGCAGACCCACAACCCGTTAAACGCTGGAAAGAGCAGCCTGAGGGCGTTATAGTCGCGCCCCCTTAAGCGAACCCCCAATATGGCACGGACCAGCCCCGCAGAATTTATCCGGCAGGTGCGACAGGAAGTGTCGCGCGTGACCTGGCCTACGCGCAAGGAGCTGACCCAGACCACGTTGATGGTGTTTTTGATGGCGGTGACGGTGGCGGTGTTCTTCTTCCTGGTCGACGAGGCGCTCGGCGTCTTCGTGCGCTTCGTGCTGGGCATCGGGACCTGAGCCATGGCCGTGCGGTGGTACGTCGTGCACGTCTATTCCGGCTTCGAGAAGAAGGTCGCACAGTCGATCCGCGAGCAGGCCGAGACCAAAGGGCTCGCCGACCAGTTCGAGCAGGTGCTGGTGCCGACCGAGGAAGTCGTGGAGGTGAAGCGCGGCGCCAAGGTGAGCTCGGAGCGCAAGTTCTTCCCGGGCTATGTGCTGGTGAAGATGGAGCTCACCGACGAAACCTGGCACCTCGTGAAGAACACGCCGAAGGTGACGAATTTCCTGGGCGGCGGCGGCCGCGGCCGGCCGGTGCCGATCACCGAGACCGAGGCGCAGCGGATCATGCGCCAGGTCCAGGAAGGGATCGAGCGGCCGAAGCCCTCGATTACCTTCGAGGTGGGCGAGCAGGTGCGGGTCTCCGACGGCCCCTTCACCTCGTTCAACGGCGTTGTCGAGGAGGTCGACGAGGAGAAGGCGCGCATCAAGGTCGCGGTCTCCATCTTCGGCCGTGCCACGCCGGTGGAGCTCGAGTACTCGCAGGTCGAGAAGGTCTAACACTCTCATTTTCCCGCGGGAGGCACGCCATGCCGCACCGCGGGTCCCTGGTAAACGAAAGGGACGGTTATGGCGAAGAAAGTCGTTGGGTTCATCAAGCTGGAGGTGCCGGCGGGCAAGGCGAATCCGTCGCCGCCGATCGGTCCCGCGCTGGGTCAGCGCGGCCTCAACATTATGGAGTTCTGCAAGGCCTTCAACGCGCAGACCCAGGGCCTCGAGCCGGGCATGCCGATCCCCGTTGTGATTACGGCTTACGCGGATCGGAGCTTCACCTTCGTCACCAAGACGCCGCCCGCGAGCTACTTTCTCAAGAAGGCGGCGGGCGTCGAGAAGGGCTCGCAGACGCCCAGCAAGGGCTTCGTGGGCAAAGTGACCATGAAGCAGGTGCGCGAGATCGCGGAGAAGAAGATGAAGGACCTGAACGCGAAGGACATCGAGGGTGCCGCCCGCATGATCGCTGGCTCCGCGCGCTCGATGGGCCTCGAGGTAGTGGAGTAGGGCCATGGCGATCGGAAAGCGCTTCAAGAAGGCGAGCGAGGGTCTCAATCCCGAGACCTATTATTCGCTGGGCGACGCCGTGAAGCTCGTGAAGGCGCGCGCCACCGCGAAGTTCGACGAGACCATCGAGCTCTCGCTCAACCTCAACATCGATCCCAAGAAGTCCGAGCAGAACCTGCGCGGCACCGTGATGCTGCCGAGCGGCACCGGCAAGACCCTGCGCGTCGCGGTGTTCGCCAAGGGCGCGCGCGCCGACGAGGCGAAGGCCGCGGGCGCCGATATCGTGGGCGCCGAGGACCTTGCGGAAAAGGTGCAGGCGGGCCAAATAGAGTTCGATCGTGCCATCGCGACCCCGGACATGATGGGTATCGTCGGCCGGCTCGGCAAAGTGCTGGGGCCGCGCGGGCTGATGCCGAACCCGAAGCTCGGGACGGTGACGCCCAATGTCACGGAGGCCGTGAAGGCCGCCAAGGGCGGCCAGGTGGAGTATCGGACCGAGAAGGCGGGGATCATCCACGCCGGCGTCGGCAAGGCGAGCTTCACGGAGGACGCCATCGCCGCGAACGTGAAGGCGTTCGTGGGGGCGATCACGCGCTCGCGGCCCACGGGGATCAAGGGCGCTTTCATCAAGCGCATCAGCCTGTCCTCGACCATGGGGCCGGGCGTGAAGTTGGAATTGACGAGCCTCGCCTAGAGGGGCTGAGGCACTGGTGTGATGATCCCGAAGTCCGTCGGGCGAACTTCGGGATCTGAATCACACTAGGTTCAATAAGTTAGTGGCCCGCTTGTCCCAGAAATTCGCGACGCGAATTTCTGGGGCGGGACACTAGAGAGCTTCCGTCGCGGCGCCATCGAGGCGCCGGGGCGGTCGACGGAGCGGGACGAGGCCTTCGGGCCCCGGGCCGCTCCGGTCCTGTCCGAGACTGCAGGTGCCGGCTTGCCGGCTTAAGGCCTCCCTCGGGAGGCGCCAGCATGAGACAGGGGTTCCCGACCGCGACGCGGATTTCCGCAAGCGGCCAGGACTTCTGGGACAGGCGAACGGGTGCGACGTCCCGAGAGGGGCCAGCACCCTCGTGCAACCGATCCGAGGTCAACGCCCTTCGGGGCCGCGGCCGGGGATCATCAAGGTCGGAGACGAGCAGTGGACCGGTCACAGAAAGCGAAGCTGGTCGAAGGGCTCCACCAAGCGCTGTCCGACACCGTATGCGTCGTGGTCACTCACCAGAACGGCATGACCGTCGAGGAAGTGACAACGCTGCGGCGTCAGATGCGGGCGGTGGGCGCCGGCTTCAAAGTGACGAAGAACCGGCTCGCCCGCCGCGCTCTTGTAGGCACGAAATTCGAGCAACTGTCGTCGCTGTTCAAGGGGCCGACCGCGATCGCTTATTCGCGCGACCCCGTGGCAGCGGCGAAGGTAGCCGTCGAGTTCGCCAAGAAGAACGAAAAGCTGCTGATCGTCGGGGGTGGCCTCGGCGCCCAGCAGCTCGACGCTAAGGGCGTCAACGCCCTCGCTACCATGCCGTCGCTCGATCAGCTTCGCGCGAAGATCCTGGGCATGCTCCAGACCCCGGCGACAAGGATCGCCGGCGTCCTGCAAGCTCCGGGGGCACAGCTCGCGCGGGTGTTCGCTGCCTATGGCAAGACCGGGTAGGGCCCGAGTCGTTGACAAACTTGTGTTTTTCTCCATCCCAGAGGTGCTACAATGGTTGATCTTGCGAAGTTGGTAGACGAGCTCTCGAGCCTGACCGTCCTGGAGGCGGCAGAGCTCTCAAAGCTGCTTGAGGAGAAGTGGGGCGTGTCGGCGGCGGCCCCGGTGGCCGTTGCCGCAACCGGTGGCGCCGGTGCCGCCCCGGCCGCGGAGGCTGCAGCGGAGAAGACAGAGTTCTCCGTCGTATTGGCCGCCGTGGGCGAGAAGAAGATCAACGTGATCAAGGAGGTGCGCGCGATCACCGGTCTCGGCCTCAAGGAGGCGAAGGACCTGGTCGAAGCCGCGCCCAAGCCGGTAAAGGAAGGGGTCAACAAGGACGAGGCCGCGAAACTCAAGAAGCAGCTCGAAGACGCCGGCGCGACCGTCGAGGTCAAGTAGGCGTCTTGGGCGCGAGTCGTGGGTCGGAGTCGGGGACCAAGGCGCTCCTCGACCCAATCCACGGCTTGCTCGAGCCGGGGCGCGCCCGATGGGCGCGCAGGCCGGCTTTTTGCGTTTGGCGGACGGTAACAACTGAGTGAAGAGGCGGGCGGTCGGCGCCGGACCGCTCGCGAGGCCCCGGGACTGAGCCGGGGGTAGTGGGTTTGACTGACGAGGAGCATCCATGACGAAGTCGTTCACGGGCCGCAAGCGCATCCGCAGGAGCTTTGGACGCATCCCCGAGGTGGCACCGATGCCGAACCTCATCGAGGTGCAGAAGGCTTCCTACGATCATTTCCTGCAGATGGGCGTGCCCGCGGAGCGTCGGACCAGCGTCGGCTTGCAGGAGGTCTTCAAGTCGGTGTTCCCGATCCGCGACTTCGCGGACCGGGCGCGGCTGGAGTTCGTCCGCTACGAGCTCGAGGAGCCCAAGTACGACGTCGAGGAGTGCCAGCAGCGCGGCATCACCT
>JBIOJB010000143.1:0-5376 GCA_044450465.1 Candidatus Dormibacterales bacterium | reverse complement strand
GCCCTCGTCACCGGGCGCGGGCCGGAGATCGTGACCAACCTCGAGGGCCGGCGCCCGCTCGTCCTGGACGCGGACGTGGTCGTGTTCGGCCCGCGAGACGCCTCGGAGGCCGCCGCGAATGGAAGCCAGCCGGTGGCGTCGACCCTGTACGCGATGAACTTCCAGGCGGTACGAGAGCTGAGCATCGAGCGGGCCGCCCGCCGCGCAGTCGATCGCCTTGAGAGCGGTGGCAGCTCGGGCTTCTGGGTCCACTTCGATGTGGACGTCCTCGACGACACGATCATGCCGGCCGTGGATTATCACCTTCCCGACGGGCTCGGCTGGCACGAGATGATCGCTGTCCTGACGACGGCGACGGCGAGCCGGCTTTTCACAGGTCTCGAGGTCACGATCTTCAACCCGACGCTCGACCCCGAGCGCCGGATCGCGGCCGCCCTGGTCGACGCGCTCGTGGCGGGAATCTCGCGCTAGAGTCTGGGTCGGATGAAGCAAAAGCTGCTGGAGCTGATCAAAGCCGGGCGGAGCAAGGAGGAGTCCGAGCTCGTTCCGCACGTGGACGACACCCCACCTGCACAGGCCGGCGCCTGGACGACCAAAGATCAGCTCGCCCACCTGATGGCCTGGCGGCGCGTGGCGATCGCTGAGATCAACGCCGTGCGCGGGATAGGCGTGCCGCCGGCCGCCTCCAACGATGACGCCATCGAAAACGCGAGGATCTACGAGGAAACCCGCGATCAGCCGGCGGCCGCGATTCTTGAGGCCGGCAGGAGCTCGTGGGATGAGCTGACCGCCGCGGTCGAAGCCTGCACGGAGGAGGACCTGCTGAAGCCGCGGACTCGCCGGCCCGAGCCGTTATGGCGCGAGATCCCCAACAACACGTGCTTCCACGTCGGGGACCACCTCGTCTACTGGCACCAGGACCGCGGAGAGGAAGCCGCAGCCGAACGCGCGGCGGGCTGGGCGCATCACCTGGCGATGACGATGCTTCCCGACGACCAGGCGATCGGCGTGGCGGCGTACAACTTCGGCTGCTTTTTCGCAAAACGAGGCCGGGTGTTCGAGGCGATGCCGCACCTCCGCCAGGGCATCGAGCTTCGGCCCGATCTGCGCGACTGGGCGAGACAGGATGCCGACTTGGATCCAATTCGATCGGAGCCGGAGCTCGAGGCGCTGCTGGCCGAGCGGTAATTCCCCCGGCCAAAGTCAAGGGCAATTGGGCCGGATTCTCAGGGTCTCCAGGACATCGGCACCGCCAATCAGGCGGACCTAGGATGGACTGGTGGCACCTGGACTGGCCGGTGTTCTCGCCGCTACCCAACTTGGCGCTGTCGTCGAGGTCCTTAAGCGGCGCGGCTTCACGGTGTACGCGCCGGTCCTGGACCACGGCACCTTGATGATCCGTCCGATCGACTCGGCCGACCAGCTCCCCCGCGGCGTCGTCGACGACCAGGATGCCGGCACCCATCGCCTGCGCCACGAAGGCGATCGGTACTTCGACTACACCGTGCCGGCCGACTCGTGGAAGAGGCTGTTCTTTCCGTCCCGCCTAAGAATGTGGCAGGCCGCGGTTCAGGACGGTCACACGACGGTGTCGGTCGAACCCGATCCCGACGGCCCCGCCGCGCTGCTCGGAGTGAGGGGTTGCGATCTCGAAGCGATCCAGGTGCAGGATCGAGTTTTCCTGGGCGGCGCGCACCCTGACCCTCACTACCGCGCGCGTCGCGAAGACGCGTTCATCGTCGCAGTGAACTGCGCCCGCGCGACCTCGACGTGCTTCTGCCCGTCGATGGGCACCGGCCCGAAAGCGAGAGCCGGGCATGACCTGGGCCTGACCGAGCTCACGGATGGGAGCGGGCGTTTCTACGTCGAGGCGATCAGCGAACGAGGGCTCGAGATCCTGGCGGACCTTCCCGTCGATCAGGCCACGGATCAGGCCACGGAGCAGGCCGCGAGCGCGGCGGAGGAGACGGTAGCGGCCACGGCGGCGAGCATCACTCGCACGATGCCGAAAGACATCGCTCAGACCCTTCGCGGCGCGTACGAGAGCCCGCGCTGGGACTCGATCGCGGACCGATGCCTCTCGTGCGGCAACTGCACCCTGGTCTGCCCGACCTGCTTCTGTTCGGCAGTGGAGCACACGACCGACCTGGAAGGCGTCGCTAACCATGAGCGGCGCTGGGACTCGTGCTTCAACTCGGGCCACTCCCACATTCACGGAGGCAGCGTCCGCCGAACCACCGCCCCTCGCTACCGGCAGTGGCTCACGCACAAGCTGTCGTCCTGGCACGACCAGTTCGGCACTTCAGGGTGCACCGGGTGTGGTCGCTGCGTCGTCTGGTGCCCGGTTGCGATCGACATCACAGCGGAAGCCCACGCGTTCACGGCCGACGCGGCCAGAGGCAAAGCATGAGCACCGTCCGAGATTTTCTTGCGCAGTCGCACGTCTTTGAAGGTCTGCCAGACGATGTGATCGACAAGGTGGCCGGCTGTGGCCGGCTCGATCACTTCGACGAGGGCATGACGCTCATCCATATGGGTGAGCCGGCCGACGTCTTTCACGTGATCCGGCACGGGCGGGTGTCGCTCCAGATCGCCACGCCTGGGCGAGAGCCACTCGTCGTCGCGACCCGTCAGGAGGGCGACGCCATCGGATGGTCATGGCTGTTCAAGCCGTACCGCTGGCATTTCGACGCGATGGCGATCGAGTCCACGCGGGTGATCAGCCTCGACGGCGAGTGCCTGCGCGGCAAGTGTGAAACGGACCACGAGCTGGGCTATCACCTCATGAGTCGGTTCGCCGCCGTTGCGATTCGAGACCTCGAGCTCACGCAGCTTCAGCTGCTGGATGTATATGGTCACGTCGCCACCCGCTGAGGCTCCATTCGCCCCACCACGACTGGTCACGGTCGAGGCGCGGCGCCGTGAGAGCCACGACACCGTCAGCATCGACATCGATGACGCGGCGGTGCGTTACGCACCTGGGCAGTTCAACATGCTGTACGCGTTCGGCAAGGGCGAGGTGCCGATCTCGATCAGCGCCGTGGCCGGCGGACGGATCACTCATACGGTGCGCAGCGTGGGCCTGGTGACGGATTCCCTGACCCGGCTGCGCCGAGGCGAGACCGTTGGAATACGGGGCCCGTTCGGCGTCGGCTGGCCGATGGCCGAGCTGAAGGGGATGGACGTCGTCGTGGTCGCCGGCGGCCTGGGCCTCGCGCCGCTCCGGCCCGCGATCCACACGCTGCTCGCGAACAGGGGTGACTACGGCCGGGTGCTCGTGCTGTACGGCGCCCGCACCCCGGCAGACCTCCTGTTCGGCAAGGAGTTCGAGCGGTGGCGCGGCCGATTCGACGTCGAGGCCATGGTCACGGTCGACGCGGCCAGCACGTCGTGGCGGGGCGACGTGGGCGTCGTGACGCAGCTGTTCAGGCGGCTGTCGCTCGCCCCCGAACGGTCGGGGGCGCTCGTCTGCGGACCAGAGGTCATGATGCGGTTTGCGGCCGAGGGCCTGGTCGATGCCGGCATCCTGCCGTCCAGCATCTGGCTCTCGATGGAGCGGAACATGCAGTGCGGAGCGGGCGTCTGCGGCCACTGCCAGCTGGGCCCGTTCCTGCTGTGCCGCGACGGCCCCGTGCTGCCGCTGGCGACGCTCGCGCCCCTGATGAAGGTCAAGGAGCTGTGATGGCACCCGCGGCGGGAGCCCCTCGCAAGCCGAGACTGGCCGTATTCAAGTTCTCGTCCTGCGACGGCTGCCAGCTGAGCCTGCTCGACCTCGAAGACGAGCTGCTCACGCTGACCTCCGCGGTCGAGGTCGCGTACTTCCTCGAGGCGTCGACCAATCCGAAAGGCGGCCCGTACGACGTTGCTCTAGTCGAAGGCTCGATCGCGAGCGAGGGTGACGTCGCACGCATCGCGCAGATTCGCCGGCGCACGCACAACCTGGTGGCGATCGGCGCTTGCGCCACGGCCGGAGGTATCCAGGCGCTGCGCAACTTCGGCGATCTGGAGGACTTCGCGTCGGGCGTCTACCCGCGCCCGCAACAGTTGAAGGTGCTCGCGACCTCGACGCCAATCTCCGAGCACGTGAAGGTCGATTTCGAGCTGCAGGGTTGCCCCGTCGACCGCCACCAGCTGCTCGAGGTGGTAGTCGCGCTGCTTCACAAGCGGCGTGCCGTGGTGCCGACGCACAGCGTGTGCATCGACTGCAAGCTGCGAGGCAACGAATGCGTGGTGGTGGCCGAAGGCGTGCCGTGCATGGGTCCGATCACCCGCTCCGGCTGCGGCGCGATCTGCCCGGCGTACGGCAGGGGCTGTTACGGCTGCTTCGGACCCTCTGAGACGTTCAACGCGCCGTCGCTGGTCGACCGCTGGAAGCACCTGGGGGATCGCCGCCTCGACGTGGTCCAGCGGCTGCGCAATGTCAACGCCTGGGCGCCCAGGATGCGAGAAGAGTCGCTGCGCCAGGAGTCGGAGAAATGATGGAGAGCGGTTCCACCACGATCAAAGTCGAGGCGCTGGGCCGGGTCGAGGGTGAGGGCGCGCTCCACGTGCGGGTAAGAAATGGCAGGGTTGAGGACGTTCGCCTCGAGCTGTACGAGCCGCCGCGCTTTTTCGAGTCGCTGCTGCGCGGTCGCTCTTACATGGATCCGGTCGACATCACGGCGCGAATCTGCGGCATCTGCCCGATCGCATATCAGATGAGCGCGGCCGCCGCGATCGAAGACGCGTGCGGTGTGACGGTCGAAGGCGCCGTCCGCGACCTCCGCCGTCTCATCTACTGCGGTGAATGGATCGAGAGCCACGCCCTGCACATTTACATGCTCCACGCCCCGGACTTCCTCGGCTACGACAGCGCGATCGCGATGGCCGGCGATCATGCGGACGCCGTCAAAGCTGGTCTCACGCTGAAGAAGGCGGGCAACCGCATCGTCGAGGTGGTAGGCGGCAGGGCCGTGCATCCGGTCAACCCGCGGGTCGGCGGATTTCACCGGGTGCCGACTCGCGAGGAGCTGCAGCCGCTGGTCGAGCCGCTCGAGCGGGCATACGAGATCGCTCGTGAAACCGTTCGGTGGACCGCAGGTTTCACATTTCCCGACTACGAGGTGGACGTGGAGCTCGTATCGCTGTGGCATCCGGAGGAATACCCGATGCTGGGAGATCGCATCGTTTCCACCGGCGGCCTTGACATCCCGCTCGAGCAGTTCGTCGACGAGTTCAGGGAGGAGCAGTCGGGGCACTCCACCGCGCTGGTCTCCCGGCACCACGGCCGGCCATCCATCGTGGGACCGCTGGCCCGGTTCGCCCTCAACTTCGAGAAGCTCTCCCCGGAGGTTCGCGCGGAAGCCGGCGCCGCCGGCATCGACGCCGGCTTCCGCG
>JBIOJB010000142.1:0-5535 GCA_044450465.1 Candidatus Dormibacterales bacterium | reverse complement strand
GGCCAGAGATCGCGCTGCGGACCTTGCGCCGGCCTGGGCGGCGCTGGTCGGGCAACTGGACCATGTTCAGGATGCCAACGACGCCGCGGAGCTCGCGCAAATGCAGCTGGATCATGCGCTTGGCACTCCAGCTCTGCTCAACGGGGGCAATCTAGACGTCGCGCAAGTTCAACCTAAGGGCGCAATGTGAGGATGTCCCGCTCGCTGTAGAACTTCGTGACGGCGGTCCGGGTCTGATGTTCAAGCAGGCACGAGCGTAGCGACCTCCCGGTTGGTGTGCGAAATCGCGATCTCGCGCTCGATGGCGACAGCCAACTTTGCCAGTTGCCGGTAGCAGATGATCTTGCGGAACTGGCCCTCGGCCTCGAGCATTCCCGCCGCCGTCCAGCGCAGGGCCATCTCTCCCGATGACCAACGCTTGACGTTGCGTGCGGTGCGCCGCACGCACTCGATCATCGACTCGATCGGGTTCGTGGAGCAGAGTGTGCGCGTCAGGGAACCGGTGACCCCCAGCCGCTGGACGGTCAAGGTCTCGGCCATTCCTTCGCGCGAGGAACCGGCAGCGCCCGGATGACTGCGTGAGAGCTCACCGGCAAGCAGCTCCAGGCGCTCCAGGGCTCGGTCGTGGTGTGGTTCAGCCCAGGCCCCGCGCGTAGCCTGCGTCGTACCAGCGCACGGTCGCGCTCGGGCAGGTGACCGAGGACGTTCCTCTCCTTGTGACGGATACAGCGCTGCACCGGTGCCTGCTCGCCCAGGACATCTCGGATGGCTTTCCTGAGTGCCTTGGAGCCGTCGATCACGCACAGCACGCCCTGGGTCGTATCCAGGCCGCGTTCGATCAGATCGGCAAGCAGCGCCGTCGCAACGGTGGCGTTCTCGGTGGATCCCTCGCACAGCCCCAGCGGGATCTTGACCCCCTGCGAGGTGATCCCGAGCGCGACGATGTTGGTGCGCCCTTTCAAGTCGATGCCGTCGAGCATGAGCACCGCCAAGCGCACGTCATCCAGACGACGGGCCATCAGCTCGCCGAGCGCCTGGCGGGTGCGTTCGATAAATGTGCGTGAGATCGATGACCTTGAGATCCCTCGCGCCGAGGCGTCGACCTGCTCACCCACGTCTTCCTGCGTGCGCCCGTAGCGGCGGCAGGAGACTCCGGCGAGCATGCGCTCGAGCACGATGCGCGACAGCGGATCCCGATCGGCGAAGTGCCGGTACACCGACAACTCCAGCTCGGCGGCGCCGTCGGCCGATCGTACCCGGGGCCGCTCGACCCCAACCCTGCGCCCGCCGAGGGTGACCTCACCGGGCCGGTGACCGTGGCGCACGGCGGTTCTGTCGGGGTCGTGGCGGCCCGTGGGGCCGACGGCCTCGGTGACCTCTTGTTCCATCAGCTCGGCCAGGACCCCGGGCCAGGACCCCGAGCCCAACGCCGACCGAGAGCGCCATCAGACTTTCATGTGCGGCGCCGAGGAGTTCTCCGAGGGCTTCCTGGACGCGCGCGGGCAGTACGCGTGCATACTTCGTGCCGGCCTCCTCGGCCGGTACCTTGTCATTCACGGTGGTCCTCCTTGTGATCTTGGGTGATCGCTGCGAACGCTGCCAGCGGCAGCGGACGAGGCGGGAGGACCGCCGTCTTCAAGTTCTACCGGCTACGGGACAACCTCCGTCGGTGCCACCGCGAGTGTGATTCCTCTTGTCCGGATCTCTGGACTCAAGGAGGATGAACCCATGAAACAGCGCAGGCACACCCCCGAGCAGGTCATCAGAAAGCTTCGTGAGGCCGAGCGGCTCCAAGCCGAAGGCGCCGACATCGCCACGGTCGCGAAGCACCTGGAGGTCTCCGAGCAGACCTTCCACCGCTGGCGGGCCCAGTACGGCGGCATGAAGGCCTGGAATTGGAATTGACCCGCTTTCGTTGACTCGGTGATCTAGCCCCACTTTCGTGGAGTCGCGATTCTGGAGTCAGGCAGCTTCGTAGGTTTGGAAGTAGCGGTCTTCGTATTCGAATGCCGCCAGCATGCCCAGCGACGAATGCCGACGCCGGGTGTTGTGGAACAACTCGATGTAGTCGTGGATCGCCGAGGCCAGCTCGATGCGGGTTTTCCAGGCCTTGCGGTTGAGCAGCTCGGTCTGCATGCGGCCCCAGAAGACCTCGACAACAGCGTTGTCGTAGGGACATCCAACGGCCCCGATCGAGGGTGCGATGCCCAATTCGTGGACCTTCTGGCTGAACGCCCACGACGTAAATTGAACCCCCCTGTCGCTCTGGATCACCAGGCCATCCTCGACGCTGCGCCGGCGGATCGCCATCCCGAGCGCATTGCTGACCAGCACGGTCGTCTGGATGCCGTCGATCGCCCAGCCGACGATGTAGCGCGAGAAGGCATCGATGACCGCACACAAGGAGACCTTGCCCTCACGGGTGGGGTGCTCGGTGATGTCGGTCATCCACAGCTCGTCGGGCGCGTTGCGAGCAAACCGTCGCTGCACCAGGTCCTCGTGAGGCGACATTGCCCACCCGCGCCCCGCGCGGCAACCGACGTCTCGGCACGCCCTTGATACCGAGCTCTGAGCATGATCTGCGCGACCGCGTCGTGACCGACGATGATCTGACGGCCCAAGCGCAGCTCGGCGGTGACCCGGTGCGCACCGTAGACCCCGCCGGAATCGCGGTGCACGTCGGTGATCTCGGTCGCCAAGAAGATGCGTCGCAACACCCGCGCCGATGCCGGCCGGCTGCGCCAGGCGTAGTACCCGGACTCGCTCACGCCCATGCTGCGACAGGCGTGACGCACGTTGATCCTCCCCCCGGCAAGCGCGTCGATCACCGCGAAGAGCCTTTTGGGGAGATCCCCTGCTCAAGGAAGACCTCGTTGACCTTGCGGGCAACTGCGAGCTCGGTTTCCAGCTGGCCGATCCGTCGCCTGGCGGCGGCGAGCTCGAGCGCCATGTCGGTGCTCGTGCCGGGGACCTCGCCCCGGTCAATCCGGTCCTGGCGCAGCCAGTTGTAGATCGTCGCCTCGGCAATGGCGAACGTCGTCGCGAGTTGGTTGACCTTCGTGCCGGCACGGGCAAGCTCGACGACTTGGCGACGAGTCTCGGCCGGGTACCTGCGTGGCATGGGAATCCTCCTTGCTACCAGAGGACTCTAGAAACCCGACTCCACCAAATCCGGGGTAGATCAGGTCTCAATTCAGGGGGACATATCAGGGTCGCCACGACGAGTCAGCAGCATCGACTAGTTGTGGTGTCCGGATACGTTGTTGACGCGGCTGATGGGTGGCCCGCCGACGGCGGTGTGGTAGCGGTGATGGTTGTAGGCGTGCAGGAACCCGTCAAGGGTTGCTGCACGCTCATTCTCTTAGGCGTAGAAGCGCACGTAGGCCCATTCGTCTAAGAGCGTGCGGTTGAAGCGCTCTGCCTTGCCGTTGGTGGCCGGGTGGTAGGGCTTTGTGCGGGTGTGGGTGATCCCGAGCTGGGCACAGCGCTGTGCCCACAGGGTGCTGCGATAGCCGACCCCGTTGTCGGGGCATGAAACTCCATCCCGAGGGCCTCGAGGGCTAGCGGGCGTAGGCTCGCTTCCCGGGCTGCGGGGCTTTCGGGGAGGAGCTGGTAGGGCAGGCCGCGCTAACCGATGGGCTGCGAGCCCGACGTTGTCCCTGGCCGCCCCTGCGACCCGCCCGGGTGTGCTGCGAGCACGAATCCGTCCTTGTCGCTTCGCCCGCCGCCTCCCCAATCTCGTTGTGCACAACACAAGGAGGTTTCAGATGAGGTTCATCGGCATGGATGTCCATCGCGACGCCTGTCAGATCTGCGTGCTGGAGGCCGATGGCACAGATCACCAGCAGCGGGTACCGAGCCGTCCGGATGAGCTCGCCCAGTTCGCGGCGAGTCTGGGCCGGGACGATGTCGTGGCGATCGAGGCCACCGGCCCCGCGGGGGCGATCGCGCGAATCCTCGAACCCCACGCCGGGCAGGTGGTGGTTGTCAACCCACGCCGGCTCGGTCAGATTTCCGCCCGCGCCAAGACCGATCGGATCGATGCACACACACTCAGCCGGCTGCTTGCCGCAGGCGCGCTCACCGGCGTGTGGACACCGGATGAGCCGGCGCGCGCGCTTCGGCGCCTGGTGAGCCGCCGAGCGGCCGTAGTACGGGCACGCACCCGGGCAAAAAACGAGGTGCACGCGGTGCTTGCCCGCAACTTGTGCCCGAGCGTGCCGGTCACCGACGCATTCGGTAAGGCCGGCCGGCGCTGGCTTTCCGGGTTGGCGTTGCCCGAGGAAGAGCTCGTCACGCTCACCGGCTGCCTGCGCCAGATCGACACCCTCGAGGCCGAGATCACGCAGCTCGAGGATGTACTGGTGCGTCGGGTGGCCACGAGCCCTGAGGTGCGTCGCCTGCTCAGTGTGCCCGGGGTCAACGTCATCGTGGCGGCGACGTTTCTGGCCTACGTGGGTGATGTCGGTCGCTTTGCGAGCCCGAAGCAGCTGGTGGGCTATCTCGGCCTCGATCCGCGGGTACACCAGTCGGGCGAGGCCGCCGCACGTGGCGGGCACATCTCCAAACAGGGTGCCTCAAGCGTCCGCCATGTGCTGGGGCAAGCCGCCTGGCGCGCGGCCCGGGTCGCCGGCCCCTTGCGGGCGTTCTACGAGCGCATCTGTGCCCGGCGCGGCCCGCAGGTGGCCATCACCGCACTCGCGCGCAAGCTGGCGGCGCTGTTCTGGCATCTATTGACCCGCGATGAGGACTACGCCTTCGCCGAGCCCTCGGTGGTCCGAGCTAAGCGCAGGGCCCTGGAGCTCAAGGCCGGATCACCACCACACAAGGGCCGCTCGGGCCCGGATGGCCCCTGGAGGCCGGCACTCGCTCAGCGGGCCGCGGAGCGCGAGCTGGTGCTTGCCAGCGAAGCCGCCTACCGCCGCATGATGTCTGACTGGCAGCGCACTCGAAGAGTGGGCGCGGGTGCCGCCACTGGAGCGCGACTCACATAGGCCGTCATGCGGCACCGCCAGCGCGACAGGGCTTTCAGCTCCAACCCTGCTCTTCGGCTCAGGGATCACCCACGCCCGCCGCCATCTTCTCATGGGGATCCTCGCCCGTCGAGGGATTGACTTTCATCCGTCGGTGAGGATCCGCCCGATCGTGATGGCGTAGCTGGCAAAGAACCTCATCGCCCGCTCGAGGAACCCCACGCATGTCTCGGCGGTCTCCGCGCCGCCGAGCTCCGAATAGGCCAGACGCGAGTAGGCATCGATGGCCGAGTGGATGTGGGCATAGCCGGTGCCGTCTTTTTGATGGGGACGTCCTGCGATAAGCCCGAGCATGCGATGCCCGCCACCGTCGGGAATCCGGGCGAGCTTTTTGACGTCGATGTGCACCAGCTCGCCCGGGCGCGAGGTGTGGATCCGGCGCACCGGATCTCCGGTGGGGCGATCCAGCCAGGAAAGCCGGCTGCACCCGTGGCGTACCAGCACCCGGTGCACCGTTGATGCCGGGATCCCAAGGGTGCCGCCGATGCGCGCCGGGCCCAGC
>JBIOJB010000141.1:0-5591 GCA_044450465.1 Candidatus Dormibacterales bacterium | reverse complement strand
CGGGTAGGCCGGATTCATTCCGGCCGTCACCCAGGCCTCTTCCAGGGCGCCCAAGCGCGGCTGGGAGTGGGGGGTTCCGCGGGGGGATCCTGATCCCCCCACGCTCTAATCGGGCAGCCCCAGAACCGCGTTGGCTGCCCGGATGAGCTCTTTGCTGTGGGACTCGTCGTGCGCGAAGATCCGAAAGAGGGCCATGCGTACGGGCAAGCGCTTGAACAGGTCGAGCACCTGGCTCTGGCGAAATCGGTCCTCGAGCGGCTCATAGAAGAGGATGTCGGCCGTCTCGGTCATCGGGTTGAAGGCCCGGGATTCCTGTGAGGCGACGTCGACCTCAAATGCGATGTTCCGGAGCTCCCGGGGCAGCAATTCCCGAATCCCCATGGCGAACTGATCGCGTGTGACGCTCAAGGCCGTGCCGGGAATCTCTCTCGCGTCGCTGTGTCCCTGATAGATGAGCTTCCACTTCAGCTTCCGTGCGACCACGGCGGCCCACGCCTGCCCAAGCTCGTGCTCCTGCCCGCCGCCGGCCCGAGCCCAACGGTCCACGTCCGAGAGGAGCGACCACTCGGTCAGAGCCTGGTACTGCTCGAGCCTTTCGAGCGGGTTGCCGCCCAGCAAAAGGTCGAGCGTCGGGCGGAAGACCTCGCGCAGCTGCAGGTCGATCCTGCGAACGGTGCGATGGAAGTACACCTGGTGATAGAGGTAGAGGCGGGCGTTGAGGAACATGTAGAGGGCCTCGGCGGCATGCGAATGCAGGCTGAGGCCTCGCTCGGCGATGAACGAGTAATGGACGATGCGCTGAACGTCGACCGGCCCCGCCGACACCCCACATATGTAGGAGTCGCGCGGGACGTAATCCATGTTGTCAGCCGAGTAGGCGCCCACCATCGCGGGGCGGAGCGCAGCGACCCACGGTGGCGGATCGAAGCCGACAAGCTCGGAGGCCGATATCAGATAAGCCACCCATCGAGGATCGATCCGCTCCCCGATTGCGAAATCGGCGTTAGGAGACGCGCCGAGTGATGAGATCACGTCCGCCAGCGGACCTGTGATCAGAGCCCGGCCGATCACCTCATGGTCGATGCCCCAGGTGCTCAGGTAGTTCTCGTCGAAGAAATGGCCGAACGGCCCGTGCCCGACGTCGTGGAGCAAGCCCGCCATCCGCAGCGTCTCCTCGACCAGCTGGATCGAGGGGGTGTCCGGATGCACCTCGCTCAGAGATGGATGGAGATGCCGGGCCCACTCGCCGGCCAGATGCATCGAGCCCAGCGCATGTTGGAATCGCGAATGCTCGGCGGTGGCGAAGACCCACCATGCGCTCTGGAGCTGGTGGATCCTGCGCAGGCGCTGCAACCAGGCCGCGTCCACGAGGTCCTGCTCGGCAGCCTCACCTGCCACCCCGTCCGGACCGCCCTTGGTGATGCGAAGGTATCGATAGATGGGATCGCTGAACAGATTGACGCGCGAGTACTCGGAGATGCCTTCGGTCACCCTCCGATTATCACCGTGAACGCTCTCTTGGCCGAGGGAATCGAGCTCTTCAACCGCGGAAGCTACTGGGAAGCGCACGAGGTTTGGGAGCGGGAGTGGATGAAGGATCGCCGTGGCGCCGACGCCGGGTTCTACAAGGGTCTGATCCAGGTCGCGGCCGGATGCCTGCACTACCAACGGCACAATCGCCGCGGCACGGTCAACAAATGGAAGAGTGGGGCGGGCTACATGCGGCCCTACCTGCCGGAGCGCCACGGCGTGCTTCTGGAACCCTTGGTGGCGCGAGTCGACGAGTGCCTTGCGGCGATGGACTCTCTTGATTGGCCGGCGCTGACGATGCCGACCATCGAAGCCGCCATTTGAACCTCAATCCCGGCATGGTGCACCGGCCGGATTCATTCCGGCCGTGAATTATCAAGTGGAGGCATTGGGTTAGGCCGGATTTACTCCGGCCGAAACCAAGCGTGCCACCCTTCCAAACGCCTCCACACAAAGGTGGTACGCGGAGGGGGCACCGCGGGGGAGGACGACTGTCCTCACCCGCGCCTTTACTTGTAGGGTGGGAACCGACGTCCGGCGCCTGACTCGATCAGGCCGCCATGTCCCAACCGGAGCAGGTCCGCGGCGTCGGCGCGGCCGTACGCGAAGACAAACGGCAGGAGCAGGTCCAGCGAGCTGTTGCGGCCGAACCCCGCGCACGACGCAACCCCAACCACGGCCGCACCGCGAAGTCGGCCCAGCCACAGCATGCTCCCGGGGTGCATCGGCGCCCCGAGCTGCAGCAATTCGCCGCCCACCGTCGTGAGCTCGGCGTACGCCGGATCCAGCGGATCT
The DNA here is from genome assembly GCA_044450465.1 of Candidatus Dormibacterales bacterium. Taxonomy (GTDB): domain Bacteria; phylum Chloroflexota; class Dormibacteria; order Dormibacterales; family Dormibacteraceae; genus JBIOJB01. The sequence continues at coordinate 3,266 of JBIOJB010000141.1, read as the reverse complement.
ATCGCCGAGGCGCCCGCAAACAGCACCAGCTCAGCGCCAAGCTCGATCGCCTCCAGATATGCGGCCGAGACGGCCTGGGCGGTGCGAGCCACCTCGCGCACCGCTATCACCTCTGCCCCGTACCATCCGAGCTTTGCCGTGACGGCGGCACGGAACAGGTCACGGGCCTTCGGCTTCAGACGCTCAGTCGCAACCACGAAGGTCCTGAGAGGGCGAAACGTGAGCAGGTCCAGGACGGGTCCTTGCTCGCGGCACAGCGCCTCGGCCTCTTCCACCAGATGCCCCGGCACCGCGACCGGGGTCACCTTGCACCCCGCGACCTCCTCACCCTCAGCCACCGCCTGTCCGTCCATCAGGGTGAACACGGAGATGTATCCGAGCGCGTTGATGGAGTCGACGACATCGGCCCGCACGCGCACGAGCCCGCGATGCTCGGCGGTCAATCTCGCCTGGCTCTGAACCGGAGCCCTGGATCCAATCCCAGGGCTCGCAAGAGCGGCTGCGAGCCGGCGTGCCGCCTCGTCCTCATGCAGATCTCCCGGGTCGAGCTGCACGACGTGAACCTCGCCGCCCGCCTTGACCTGAGCAAGATGCTGCGGACCCAGCACCGTCCCCTTGCGAAGGTCCTGTCCCAGGTCATGCACCAGCACGCGGCCCGTGATGTCCGCAGCGGTCAGCGAAGCGCCCGAAAGGCTCAGCCCCCTCACTTGATAGAGGATAGATAGGCGATGAGCCCGATCCCGGTCCGGCTGTACAACACGTTCAGCCGGACCAAAGAAGAGCTGCGTCCAAACCACCCAGGCGCGGTGAAGATCTACTCCTGCGGGCCTACCGTTTACCGATACGTTCACGTCGGCAACCTGCGCACCTTCATGCTGCCCGACCTCCTTTGCCGGTCGCTTGAGTACCTCGGTTACCGAACCGAGCAGGTGATGAACATCACCGACGTAGGCCATCTCACCGACGACACCTTCGATCGCGGCGAGGACAAGATGCTCGTCTCGGCTCGCCTCGAGAAGAAGTCACCACCGGAGATAGCGAATCACTACACGGCGACCTTCATGGAGGACGCCGCGCGGCTGAACATCCGGCGCGCGGCTCAGTTCCCTCGCGCCACCGCCTACATCGGGGAGATGCTGAGCCTGATCGAGCGGCTGATCTCAAACGGTCACGCATATGAGGTGGACGGAAACGTCTACTACGACATCACGACCTTCCCGGCGTACGGAAGGCTCTCGCGCAACGCACCGGCCAGGCTGCTCGCAGGAGCGCGGGGGGAGGTCGATCCCCGCAAGCGGAAGCCCGGCGATTTCACGCTCTGGAAGGCGGCCGGCGAGCACCGGCTTCAGGTGTGGCCGAGCCCCTGGGGTCCTGGATTCCCTGGCTGGCACATCGAGTGCTCGGCGATGTCGATGTCGATCCTGGGTGAGCTGATCGACATTCACACCGGCGGGGCGGACAACGTCTTTCCGCACCACGAAGCGGAGATCGCCCAGTCGGAAGGTGTGACCGGCCATCGCGTGGTCAGCCTCTGGATGCACGGCGGTCTCCTGATGCTCGGCGGCGCGCGCATGGCAAAGTCCGCCGGCAACTTCTTTCGCATCACCGAGCTCGAGGACCAGGGCTTTGATCCGCTGGCTTTTCGCTATCTTGCGTTGCAGGCGAAATACCGCACCAAGCTCAACTTCAGCGTCGAGGGTCTGGGCGGCGCCGACCGGGCGCTGAGACAGCTCAGAGAGCGCGTTGCAGAATGGTCTGGACCAGCCTCGACCGACGGCGGCCAGGAGTTCGAGCTCTGGGACAGCCGGTTCAAGCAGGCGCTCGCCGACGACCTCGACCTGCCGGCTGGGATGGCGCTCGTCGCGGAGCTGACCCGAGCCGCCACCGAGCCCAGGATCAAAGCGTCGCTCCTCCGTTCCTGGGACCACGTGCTCGGCCTTGACCTCGGGCGGGTGCCGGTGCCGGCGGACCTTCCTCCCGCCGCGAAGAAGCTGCTGGCGGACAGAAGCGCCGCCCGCGCAGCGAAGGATTTCGCTACCGCCGACCGGCTCCGCGACGAGCTGGCGGCCCTTGGCGTGGCCGTCGTGGACACGCCCGAGGGCCAGCGCTGGCAAGGGGTCTTGATCAACGGCTGAGCGAGCCCCACAGGCACGCAGGCTTGACGCCAAACGGATGTTCGTTTAACCTCCGGGGGCTCGCCATGGCCGGGTTTCCCAATTTCGACGCAGCCGACTTTTCCGGTGAGGTGACACTCGACCACGTCATCCCGGCGGTGGCCGCCGACTACGCGCCGATCCCTTCCGATCTCGCACCGGAGCTGGTCGAAGCCCTCCGGGGCCGTGGCATCGAGCGGCTCTACAAGCATCAAGCCCAGGCCTATCGGACGGTCCGGGCCGGGCGGCATCTGGTCGTGGTGACGCCGACCGCCAGCGGCAAGACGCTCTGCTACAACCTGCCGGTTCTCCAGCGGCTGCTCGAGGATCCCAACAGGCGAGCCTTGTTCCTCTTCCCTACCAAGGCTCTCGCGCAGGACCAGCTGGCCGAGCTGAGCGCTTTGAAGCACGGCCTGCCCATCGAGGTACGGGTCGACACGTACGACGGCGACACTCCGCCTGGGCGCCGGACCGCGATTCGGGAGGGCGGCCACATCGTGATGACCAACCCGGATATGCTGCACACGGGCCTGCTCCCCCATCACACGAGGTGGCGCCGGCTCTTCTCGAGCCTCGAGTACGTCGTCGTCGACGAGCTGCACACCTACCGCGGGCTCTTCGGCAGCCAGGTCGCCAACGTGCTCAGGCGCCTCAAGCGCATCTGCGCCTTCTACGGTTCGAATCCGACCTTCATCTGCGCTTCGGCCACCATTGGCAACCCGCTCGAGCTCGCCAAGAAGCTGCTTGAAGAAGACGACGTTGAGCTCGTCGACCGCAGCGGAGCGCCGCACGGCGAGCGCCGTCTGATCTTCTACAACCCGCCTCTGCTCAACCGCGAGACTGGCATCCGCCGCAGCTCGATGCTCGAGGCCCGCCGCATCGCCGCGCCGTGGATCAAGTCCGGCACACAGACGATCGTGTTCTGCCGGAGCCGCCTACAGGTCGAGGTGATGCTGAGCTATCTGCGGCAGGACCTCGCGCCGCGGCTCGACGCGCAGCGTCTGGTGCGCGGCTACCGCGCCGGCTACCTTCCGCTTCACCGGCGCGAGATCGAGGCCGGGCTGCGCAGCGGGGAGATCAACGGTGTCGTGAGCACCAACGCCCTCGAGCTGG
>JBIOJB010000140.1:0-5627 GCA_044450465.1 Candidatus Dormibacterales bacterium | reverse complement strand
GTCCCTCCCCCGCCGGCACTCCTGCTCCAAATCTAGATTCAGCCTGTCTCGGAGACTACTCCGCCTGTTAAGAGGCTCAGGCAGGCATGCCAAGCACGACTGATAGGCTTTACCGAATGCCGATTGGCGACTTCCTCCGCCGGAGGCCGGAAGTGCAGAACTGCCAGGCGTGTGGTACACCCCTGCCACTTGGCGCAGTCTTCTGTCCAAACTGTGGTGTCAAGGCGGACGACCCGCATGCCGAGCCGCTCCACATCGTCGACCGCTCGACGGGGCTCTTCAACGAGCGCTTTGTGCGGCCTGTGCTCGAGGACGAGCTGGCGAGAGCCCACCGATACCAGCGCAATCTCGGTGTGGTCCTGGTCGAGGCCAACGGAGCCGGGCCTGCGGATGAGGCTTTGAAGACGATGGCCGCCGCCATCGCCGGCACCGTGCGTGACGTCGATACCCCAGGGGTCATGAGCCGGACACCGCCCCAGATCCTGGCGATCCTTCCGGACACCGACGTGGCGGGAACCGCTCATGCCGCCAGCCGAATGCTTGCTGCGGTCAGCGAGGCCTTGCACCAGGTCGGCGGTCAGGCGGCGGTCGGCCTGGTCTGTATCCGGCCGGGCCAGCGAGTCAGGGCCGGCGCTGTTCTCGAGAGCGCCACTCGATCGTTGCGATCGGGCCGGCCCGAGATGATGGGCAAGCCCGCCTGACCCTGGAGATCTACCTCGCCCGGCATGGCGAGACGGAGTGGAGCGCCACAGGTCAGCACACGGGCAGCACGGACCTGCCCCTGACCCCGGCCGGCGAGGCCAAGGCCTGGGCCCTCGGCAAGCGCCTGGCCGGGCTGCGTTTCGAGGCCGTCTACTCCAGCCCGCTGCTGCGCGCCCGGCGCACCGCCGAGCTCGCCGGTTTCTCTAGCCCCACGATCATCCCGTCCCTCCGGGAGGTCGACTACGGCGCCTACGAAGGGCTCACCAGTCAGACCATCCGCGATTCGAACCCGGGCTGGGAGCTGTTTCGGGATGGCTGTCCAAGAGGTGAGTCGCCATCCCAGATCTACTCGAGAGCCCAGGCGTGCATCGACTCAATGGACCATGACCGCGGACGAGTGCTCGTCTTTGCCCACGGCCACATCCTCCGAGCGGTAGGAGCCGCCTGGATCGGCGCTGGCATCTCCGTAGCGGCCGGACTGATGCTTGACGTCGCCACCCTGAGCATCCTCAGCGACGAGGGCGTTCGCCTCATCAAGCTGTGGAACTCGCCCTAAGGCTTGGAGTCTTTACGGCGCAGCGTCCAGGGTCGGCTTCGCACCCCAGGCAGGCCGGCAAACACAAGGTAGGCGGAGGTCTCGAGGTCCGCGTGATACGTGTGCCGCTCGCCGGGATTGATGAGCAGCATCTCGCCGGCCACGACCTCGCCCGCGGTGGTCCCGTCGTCGAAGCGAAGTCGCCCCACCGTCACGATCATCGCGACCGGGATGGCGTTTCGATGCTCCGGCACGCGCTGCCCAGGCTCGAGGCGCAGGCCGACCACGCGCATCGAACCGGCGTCGGCGATCTGCTCGAAGCCGAAGGCACGCGGCGATCCGCCCTGATCGGGTCCCGACACTGGCGACTATCATGCCGCCGGAGATGCTTCAGCATCCCGACCTCGAGATCATCCACGCCACCGGCCTCGACGGCGCCCGCCAGGCGCTGGGGACGGTGGTCGTCATCGATGTGCTCCGGTCGTTCTCAGTGAGCGCCTACGCGCTCGCCGGCGGCGCACGCGAGTGCCGCCTGGTCCCGACCACGGCCGAGGCGCGCGCTCTGGCTGCAACAACCCCCGGCGCCGTCCTGTGTGCCGAGGAAGGCGCGTTGCCGGTGAGCGGCATACCGATCAGCAACTCGCCGACGCAGATCCGTGGGACGGACCTGAAGGGCCGAATCCTCGTCCAGCGCTCGAGCGCGGGCACTCCCGTGGTGGCGGCCGTCGTGCAGAAATTCATCTTCGCGGCGAGTCTGGTCGTCGCCCGGGCGACCATGCAAGCCTGCCTGTTAACGAAGCCGACCACGCTCACCCTGGTCGCGTCCGCGGACCATCCTGAAGACCACGCCTGCGCCCGCTACATGGAGGGGATCGTCCGCGGCACCAGCGTGAACCTCGACGAGCTCCTCGAGCCGCTCCGACGGAGCGACCGGTACCGGCGCGTGGCGCGCGGCGAGTGGCCCGGCTTCCCGCCCACCGATCTAGAGCTTGCCCTCGCCCCGGATCGCTTCTCTTTTGCGATGCCGGTGTCGCGCCGGCCTGGCTACCACAGCCTGACCAAACTGGGTTAGCCGCTGCTCGCTAAGATTCACCCAGGGCACCAAGGGAATCCGGTGTGATGCCGGAGCTGTCGCGCAACTGTGAGCGGGGAGCCTGCGTCCGAATCAACCACTGAGGACCGCCTCGGGAAGGTGGACGAGGGCGGCGATCCGCGAGCCAGGAGACCTGAACGCCCGAACGGCGAACCGTCCGCGCGCAACGGCACGGAAGCTCCAGGTGGCCGGCTTTCTGCGGCGCGTTCGGTATCGGCAGGCCGCCTGGAGGGATCCACGTGCGTACGCATCTCGCTTGGGCCAGCGCGACACTGGCTTTGGTTCTGACCGCCGTCACGTCGTGCGGCAGCTCGTCCGCCACCGGCTCCGCCAATCCTTCAGCCGCCTGTGTCAATGCGTCGGCCCCTCACCACGCTTACGTGGTGGTCCAGCATCTCTCGGGATCGAGCGTTCAGCGATGTGTCGGCTTCACTTCCGACACCATCGATGCGTCGGCGCTGATGGACAGCTCGGGCATCGAGTACCAGACGCAGACGTATAGCTTCGGCAAGGCCATATGCCAGATCGACAACGAGCCGGCGCAGTACACCGAGTGCCTCCCACAGAACCAGCCTTACTGGTCGCTCTTTCTGGAGACTGACAACGCCTGGGCGGTGGCTCAGACCGGCTACACGCAGGTTGCCCTGCGCGACAAGGAAGCGCTCGGCTGGCGCTATGTCCAGCCCACCGATGCTTCGCCCTCCCCACCTCCGCTGCCGGCCGAGAGCTGAGATTCGCGCGTGAACGCCAGAGCAGTGGCAGCGTGGTCTCTGGCGTGCCTGTTCATCGTGCTCTTCACCACGAACCCTGCGTACAAGGTCCTGGTGCTGGCGGCGGCGCTCGCCGCGCTCGCCGCCGGCGTCGGCCTGGCCAGGGCGCGAGGTCTGTTGGTCGGGGTCGTGCTGATCGCCGGTTTTGCCGTGTTGCTCAACTTCGCTTCCGCGCATCTTGGGAACACGATCCTGTTCAGCGTGCCGCCCGAGATTCCAGGGCTCGGCGGGCCTTACACGCTTGAGGCTCTTGCATACGGCGCATCCGGCGCGACGACCATCGCCGCCGCCATCGTCGCGGCCGCACCCCTGTCGCTGATGCTCAAGACCCACGAGGTGATGGACGCGCTTCCGGCCGGCCTGTCGCGCACCGGGGCCGCTATCGCCGCCTCGCTCAACCTCGTGCCAACCGTGGCCCGATCCTTCGCCGAGGTGGGCGAGGCGCAGCGCTTGCGGGGGTGGCGGCCTCGAGGGCCCAGGTCCTGGGCCGAAATAGTTGTGCCCGTGGTGCTGACCAGCGTCGACGGTTCGATTCAGCTCGCCGAATCGATGGAGGCCCGCGGCTTCGGGTCCGGGAGGCGCACCTCCATGAGCACCGCGGGCATGCGACCCGCCGACGTCGTCCTGCTGGTCGCATCGCTGGTGGCTGCAGCCGGGTTCGTGCTCGCGCACGGCCTGGGCTGGGCCGCCGACTGGGCGCCTTATCCCAGCCTGAACCTTCCGTCGATCGACCCACGGGTCTGCGCGCTCTGTCTTCCCCTCTTCGCCCCGGTGGTGCTGTGGCGATCGCGCAGCTGACCGACCTCACTTATTGGTATCCGAACCGGGCGGCGCCCGCCCTGTCGGGCGTCACGGTCGCCATCGAAGAAGGACTGACCGTGATGTCGGGTCCATCCGGCGGTGGCAAGTCGACCTTGCTCCGAGTGCTCAACGGCCTGGTGCCGCACTTCCACGGCGGCCGCATCGCCGGGTCTGCCGTGGTGGCCGGCCACGACGTCATCCGCACACCGACGCGCCGGCTCGCCCGAATCGTGGGCTTCGTCTTCCAGGATCCAGAGCTGCAGACCGTCTATGACTCTGTGGAGCGCGAGGTCGCCTTCGGGCTGGAGAACGTCGCCCTTACCCCACGGGAGATGCCGGCGCGCATCGAGGAGGCCCTTAGCTCTGCTGGCATCGAGCACCTCGCTGGGCGTCGCGTGACCACGCTGAGCGGTGGCGAGCGCCAGCGAGTGGCGATCGCGTCTGCGATAGCGATGCGGCCTCAGGTCATCGCGTTCGACGAACCCACCTCGCAGCTCGATCCCGCCGGCGCGGAAATGGTGCTCGCCGCCGCGCTCGGCCTGGCGCATGCCGGCCGCGCGGTCGTCATCGCCGAGCATCGCATCGAGCGCGTGATGCCGTCGGCGCGGTCGGCTCTATATATCGCGGAGGCCCGGGTGCAGGTTGTGCGGCCTGAAGATTGGATGCCACCCGCAGCCGCGCCCAGACCCGTCCGCAAGGGGGCTGTCGGCGCCGAGGCGTGGTCGCTCAGCGGCGTCAGCGCCGGTTTCGCCGATCGCACCGTCCTGGAGCGGGTGGACGCGGCGGGTAGAGCCGGTGAGGTGGTTGTGCTCAGCGGTCCAAATGGAGGCGGGAAGACGACGCTTTTGAGGGTCATCGCGGGAGGCCTCGCCCCGCAGAGCGGTCGCGTGGAGCGCAGGCCGGGGCGCATCGCCTATCTCCCGCAGAACCCGACCGCGCTGCTGCACCGGCCGACCCTGATGGACGAGGTAAGGCTGACGCTGGAGCGGGCGCGCGACCCGGAACCGCCACAGGTCATCCTGCAAGCGTTGGGCCTGCTGCCCGTGGCGGATCGCTACCCCCGGGATCTGTCCTGTGGCGAGCGTCAGCGCGCCGCGCTTGCGGCCGTGCTCGCGGGGACACCGTCGCTGGTGCTGCTGGACGAACCGACTCGGGGCATGGACGCGCGAGCCCGCGATGCCCTGATTCAGCTCGTGGCCAAGCTGCGCGACGCCGGATCGGCCATCGTGCTGGCCACCCACGACGCCGACCTGGTGGGCGCACTGGCGGACACGATCCTTTGCGTCTCGGATGGAGCCGTCCGCGAGCAAGTGCCGCTGGAGGTGGGTCGGTGATCAAAGCCCTCCCGATCGGGCTCATCTCGCTGGCCGGCCTTGCTCTTTTCTGCTGGCCCTTCATCGGCAGCGGGCTCCCGGCCAACACCCCGGCCTGGACGCTGATGGTGGCCTGCGTCTGCGGCCTCTTTCTCGTCGAGGCGGGCACCCGCCAGCTCGACTCGCGTGCCGTCGCGCTGCTGGCGGCGATTGCCGCGATCGACGCCGCGCTCCGGCTGACGGTCATCGTGGGCATCGGCGGTTTCAACCCCATCTACTTCCTCGTGCTGTGTGCCGGGTACGTGTTCGGCACGTCGTTCGGGTTCCTGGCGGGTGCCCTGTCGATCCTGGTCTCCGCGCTGCTGAGCGGAGGAGTGGGTCCCTGGGTGCCGTACCAGGTGTTCGGGTTGGGT
>JBIOJB010000139.1:0-5702 GCA_044450465.1 Candidatus Dormibacterales bacterium | reverse complement strand
GCCCGAGGATGCTGCGGCCGCGATGAGGGTTGCCGGCGCCTTTTGAACCGGCGCGGGCATCACGGGAATGACAGGCGGCGCCAAGGCGCGAGCCACCGGCTGGCCGGAAAAATACGCGGCGGCGGCAATTGAGAAACCCCCCGTCAAGGTTCCCGCGCCGAAGACGGCTCCAAGCGTGAGCGCGCGCACCATGCGCAGCGCGCGGTCACGAATCATCAGCTCCCGTTTGCGATCCATCAGCTGTCTCCTCCTCCGCCCCCTCCAGCGCCCGGCTGAGATTGGGCCGGCTGAGTTGACGGTCGGTCGTCGTTGGTTTCCATCGGTTGTGGCTGCTTCGGGATGGCTGGAACGACGTAGGCGACGTACACGCCCGATGGAGCCGACTGCTCGATCCGCGTTGGCATTGGGAAGAGTGCGCTCGCGTCCAGAGGGATGCTTGCCACCCTCGACTTCACCAGGCGCTGCGCGACCGATGGGTGAAGGAATCCAAGCGAGCCCGCGCCTCCCGCGGCCAGCACACCGGCGACGATCCCCGTCGTGATCGAGGCGGCCGCGATCAGCTTCACCCGCATCCGTGCTGCAGGCCGTTTGGCGTCCGGTCCAAAACGAGTGTCGAATCGGTTCATTTGCGTTCCTCCTATGCATGTCAATCCCACGTGTCGCGGACGCTCGTGGGGTAGTCGGCACATCGCAAATGGGCGATGCCATCGAAGTCGGCGCCTGACGCATCGCCACCGGCGAGGCGGTCAAATCAGCGCGCACACCGCTGGATGCGGCGTCATGAGTCAAACGCCGCTGAGGTCGGAAGGGTTACGGCAGCTTCAGGACGATCGGACCGAAGCTGGACTACCTCGCGAGCCGCCTCAATTCGCGCCCCAGTCCAAAAAGGAAGGGACCGCCCCAGATCCCCACCGACAAAACGCCGCCGAAGATTGCCACCGCGTCGACGCTCTGCCTGCCCTGCCGGGCCCAATAGACGTCCTGCAGGTTCAGCCACAGCGCGAACTCGTCCAGGGTCAGCGCTGAAGCCACCCCGTAGCCGACAGCGGTGGCACGGGCGCCTCGGCTGTGTGAGGGCGAGACCCCGAACAGGCCAAGCCACGCATAGCCGACGCCGAGCAGACCGCCGATTCCGAAGACGAGATGGTGAAGATGACGCCCACCGACAGACATGTTGCGGAACGGACCGACCTTGTGGAGGATCGCGTGGGTCACGAGCCTGGCGGCGCCGAACCCGCCGAAGAATCCCAGGGAGGCCAGAAACAGCCTCTCTCGCCGAGGGTCGTGGTCGAAATGCTCGTGGTAGACGCGTGCGGCCCAGTGGCGATGGAGCACGGTGGCCCTCCGTGCTGCTCTGGAAGACGACCCCGATGGATCCTGGCTCATCCTGTCAACCTACTACGCTTGACCGGTGCCGAAGCGGATCGTCTTCATCCACGGCGCCTGGGTGACTCCGCTCTGCTGGGATCCGTTCCGCGGCTACTTCAGCGGGCTCGGCTATGAATGCCTGGCACCGGCGTGGCCTGGCAAGGACCGCCCGGTAGACGCCATCCGCCAAGACCCGGCGCCGCTGAAGGGCCTAGGCATCGCTGAAATCGTGGAGCACTATGCGCGGGTCATCCGCGAGCTCGATGAGCCGCCGGTTTTCATCGGTCACTCGTTCGGCGGGCTCTTCGTGCAGATTCTCCTCGATCGCGGCCTCGGCGCCGCCGGCGTTGCGATCGACCCAGCCCCGCCAAAAGGGGTGTTCGTCTACGAGCCAACGGCTGTGCGCTCGCTTGCCTCCGTGCTGCTCACCTGGCAGGGCTGGCGCAAGGTCGTCCACTGGACGTACGACAATTTCAGATACGCCTTCGTGCACACGCTGCCCGAGGCTGAGGCCCGTGCCGCCTACGAGGGGCACGTCACCCCGGAGACCGGTCGCATCTTCTTCCAGGGCGGCCTGGCGGCGTTCGACGGCAAGAAGCCGGCCGAGGTCAACTTTCTCAACGAGAAGCGCGCGCCCTTGCTTCTGATCGCGGGCGAGCTGGACCGCATCGTTCCTGCGGCGGCCAACCGCCGCAATTACCGCAAGTACGCGCGCTCGAAGGCCGTCACGGATTTCCACGAGTTCGGTGGGCGAACCCATTGGATCATCGCGCAGCCAGGCTGGGAAGAGGTCGCGAAGTACATCGCCGACTGGCTGCAGTCGACCTTGAGCAAGACGTGACGTTCCGCACGATCATCGAACCGTTTCGCATCCACTCGGTCGAGCCGCTTCGGATGACCACGCCACAGCACCGGGGCAAGGCCATCCGGGAAGCGGGGTTCAACCTGTTCGGGGTCCACTCGGACGACGTGCTCATCGACCTTCTGACCGACTCGGGCACCGGGGCGATGTCGCGCGACCAATGGGCCGCGCTGCAGCGGGGCGACGAGAGCTACGCCGGGTCACCTTCCTGGTACCGCTTCCTTGAGAGCGTCACCGATCTCTTTCCTTTCAAGCACGTCATTCCCACCCACCAGGGCCGCGCGGCCGAGAAGATCCTGTTCACCGCGATCGGCGGGCCGGGCAAGATCATCCCCAACAACACTCACTTCGATACGACAAGGGCCAACGTGGAAGCGACCGGGGCGGAAGCGATCGATCTGCCCTGCCCCGAAGGCAAGAATCCGGCCGCCCTGATTCCGTTCAAGGGCAACATGGACGTCGAGCAGCTCGAGTCGCTTCTCAGCTCGCGGGCCGCGGACATCCCGGTCGTTTTCGTGACCATCACCAACAACTCGGGTGGCGGGCAGCCGGTCTCGCTGGCCAACCTTCGCCAGGTGAGCGAGGTGTGTCGCAGCCACCATGTCCCTCTGTTCCTGGACGCGTGCCGGTTCGCCGAAAACGCCTGGTTCATACGCGAGCGAGAGCCGGGACAGCACGGACGGAGCGTGCGTGAAATCGTCCTCGAGGTCGCCTCACTGGCCGACGGGATGACGATGAGCGCCAAGAAGGACGGGCTCGCCAACATCGGCGGATGGCTAGCCCTCAACGACGACGAACTGGCCGCTCGGTGCCGCAACCTGCTCATCCTCACCGAAGGGTTTCCGACCTATGGCGGCCTTGCGGGCCGTGACCTCGAGGCCATCGCTCAGGGTCTGCGCGAGGTGGTGCAGCACGACTACCTCCGTTATCGTGTCCGCTCCACCGCCTATTTGGGCAACGCCCTCACCCGGCTCAACATCCCGATCGTGCAGCCGACCGGGGGTCATGCCGTCTACATCGATGCCCGCGCGATGCTCCCTCACATCCCGCCGCTGCACTACCCGGGTCAGGCCCTCGCGGTGGCCCTTTACGAAACCGGTGGCGTTCGCGGCTGCGAGATCGGCTCCGTGATGTTCGGGCTCCAGCCCGACGGATCGGAAAAGCCCGCGGCGATGGAGCTGGTCCGGCTCGCCATCCCGCGGCGCACCTACACCCAGAGCCACATCGACTACGTCATCGAGGTGTGCGCCGACGTCGCCGCCCACGCCTCGCAGCTCCCCGGCTACAGAATCGTCGAGCAGGCTGCGAGCCTGCGCCACTTCACCGCGCGCTTCGAACCCCTGGCCAGCTGAGCCGGCCCTGGTCATTTGTCCTCGCGTTCCCATTTGAAAGGGGCCCGCACAGCTCCGCTCCATTGCGCCAGGTTCTTGCTGAGGCGGTTCCAGCCCAGTGCGAATGGACGGGGCTTGAGCATCCAGCCGATCAGCAGGACCAGGGTTGCTCCTGAGACAGCCCACGACAGATACACCGCGCCTGTCGGTCCGTAGTGGAAGACCAGCACCGCCCCCGGCGGCACCGAGTCCAACATGGCGAGAGCAAAGTCCATCTCGCTGCCAACCAGGGGAACCGGACGTGAACCGCTTGGGGTTTCCAGCTGTGCCGACCAGCCGGGGAAAAGCGATTCCTTGAAGAGCACGAGCGTCGGCAGGCTGGATTGGGTCAGCGCAAGTCGAACCACGTCACCTCCCGTCCACTGGGGCGCGATCGACTGCTGCGGACCGGCAGGGGGAAACAACCAGCTGAATTGCGCGGCGAGGAATTGGTCTTCGTCCGTGGAACCCGCAGCTGCGTCGTGCGCGATGAGGTTCATCCCGCTCCAGACGACTTTTCCTCGTCCTAGCTGCCACCGCGCTGACGCGATGCGGTCACCGACCCGGACCAGTTCGGTGGCACCCGGCTTGAGCTCGGTCGCGCTCGAGGCACCCCAGCCGCCACCCTGGTATTCGAATGACCCGAACTGCGTGTCGAGGCTCCCGTCAATCGTGACCGGGAGGCTCGAGTTCAACTGGCCCCAACTGACCGATTTCACCGGCAGGGGGTACGGTGCGGCCTGACTGTCCCAGTCGGGATCGACGAACTGCCAGCCCGTCTCAACGAACAGACTGCCTCCACCGCGGACGTATCCGTCGAGCAATGCCCACGCCCTGGCCTGATCGTGATACCGATAGCCAAGCAGGATGAGGCCTGAGTAACGGCTGAGCTCCGCCGGCGATAGGTCGTCTATGTAGGGAGATGTGTCGCGCACCAGCCACCCGGTGGCGAAGGGCAGCATCCCGGTCGTCGCGCGCTTGAACACCGAGTTGTACAGCTCCGGGACGCTGACCTGGGTCGCGCCGACCACGAGCACCGAGGTGCCGCCGGTCCATTCGGCGGCCAGGCCGGACGGTGAGGGATTGACGAACGCAACCGGTTGATCGTTGACCTGGGTCCAACCTAGCGCCCGGTAATCGGCGGCGAGACCCGCCTGCTGCGGCGACAGCACCACGCCGTCGATGCCAAGCGAAGCCGCAAGCTCGGCCTTCGTGGTGGTCCCCGCGTGCTGGAGCATGCTGTCCTCAAGCCAGGACGACAGCTCCCTCGACGGCAGCACCTGGTCGTTGTAGCTGTGGGTTATGCCTCCGCCAACCAGGTCGTGAAACGCCATGTCGAGCGGGCCGATGTTCGAGTTGAGCACCACCCGATCGGGCGGGATGGGGAACGTGGCACCCAGCGCGGCTAGATACTGCGTGTTCTTTGGGCACGTGAGCCCGCATTCGATGGAAGGGGGCCGCCACTGGGTGAGATCGAAGACTTGCTGAGCGACGGGTAGGTAGCGCGCGTCGCAAACCGGGTCGCTGCGCGATGCGCACCAACCGGCAGTCTGAGCGATCAAGACAGCGTCTCCGTCCCAAGACATCGCTGCCGGGTCGTCGAGCTGCATGCCGCGGCAGACCGGCGCCTCGGTGGGCCTCCCCATTTCCGTCCGACACGCGCCGACGAGCTGGGCGATGGAAAAGCTTGCCTTGAGCTCGGTATTGGAGCACAGGGCGCGCAGGTCGGGCGTGTCCGAGCACCCGTCGCCAGGGTGCCTTTGCCACAAATCCTGCATGGACGACGCATACGGCAGGCTCGGCCCGTACGCGAGCCGATCGCCGCCGGCCACTCGATCGCCGAACGCCCAGACGTCTGCTCCCAACAACAGGGTGATCGCCAGGGGCGCGGCGATCGCGACACCTCGGCGGGCTCCCTTCGACCAACCACGCCGGTTCGCCAGCGCGGACAGAATCCGTGTCGGCAGCTCAAACAGGCCGACAGCCGCAGCAGAGGGCATGGCGACGAGGACCAGAAGCTGGAATGGCCGGTGGACGACTACTCCGAACTCGGAGAAACCTGGAATGACGAAGAACGGAGCAAATAGATTGCGATCGGCCAT
>JBIOJB010000138.1:0-5846 GCA_044450465.1 Candidatus Dormibacterales bacterium | reverse complement strand
ATCTTGAAGCTTCGATAGTGGTCGTGGCGCGGACGGCCATCCTCGAACACGACCATCGCGCCGACCGCGCTGTCGCCCTGGATGTTGGAGATGTCGTAGCACTCGATTCGTTTCGGCGGGGACTCCAGGTCGAGCGCCTCGGCCAGCGCCGCCAGCATTGGCTCGGTTCGGCTGCGGTCGTAGTCCGCCTGGATCCGCAGCTGCTCCAGCTCCTGCGCCGCCGTCTCCGCTAGCTGCTTCACCAGCGCTCGCTTGCGTCCGCGCTGTGGCACCTCCACGGTGACCGGCGCGCCTCGTTTCTGGCCCAGCCAGCCGGCGATCAGCTCCGGTTCCTCCAGCTTCCCTGGAAGGATCACCGAGCGCGGCACGTGTGTCGCGCTCGAGTAGTACTGGAGCACGAAACCCTGCAGCAGCTCCGGTTCGGCGGCGTCGCCGGCTCCGTCCAGCGGGTGGCCGTCGTGGCCGACCATCTTGCCCTGCCTGATGTAGGCAATCTCGACGAAGACGTCGTTCCCGCTTCGCGCGTAGGCGACGAGGTCCTGGTCGTCGCGGCCATGGGTCAGCACCTTCTGGCGGTCCGCGATCCTCTCGATCGACTGAAGCTGATCGCGGTAACGAACCGCGTTCTCGAAATCCAGGCGGCCGGCCGCGCCCTCCATGCGGTCCTTCAGCTCGTGAACCAGGACGTCCGAACGGCCCTCCATGAACAGGGCGACCTCATTGATGCGCGCCTTGTACTGATCGGCGCCGATTAGTCTCTCACATGGCCCTGGGCATCGCTTGATGTGGAAGTCCAGGCAGACCTTGCCCTGCTTGAAGATCTCGTCCGAGCAGGTGCGGAATGGCAGCAGCTGGCGGATCGACTTCACGGTGCCGCGCAGTGACTGCGCCGACGTGTAAGGACCGAAATATCTCGCTCCGTCGTTCTGAACTCGGCGCGAGTAATGCACTCGTGGAAACTCCTCGGTGACGGGGAGCTTCAGGTACAGGTAGTTCTTGTCGTCCTTGAGCCTGATGTTGAAACGCGGCCGGTAGTTCTTGATCAGGTTGCACTCGAGCACCAGGGCCTCGACCTCGTTCGCGGTCGTGACGAACTCGAAGTCGGTCGCCTTGCGGATCAGCTCCGACACCCTTGCCGTCTGCGCGTACCCGGGGGTGAAGTAGGACCGCAGCCGGTCGCGCAGTCGCAGCGCCTTCCCAACGTAGATGACCGCGCCTCGAGCGTCCCGGAACATGTAGACACCGGCGCTGTCGGGCACCGCCCGCAGTCGCCGTTTGATGGTCTCCTCCAACGACACGCTCATCCAATCGACTGTAACGGGGGTACACTCCTGACCGTGAGCCAGACTCCCAGCGAACTGCCGCCACCCCCTCCCCAGTCGTCGGCCGAGCCGGCGGCAACCCCCACCCAGATCGCGGGCCAGCAGACCACGCCTTCGACCTCGGTGCCTAACGCCCAGGGGCCCGGCGTCGGCGGTCCGACCCCGACAGCCGGAAGCACCAACACGCTTGCGGTCGTCAGCCTGGTGGCCGGGATCGGGTCATTCTTCGCTCACATCATCCCCGGCATCGGTGGCTTCACCGTCGCGCTGATTGCGGTGATCACCGGCTTCATGGCCCGCAAGCAGATCCGAAAGACAGGCGAGCAAGGCATGGGAATGGCCACGGCCGGAATGGTCATCGGCCTCATCCACCTGGCGCTGCTTCTGCTCCTCGTGCTCGGCGCGATCTTTCTGATCTTCGTCCTTGGAATCGCACTGTTCGGGATTCACCACTAACGCCCGACCGACCGGAAGCGGGGCCTGTGCGGACCGCGAGAGCCCTAGAAGTGGATGCCGCGCATGAGATACGCCATCGCGGCCGCCTCGACGGACATGTCGTCGCCGGACGGCCCGCCCTCCGGGCCGGCCTCCCTGCCTGCGGTGTCGGGAAAGACGTGGTACGCGCCGGTCATCACGAACTGCAGCAGGGCCGGCGCCACGGTGTTGACCGTGTCGCCGAGCTTGCCCAGGCGCGTCGACACCTCGGGCGGCCTGGTCAGGATCGCCGAAGCGACCATTTCCGCAGCCTCCTCCGGGGAGCTGGTCGGAAAGTTCTTGTAGATCCCGGTGGGCGCGATCATCGGAGTGCGGACTAGCGGCATGTGGATGTTGGTGATGGCCACCCCTTCGTCCGCGACCTCGGGTCCGATGCACCGGCTTAGCGCCGCAAGCGCCGACTTCGACGCCACGTAAGCCCCGAAGCGCGGCGGGTAGGCCTGCACGCCGATGCTTGAGATGTTGATGATGTGGCCTCGGCGGCGCCGGCGCATCTCGGGCAGCAGCGCCAGCATGAGCTTTACCGCGCCGAAGTAGTTCAGCTGCATCGTGCGCTGAAAGTCGTGGAATCGGTCGTACGACGCTTCGACCGAACGACGAATGGAGCGGCCTGCGTTGTTGATCAGGATGTCGACGTGCCCGTGGTCCGACAGGACGCGGCGGATCATCGCCTCGCACGCGTCGAGGTCGGACAGGTCCGCCGCGTAGACGGAGGCCTTCCCGCCGTCGGCGGCAAGCTCGGCCTTCAAAGCCTCGAGCTTCTCTTTGCTCCGCGAAACGAGAAGCACGTGTGCGCCGTGCCGGGCGAGCAGCTGCGCGGTGGCGCGTCCGATCCCGCTCGAGGCGCCCGTGACCAGGACCACGCAGCCTTCCAGGACGCCCCTCAGGTTCCGCTCGGTCAGCGCCTCGGGATCTAGGTGCCTCTCCCAGTAGTCCCAGATCTTCCACGCGTAGCTGTGGAGTGGCGGGCAGGCGACTCCAGTGCCCTGCAGGGCGGCTTCCGCCTGCTCGCAGGGAAAGCGAGCGCGACTCGAAACGTAGCGGAGGGCCGGCTCCGGGATCCGCACCCCCTCGAGCAGGCGCCGCTTCAACGTTTGGGCGACTCGCCAGTGCTGGAGCATGACGGTCATCTCTTTCGGAAGCATCGCGCCGGCGCGGCTGTCGACCCTCAGCGTGAACTGCGGCGCATGAGCGGCGCGACAGAACTCGTTGGTCACGTCTCCGAAGCTGCGCGCGTTCGGGTCGGCGAGGTGGAAGGTCTTTCCGTCGAGGTCGGGTTGATGTCCGATGGCGTCCATGGCCCGGGCCACGAAGTCGACCGGCACCACGTTGATGTAGCCGCCCTCAAAGCCGACAAGCGGCACCCACGGTGGGATCGCCTGTCTCAGGCGCTGGATCAGCTTGAAGCCGTAGTAAGGACCGTCGACGCGGTCGGCCTCGCCTGTCTCAGACGACCCCACGACCAGGCCCGGGCGGTAGATCCGAAACCTCACGGATGACTCGCGCACGATCCTTTCGGCGTCGAACTTGGTGCGGTAGTAGGGATGGTCGAGCACCTGGCTCTCGTCGAACATCGTCTCGGTGAACTTGCCCTTCCACTTCCCGCCGGCCACGGCGATCGAGCTCATGTGATGAAGGCGAGCCCCGAGCCTTTCGGCCAGCTCGACGACGTTTCGGGTGCCGTCGACGTTGGCCTTCTCGTTCTCCTCTTCAGGCGCCTCCAGGTCGTAAACGGCGGCCAGGTGGTAGATGTCGCACTCTTTGAGCTTCGTCAACGCCGTGCCGGTCAGGCCCAGCCTGGGCGTGGTGATGTCACCTTCGACCGGCTTGAGCGACCGGCCCGCTTCCATCGCCTCGATGAGCGATTCGAGCCGCTCGCGCGATGCGGGCCGCACCAGGACATAGGAGACGCCGTCGCGGCGGGCGAGGGCTTTGAGCAGGTGGCGGCCGATGAAGCCGGTGCCACCGGTGACGAGCCGCACCATCAGTGCAACGTTATCCGTTCACGTGCCGGCTTCGTTTCCGGCCGGTATGGCGAGCATCGGAAATATCGCGGCGGCCAGAGCGGCAGCGACCGCGACCCAGAGCGCAGCGTCCAGAGACCACCCGATGATCGGACCCGCGACCGCCGAGCCGATGGGGGTTCCGATCCAGTTGACGGACATGGAAACGGCGAAGGCGCGTCCGAACCACGCTGGTTCCGTCCGCCTCTGCCGGAGCGTGAAAAGTCCGATGTCGAACGGGCCGTTGGCGAGGCCCATCACCACGATTGCGGCCGCCACCACGGCCAGCGACCGCGCGAAGGGGAGGGTGGCGAATGCCACTGCACTCACAAGGATCGAGCCCATCATCAGCTGCCGCTCCCTGCCCAGGCTTGAGACCCGGCCCGCGATGAGCGCCGACACAAGGCCGGCGGCTCCGAGGGCGCCCCAGAGCAGCCCGACGGTGGCAGGGCCCCCGTGCAGGCGGCCGAGCACGAGGACCGGGATGGCGATCGTGAGAAACCCCCAGCTCAGGTTGAACGTCGCGAGCGTGAGGGCGAGACCACGCAGTGTCTGGTTGCGCATGACGTAAACGAGTCCCCGCCACGCCTGCACCAGGATTCGCTCCTCCGGCCGGGTCTTGGGGCTGGGGTCGGTGACCCGGAACATGATCAGGGCGGCCGCCACGAACAAGGCTGACGACACGCCCAGCGCTTTCTCCGCCCCGGCCAGCCCGACGAGCACGCCCGCAAGAGGCGACCCCACGAGCTGAGAGATGACGTGGCCGCCGCTGTCCAGGGCGTTGGCGCGCTCCCAGAGATGCTTCGGGGCCAGCACGGGAAACAGCGACCGAGCGCCCGTGGCGCTCAGAGGGTTGGTCAGCGATGACACTCCCACGATCGCCAGCAGGACGCCGGATGGCAGGTGGTGCAACGCCGAAAGAATCGCGATAAGGGCGATCGATACCGCGGCGATCAGGTAGTCCAGCACGACGAGGCGCGCTCTTCCGTGCCGGTCGAGAAGCGCCCCCGCGATGGGCGACACGATGAGACCGGGAAAGATCACGAGGAAGGCGGTGACTCCGGCCAGCTGGGGTGAGCGGTAGCGGTCCAGCACGAAGAGCACCAGCGTCACCGTGACCATCTGGCCGCTGACGCGACCCAGCAGGAGGCTTGCGTAAATGCGCGCGAAGCCCGGGACGCGCAGCAGTGCTCCGTAGGTCGCCGAAGCGGACGTGCTCAGGCTCTGATCAGACAGCGACTTTGGCGCGGCGCGACCGGCCCGCACCGTTGGAACGCGAAGGTGTCTTTCGTCTGCGGCTGCGGCTGCGGTCGAGGATCACCCTCACGAACTGGCCCGTGGCTGAATCCGGATTGGCGGCGAGCTGCTCAGGCGTTCCCTCGGCGATCACGTAACCGCCCTTGTCCCCGCCTTCCGGCCCTAGGTCTATGAGCCAGTCCGCCGTCTTGAGCACGTCCAGGTTGTGCTCGATCACGACCACCGTGTTCCCATGGTCGACCAGCCGGTGCAGGACGGCGAGAAGCCTCTCGACGTCGGCGTAGTGGAGCCCGGTGGTCGGCTCGTCGAGCAGGTACAGCGTGCGGCCGGTGTCGCGTCGCGACAGCTCTGTGGAGAGCTTCACCCTCTGAGCTTCGCCGCCCGAGAGCTGGGTCGCGGGCTGCCCGAGGCGTATGTAGCCGAGGCCGACATCGTGCAGGGTCTTGAGCTTCGTCTTGATCGGCGGCACGTTCTCGAATACCTCCAGCGCCTCGTCGACGGTCAATTCGAGCACGTCGGAGATGGAGTGCCCGCGGAACTTGACCTCCTGCACCTCCCGCGAATAGCGCGTGCCGTGACAGACGTCGCATGGCACGTACACGTCGGGCAGGAAGTGCATCTCGATCTGGATGATTCCGTCGCCCTGGCATGCTTCGCAGCGGCCGCCCTTCACGTTGAAGCTGAAACGACCCGGCTTGTACCCGCGCATCTTCGCTTCGGGCAGGGTCGCGAAGAGATCGCGCATGTGCGTGAACATGCCGGTGTAGGT
>JBIOJB010000137.1:0-5942 GCA_044450465.1 Candidatus Dormibacterales bacterium | reverse complement strand
GGTTGGCTCGGGGCGGTCTGGCTGCAGATCGCTGGATCACCTCGCCGAAACGCCTTCGCCGACATGCCTGGTTTCCCACGCAGTCCGCGGCTGGCAAGCGACTGCCTCGCGAAACCCGAATGGTGGAAGAGGCGCCCTGGCGGAGGCGAGGGAGCATGATCGGCCGCCGACCTCGCCTTCAGGTGGTCAACGGAATGCGGGGGCCAAACTCTGACCCCCGGTTGGCGACACCAATCTGGAACAGAGAGTGGACGCCTGGCGAACACAGAGGCTTCGCCTTCACGACTGAGACAGCTCGTGTCGATGTCGTCAATTCAGAAACGACTTGCCATCTGAGGGTCTTCGCCGGAGGGAGCCGCACCATCGATGATCGCGAGCTCATTGACGCGAAGCTCAAGGTTCTGCCGCGCTGCGCTGTGATCCTGACCAGTCGAACACATGGCGCGTCGGCTGCGGTTCGTGACGCGAGCATGCGTCTTGGCCTCCGCCTGGAGGTGTGGACGGCAATGAGCGATCGTTACCCCACAGCCGAGGACGCGTACTTCGCGCGGGACGAGGAGATGATTCGCTCCGCGGACCGGGTTCTCGCCTTCTGGGACGGCGAGAGCGCCGGCACGGCGCATGAGCTGACTTACGCAAGGAGGCTTTCAAAGCCGATCGACTTGGTTCTGGCAAAGCGAAGCCCGTCGCCCGATCGCTACCCGGGAGGCGACGCCGCGTGACTGAACATGATCGCCTTCCGGCTGGGCTCGCGATCGTTCCCGTCGACCTGATCCAGCCCTGCCCGATCCAGCCTCGCGTCATTAACCGGCCCTCGGCCCTGCTGTCAATAGGGAGCCTTCCCGGACACCCGGACGGGGGTCCAACGCTTGACCCCTCTCCCCCTTCAACGCGAGCGTCACGAGGAAGCCTCCTCGGTGGGCGCGACGTCGACACGCCGGAGATGCTCCTTGAGCGCGGTGATGACGCGGCCGTGGCGGTCAGCCTCGCTGTCCCAGCCTCGCGCCTCGGCGTCCGCCTTCAGCAGGCGCACGTCGCCGAGCTGGTCCTGGAGAACAGTAGCGAACTCGGCGGCGGGCACGTAGTTGTCGCACTGCTCGCAGATGTTGGCGTAGGGACAGGCCTCGGCCACCAACTCGCGCGCGCAGTAGCCATGGGCAACCCTGGTCTTGAGCATTTCCGAGCGCAGCCACTCGACGCGGCTGGGCACAGCAGCGGTACGCCCAGTTCCGACGACAGCGAGAGGGGCAAAGGCCTTCACCTTGCCCATCGCAGCGTCGTAAGCCATGCGGACCGTCGGCGACGCGAGACGCGCGTAGCGCAGCGTCATCTCCGGCTTGACGTGGCCCATGAGCGCCATCAGCGCGGGCAGGGAGATACCCGCGTTGATGAGGCTCGTCCCGAACGTGTGACGGAGGATGTGGGGCGTCAGGTGGACGGGCGACCCGTCTGGCCGAGTGAGACCCGCCGCGGCCGCCGCCACGTTGAGTCCCTTCGTCAGTCCAAACGCGGAGATGCGACGGCCTCTCTGCATGAAGACGAAGTCGGCGGGCCTGCCGGTTCGCGGATGAGGCAGCGCCCGTTGCGCGCCTCGCGCCGCTATCCAAGCGTCGATGGCGTCCTTGCCAGTCGCCTCCAGCGGGACCATGCGCTCAGTGCCGAGCTTGCCCAGCGGCACCTTCAGCCAGGTCCCGTTGTTGCCGAAGTTGGCCACGCAGCCCAGCTCGAGCTCGAGCAACTCGCCGACCCGCATTCCCGTGGCTCGCAGGATCAGCAGCCCGGTTCTGGCGAAGGCGTCCTCGAGCTTGGCGACCTCGGCCATCAGAGCGTGGTCTTTCACGGGCGGCAGAGCCCTCGGCATAGGTTCGGGCAGCCGTGGCAGGTCGCTGAGGAATACGAGTCGACGCTTCGGCTGACTGGCCCAACCCCAGACACCGATGTCCTCGAAGAACGCCCGCAGGTCCATCACGTCGTGCTGGAACTGTGTCAGGGAGATGGTGCGGCCGCCGCTATTGCTGCCTCGCCATGGGCGAGTCCGAGCCCAGCTCAGATACGGCTCGATGTGGGCGGTACGCTCCAGCTGGTCGAGCTGCTGCACGTCGGGGTGTTGCTCCGCCAGCCAATTGCAGAACACGTAGATCGCCTTCATCCGGCTGTTGACGCTGGACGGGCGGAGGACCGTGCTCACCGCTTCGGCGTAGCGGACCACCTCACGCCGCAGGTATGGCTGGGAGATCATCGCGGCGGTCAACTGCGTCGCGGTCCGACCGTTGGTGTTGTGCTGCCGGGCGGGCTGGGAAATGGTGCCCAGCTGGTAGCAGATCTGCCAGATGCTGTACAGCCGCATAAGGACTTTGCGGCGCACGTATGCGCTGAGGTACGCGGAGGCCGTGAGTGCATCAGCGCACCCGGTCAGGTCCTCCACGGTGAGCTCGTCAAGCGACTTGGCAGCCCAGACACAGACCACCGGAAGGGTGTGACGGGTGAGCGTCTCGACCCAGTTCTCGCTCCAGCCAAGCGCCCCTGCGGTTTCAGCGGCGCGGACACGCTCGCCCGGGTGAGCGGCGTCCCAGATGGGCGACACCTGGACGCCTTCCGGCTTCCCCACCAGGAGATCCAGGTCCCCGGGCAGATGGCCATCGACCATGCACCAGATGACGAACGGCCAAGCCCCCGTCCGCTGGAGGTCAGCGATTCGCGCCGGCGCGGGGCGAGCCATCCAGACATCGAGGTCGGGATGCTGCTTCAACAGCGCCGCCGCCCGAACGCGACGGACGGACTTGTTGGACGCGCCGATGCTCAAGCCGGCGACGTGCTTCACGTAGGCGGTGAACCGGTCGGCATCCCGGCCTTCCACAACTGGTCGTACGGCAGCCCTCATTGTGCCGCCCGCTCCCTTGCTCTGAGGTACTCAGCGGCCAGCGCAGCGGGCGAGAGATGCACGTACGCCGCGGTCGTCTCGGGATTGGCGTGCCCCATCAACTCTCGGAGTGCAAGCAGGTCGATGCCAGCCGTAGCCAGGGTGGTCCCGTAGGTATGGCGCAGGCGATGAGGCCGGACGCGTTGCGACCCCGAGCGTTCCCGATGGACGCGAAAAACCTTGCGCATCCCAGCTTCGGTCAGCGGGCCATCTCGGGTTGGGCCGCGCAGCACCACGAAGCACTCGGGCGTCGCGCACCCAACGGGTCGCTCTGCGCGAAGGTAGGCTGCACACTCGGCGAAGAAGGCACGGTCGACCGGAACGATGCGTTCCCGACCACCCTTGCCGCGCACTCGCAGCAGACGCATTCCCATGTCCACGTTGGCCAGCAGGAGTCCTCGAACTTCCGCCGCACGCAGGCCGCCGAGCAGCATCGCCAGGACGATGGCTCGGTCCCGATGGGTCCCGAGGTCGGCGAGGAAGGCGTCCACCTCCTCCGCATCGAGGCTTTCGGGGAGCCGCCGCTCCTGGCGGACCAACCGACCACCCGGTCGTGCACGGCTGGGCCGCCCGAGATGGCCAAGCATGCCGCCGGAGCGAGCTCGCAGACCAGTCGAGCGGCGCGCAGCGGGAACCGGGTTGTCGGGGCGCACGCCCCTGATGACGGCGAACTCGAACAGGCCGCGAGCAGCAGCGACGCGCCGGTTCATGGAGGCGGGCGCCGCGCCGCGCCAGTTGTCGAGCTGGACCACCTTGTCACCCGAGCGCCTTCCCGGGCGCTTGGCCTGCCAATCCAGCCAGTCGAACAGGTCCATCGGCACCACGTCCGTCAACTGGATGCCGCGCTCGGCCAGGAAGCGGCTGAGGCACAAGAGGTCGAAGGCATAGCTCCGAACCGTCGCCGGCGAGAACGCGCGGGAGTCCAGATGTGCCAGGTAGAGATTCGCGAGGTCGGTGATGGGACCTTCACCCATCAGTCGATGCGCGGACCCATCCCGCTCAACTCGGACGCCCGCCGGTATCGCTACCGAACTCACCCAATCGCCTCCATCGCGACTCGACAACCTACACGAACCGGGTATGAGCACATCCATCGCTCGTCGGGAGGATGGGCATGAGCGACCAGACCCTTCCTGCCGGTCTCGCCATGGTGCCGGTCGAGAACATCCACGCGTCGTCTCTGCAACCACGCAGGACGGTCTCGCTGGACCTTGTGGCGAAGCTGGCCCAGTCGATGCGCGCGGGCCGCCACGACCCCGTACTCGAGGTCGAGCCGTCGGCCACTCAGCCGGGTCACTTCGAGATCGTCTGCGGAGAGCAGCGTTGGCGCGCTGCCAAGGAGGCCGGACTCGACCGAGTCCTGGTCAGGATCCACGAGCGACTGGGCTCCCTCCAACGGTTGCAGAAGCAGTACGAGGAGAACCGCCTTCGTGCCGACCTCACACCTTACGAAGACGCCCAGCTCGTGCTGCTGGCCAAGACCCTCCGCGACATCGAGGTCGCTGAGAGCAGATTGAATGACGCGCGCGTCCCCTTCAACCGGCTCGAGGACACACGCGTCACCGAGCTCGCCCAGATCCACCAACATCTTGACGGCCTCAAGGCGCTTCTCATCGCAAACCACGTCAACGTCGTCAAGGGTGCGAACGGCCCGGCCGTCGGCGCCCTCTCGAAATGGCACGAGATCGAGCGCACGTTGGGCATCAGTGAGGCGGCACGCAAGGCCAAGCTCGCCATCCTGCGTCTCGAACCAGAAGTCCTCAACGACGTCAACGCCCTTCCCGCACAGCACGCTCCGCTCATCGCCCGGGTCGAGGGCCGCGACCGCCGCGCGGAGCTTGCACAGCGAGCCCCACATCTCACGCACCGTCAGCTCCAGGCCGCCGTCAGTCGCCTCCGACGAGACTCGGATCTGTCCGTCGCCGAGGCTGTCGCCGGCGGCACCGCGTCCGCGCCGGAGGATCCGCTTGCTTTCGACACGCAGCTGGTCCGGCTCGCCGACCTGTGTCGACAGATCGCCCGGCTGCTGGGCATCCTGCGGGCCCGGGCCACCGACGACGAACGGTCGCAGGTGGTCGACCTTCTCGCCGGTCTGATGCGCGTCGCGCACGACTTCCAGGAGGCCTCCTAACAGATGCATTCGGTGCTGCCTGTGATCGGTCGCTCGCCGATGGACGAGGGCCGGATAACAAACAACGTGCCGGTGGACCTGGTGGCGAGGCTCGTTGACTCGATGAAGGGGGGTCGTCACGAGCCGCTCCTCGATGTCGAACCCGTGCCCGGGAGCGCCGACCGCTATCGCATCGTGTGCGGCGAGCAGCGCTGGCGTGCCGCCCGCGAGGCCGGGATCGCCGAGGTGCTGGTCCGCGTCCACTCTCGCCTGGGGTATCTCGACCGGCTTCAGAAGCAGTACGAGGAGAACCGCCTGCGCGCGCCGCTGGACGCTGTCGAGGAAGCGAACTGCTTGCAGCTTGACCATCTTGTCCGTTCTGCTTTTCGCGCTGAGCAGGTGCTGCGCGATTCGCTGGTCCCCTTCCAGCCGCTCGACGACAAGCGCATCGAGCACCGCGAGGAATTCGTCCAGCACCTGGATGGGCTGAAGCGCCTATTGCTCAAGCACAAGGTCCACGTCATCAAGACCGAGTCCGGACCCGAGGTTGCGCCGCTGGCGCCGTGGTCGGAGACCGAACGGGCGCTGGGCATCTCCGAGTCGCAGCGCAAGGTGAAGGTCGGCCTCCTACGCCTGGATCCTGAGGAGCAGGACCGTGTACGTCCACTGCCACAGGAGCACGCGATCCAAATCTCTCGCCTGCCTGACAAAGAGCAGAGGACCGCGCTGATCGAGCGCGCCGCCAAGCTAACGCACCGCGAGGTCCGGCGGGCCGTCGATCGCCTGCTGGCGGACAGCGAACTCGACGTCGATGGAGCCCTTGCCGGCGAACCCAATAATGAGCCGGAGCCGCTCACCTTCGAGAGTCGGCTGGCTGCGATTGCCGACCTCTGCCGCCAGCTGGTCCGAGCG
>JBIOJB010000136.1:0-5953 GCA_044450465.1 Candidatus Dormibacterales bacterium | reverse complement strand
GGCCCCGCCCGGATCGTGGGCGTTGTAGAGCCGAGCCAATGAACGATAGGTGAACACCAGCACGTCCGCCGTCTCCAAGGGAAGCGCCAGCAGCCCAAGAGCGTGTGGTAGGTACTGCTCAGAATGGTTCTTCTGGGCAGAAGGCAGCGCTAGAAGCCTTGCCTTTCAAGCATTTCCGGATGCCGAAGGGGACCGCTTCTACCTCTGTATTGGGCAATTCGCGCGTCGGGCGCCGCTCCGCATCACCCCTGCACGCGGGAGCCCTGGCGGGGCGTCGATCCGCCGGTTTTCTGTTCCGATGCTACCCGACCCCCGAATCGGACCCGCCTGGCGTCGGAGGGGGTGGGCGACCGGCTACGACCTTGACCGCTGACGGCCGTGGGAACGGAGTCCACCGCAGCGCTCCCCGGTAAGCCCCCAAGGCCCTAGCCTACTTCGTCTTCTTGGCTTTCTTTGCAGCCTTCTTCAAGACACGCTTTCCCGGTGCTCCCGTTGCTTTCTTCGCGGCCTTCTTGACCCGCTTCTTCGCGGCCTTTTTCTTCGAAGGTTTATCGTAACCGCCGAACCCATTGCTCATGAGTTCCTCTTCCGCAGGACGCCCTGGTCGTCGAGCGCGTCGATGTAGCCATGAAGCGAGTAGTAAGCAGAGGCCAGCAACACCACCACGGCCAGGACCCCAGCACATAGGAGTCGGCAACTCGTACTGCTCCAGAAAGCAACAAGCAGAAGGGCCATGGCTACTGCCACGTTCCCGTAGAACTGAAAGTAGCGGTAGTACGCGTCACGAACCATGATGAGGTTCGTGGTATTCTTGACCTCCTTCCAGTTGACCGGTGGCTGCCGAGCTCCGAGCAGTCTGAAGAACACGGAGTCGACGACAAGTCCGCGTACTCCGCTGACAGCAAGCCCAAGAGATAGCGAACCGAGCCCCACGAAGAGGAAGACTCCGAGGCTCTGCTCTTGGTGAGCGGCTGTGTTCAGCCAGTCCGCCGCCATAGATGAAACGGAGGAGAGAGCCTTGAAAGCAACAAACCCCGGGGCAATGAAGGCAATTACAACACCGAAGTCGATGTTCTCGGGCTTCAACTCGGACGCCATGGGCCACCCGCGCTGAAATGCGGCTCGCTAGAGAACTACACTCACTACTGAGCCTTGGCGAGAAAGTGAACTAGCGGCCATCGGCCGCCGCCTCGGGCCCGCGGGGCGGCACGCCCTCGCCAGAGAAGAGATCGGCGCCACCTTCGCGCGCGCCCTGTGCGCCGTGCCGAAGAAGGACCACCGCCGGTATAGCACCAGACCCCGAGCAGCATCTTGTTTCGGTCCTGCGAGGGACACGGCGAGGGTCGCCTTCGCAGCGGCGACGCGACCGGTCCAATTGGACTGCCGAACGCCCGCAGTGATCTCAAGCAGGTTGAGAGGAGTTGCCCAAAGCTCCTCTCCCTCGGCCACGACATCGGAACATCTCAGGCTGCCCGACCCCAGGTAAGTAGAAGACGTTCGTGTCAGCGTAAACGCGTGGGGTTGCCATCTTCAACGTGCCCTTCCGGCAAGAGTGCGTGAAGTGACCTGATCTGCCCGTCTACTGTTGTGGGCCAAGGAGGCAGGCTCATGAGGACGACGAGGGGATCGCGGCAGCTGACCGAGGCGCGACGATGCATCGAGCGTTGGCGGAGAGAGCGGACCAGCAAGAAGGAGGCGATACCTGAGCACGTGTGGAGCGCGGCAGCGGCAGCCGCGCGAGCAGACGGGATCTGGTCCACCTCGCGGGCGCTACGGCTGGAGTTCAACCGGCTCAAAGCGGAGGTGGTCGGTGCGAGGGGCAAGGCGCTCACGCAGACACGCAGCGGTCCCGCGAAATCCACAGGCAGGTGCGGTGTTGTCGATGGCCGTGCAGAGATCGGCGAGCCACGCGGTCCCCGCGAGCCCGCGTTCGTCGAGGTCGTCCTCGATCCGGCCCGCGAGGCCGATCCAGCAGGGGCGGTCGGCAAGGCGGTGATCGAGCTGATGGGGCGTCAGGGGGAGCGGATGCGGATCGAGATCGCGGGCTCGACGGCCGTGGACGTGCTGGGGCTGTCGCAGACGTTCTGGAGCCGGCAGCCATGATGCAGCTGACGTCGCAGATGAGGATTCTGGTAGCGGTCGAGCCAGTCGATTTCCGCCGTGGCATCGACGGCCTGTGTCGTCTGTGCCGGACGACGCTGGCATCGGATCCGTTCACAGGCACGGTCTTCGTCTTCCGCAGCCGGCGCGGCACCGCGATCAAGGTGTTGGCGTACGACGGACAGGGCTTTTGGCTGTGCCAGAAGCGGTTGTCGGCTGGGAAATTCCACCACTGGCCTGGGCGCAGCGGCGAGGTGAGGCGCGAGCTGTTGGCGCATGAGCTCCAGGTGCTCCTGGCTGGTGGCAACCCGGATGCCGCGCAGGGTGCCCCGCAGTGGCGCCCGATCACGCCGGCGGTCGCGGTGGCAGCGTAGGAGGAAAAGGCAGCCGGGCTCTTGCGTTCTATCCGCGCGAGGTGTACGTGCTGACGCATGGACACCGAGCTGCGATACCG
Source organism: Candidatus Dormibacterales bacterium (assembly GCA_044450465.1). Lineage (GTDB taxonomy): Bacteria > Chloroflexota > Dormibacteria > Dormibacterales > Dormibacteraceae > JBIOJB01. Next base: position 3,399 of record JBIOJB010000136.1, on the reverse strand, counting down.
CGGGCGAATCATCTGCAGCGATCAGGTGGCGCAGATCGCCGAGCTGATCGCCGCAGAGCCAGGAACCACCAGACGAGCGCTGTCGCTCCGGGTCTGCGAGGCGTGGAACTGGAAGCAGCCCAACGGCGCGCTGTGCGATGCGCTGTGCCGGGGTCTCTTGTTGACGCTGCATCGGGCGGGGCACATCGCGTTGCCGGAGCCGGCGTGGCGGAGCACTCGACCGGCCCGGCGTAGCCAGCCCCAGCCTGTCGAGCTACCCGAGATCCCGATCGAGTGCCCGCTCAGCGATCTCGGGCCCATCACGATCGAACAGGTGCGGCGCACTCCGCGTGAGGCGCTGGTGGAGGGGCTGATCGCCCGCTACCACTACCTCGGCTACAAGCAGCCGGTCGGGGAGCACCTCAAGTACCTGGTGGTGGCGCGCGAGATGCCGATCGCGTGTTTCTGCTGGTCGTCGGCGCCTCGACATCTGGGCCCGCGCGATCGGTACCTCGGCTGGTCACCCGAGGTCCGCAAGGCGAACCTCCGCGGTGTGGCGTACCAGAGCCGCTTCTTGATCCTGCCGTGGGTCCGGGTGCCTCACCTGGCGTCACACCTTCTGGGCAGGATGGCGCATCGGCTCTCGACCGACTGGGAGCGGCTCTACGCGCATCCGATCTACTTCACGGAGACGTTCGTCGACCCGACTCGTTACCGAGGCACCTGCTATCGCGCCGCGAACTGGGTGTGCATGGGACGGACGACGGGGCGCGGCAAGGACGACCAGACGAATCGGCCGAACCGCTCGCTCAAGGACGTGTGGGGCTATCCCCTGGTGCGGGATTTCCGCCGGCGGCTGCTCGTCCACTCCTGCTGATGGCCCGCACGAAGGCCGATCCGGCCATCGCGGCGATCTCGGCCGATGCCCTTGCGGCGCTCTTGGTCCGGTGCGCGGAGCGACTCGAGCCACAGGATCACGCACTGCTCGCGGGCCTGGTCGCCGCCTTCCTGCACCTGACTCGTCTGGTGCGCGAGGGGCGAGCGACGCTGAGCCGCCTGCGCCGGCTGTTCGGCCTGCGCAAGAGCGAGAAGCGACGGGCCGTGTTCCCCAGCCCCCCGGGCGACGGCGCCAGTGGTGCAAGCACTCCCCCGGGCGGCCCGGAAACGCCGGATCCCGCCTTGCCCGGCGCGAGCACAGCTCCGTCATCGCCCGACGGAGCGTCCGGCCCCGCCGGCGAGGCGCCGCCCGGCGCCGATCCGACGGGCCGGCGCAAGGGGCATGGCCGACGGCCCGCCTCCGCCTACGTCGACGCCGAGCACATCACGGTCGGCCACCAGAGCCTCGCCCCGGGCGATGATTGTCCGCTCTGCGAGGGATCCCTCTACGCGCTCAAGGACCCGGCGCGGTTTCTGCGCATCTTTGGCCAGTCCCTGTTCCTCGCCAGGTCCTGGGATTGCCAACAGCTGCGGTGCGGCGACTGCCAGCGGGTCTTCACGGCCAAACCGCCGCCCGAAGCGTGTGGCGCCAAGTTCAGCGAGTCGGCCGCTGCCCTGATCGCCGTCCTGCGCTTCTGGCTCGGGACACCGCACTATCGCCTTGGCCGCCTCCAGGAGGCACTGGGCACGCCGATCCCCGACGCGACGCAGTGGGACGTCCTTCACGAACGCGCCCTGGAGATCTACCCGGCCTTCCAGGCGCTGCTGCATCGGGCCGCGCAGGCGCCGCTCATGCACAACGACGACACGCACATGCCGGTCCTGCAGTTCATGGGCAAGCGCAGAGAGAAGCTGGTCGCCGAGGGCAAGCTGCCGCGCGAAGATCGAACGGGCCTATTCACGACCGGCATCGTGGCCAACCTTCCCGAAGGCCCGGCGACCCTGTTCTTCACCGGGCGAAGACACGCCGGCGAGAACCTCGCCGCGTTGCTCGAGCGCCGTGAAAAGGAGCTCGGCCCGGTACTCTTGATGTGCGATGCACTCGACCGCAACCTCCCCAAGGGCCACCAGGTCGAGGAGGCCAATTGCCTGACCCACGGTCGCCGAGGCGTGGTCGATCAGGCCGAGAGCTTCCCCGCCGAGTGCCAGCATGTGATCGATCAGCTCGGCTGCGTCTATGCCATCGACGCCTTCTGCTGCGATGAAAAGCTGCCCCCCGACGAGCGCCTCTGGCTCCATCAGCTCGAAAGTGCCCCGGTGCTGAACCAGCTCCTCACCTGGATGACCGCCCAGCTCGAGGACAAGCGGATCGAGCCGAACTCCGAGCTGGGCCGGGCCCTCAACTACATGCTCAAGCGCTGGGACAAGCTCACCGTCTTCCTGCGCGTGCCCGGCGCGCCTGTCGACAACACCATTTGCGAACGCATTCTCAAGCTCGCCGTCCTTCATCGCAAGAACTCGCTCTTCTACAGGAGCGAGCGCGGCGCCGTGGTCGGCGACATCTACATGACCCTGATCCATACGGCCGTGCTCCACGGCCAGAACCCCCTCGCGTACCTGACTGCGCTGATGTCGCACCCCCAGGCCGTCGCGGCGGCCCCGTCGGACTGGATGCCCTGGAACTATCGCGAGACGCTCGCCGCACCTGTCGTGGCTGCGCCGGCACCGAGCGCCCCCTCGGACGCCGCAGCCGCAGGCGCCCCCGCGCCCGAGCATGCAACAGAGCCGCCCACCACTGCGATCCCGAACGTCGCCACGATCACGACGGCCACCACGACCACGACCGCGTCGCCCGACGTCATCGACGTGCAGGAACCGGCAGCCGCGCACCGCACCGCCGCCGTCGCAGACGGCCAACAAGGCCACGCCAAACCGTCATCGCGCTCGAGCCGCCGGCAGAAGCCGCCTCTGCTCCCGCCCCCCGCCTTCGCGCTCTTCACCCTGCTCTGGCTTCTCGTGCACGCCGCACTGCCGACCGCCACCGCACTCTCCGCCGGCTCGCCGGCGTTCTCCGGTACGCCCCGCACGCCTGGCCTGGCGGCAACCGTCCTTGTCGCTGCCTCTGCGGAAGCACCCCCGGCCGATTCCACGGGGCCCCCACGGGCGCCGCCCTGATCTCAACTGCACCGTACCCGGCTCCGTCCCGTACCGCCGGTCCACCGCCGACGCGCCGCCGACGCACGCCCGCCGGAAGGACACGAAGTGCGTGTCGACCCAGCCGCCGAGCCCGGCCTCCCCGAGCGCCCCGGTCGCCGGCGACTGGAGCTCCACCACCACACCGTCCGGTGTCTCGACCCGCGTCCAGACGACGAAGATCCGGGTCTCTCCCTGCTGCATCCCTCCCTGGTAGCGCCCCACCACCTTCGACCCGCGGTCGAGCAGCACCACGTGGCCATTCGCCGAATAGATGTCGCGCGTGAGGTGGCACGAAGTCATCCCCGCTACGGTTGACACCACCTTCGTCTCGAGCACGCAGTCGAGCAT
>JBIOJB010000135.1:0-5974 GCA_044450465.1 Candidatus Dormibacterales bacterium | reverse complement strand
GGGAATCGCTGCGCTACGGCCCGAACGGCGTCGGTCAAAGCTCACACATCCAGGCCGCCGCACGCCGCCTCGGCGTCCAGGATGTCCGCCTTCTCGGCTTCCCGGACCAGCGTCTGGACACCATCAACCTGACGGAGATCATCGGCTGCATTGAGCCGATCGTTCGTGAGATCCGCCCTCAGGTCGTCTACGGGCAGTACGGTGGAGACGTCAACCGGGACCACCACCTCGTCTTCCAGGCCATGCTCGTGGCGACACGGCCGACCGAGAACTTCATCGAGCTGATCTACGCCTTCGACACGGCGAGCAGCACCGAATGGGCTTATCCGAGGACTTTCGTCCCAGACACGTGGGTTGACATTACGGACACTCTCGACTCGAAGGTGGAGGCGATGGCCTGCTACGAGAGCGAGGTTCGCGAGTACCCCCACCCACGTTCGTTGGAGGCGCTGCGGTACCGAGCTCACAACTGGGGCAACCAGGCTTGCCTCGAGGCGGCCGAGGTGTTCATGACAGTACGGCGGGTGGTCCGGAATGGGAAGGCGGCTGTTTGACATCGGCGCCGCAACGGCGGCGCTCATCGTGCTGAGCCCGCTGATGCTGCTGGTCGCCGTTGCCATCCGCGCCAGCAGCCCCGGACCAGTGCTCTTCCGCGCGCGGCGGGTCGGCCTGCACGGGAGGCCATTTTCAATGTTCAAGTTTCGAAGCATGGCGGTCGCCGGTGAGGTCGGAAGCGCGATCACTGGAAGCCACGATCCTCGCGTGTTTCCGTTGGGAAGGTTGTTGCGGCGCTCCAAGATCGACGAGTTGCCGCAGCTGTTCAACGTTCTGATAGGCGAGATGGCGCTCGTAGGTCCGAGGCCCGAGGATCCGCGATTGGTGGCCGCCTTATACCGCCCTGAGCACCTGCCGACACTCGAGGTGAGACCGGGCCTCGCGAGCCCAGGCAGCCTCTACAACTTCACCCATGGCGAGGCGCACCTTACGGGCCCCGATACTGAATCCGCATACGCGGAGCGGCTTCTGCCGGTGAAGCTGGCCCTCGACCTCGTCTACGTGCGGCGAGCATCCTTCCGATATGACGTCGCGATCATGTTCCGGACCTTGTTTGTGATCGTGGCGGCAACATTGGGCAAACGCAGCTTTAGAGAGCCGCCCGAGATGCTGGAGGCACGGTCGCTGCCGATTGTCAAGCCGCCAAAGCCGCAACCAGTCAGCGCGGCGGGGGATCAACTGGCCAGCGCCGGCTGATCAGAGATATCACCGCCAGCGCTAGGTGCTCTGAAAAAAGTGCGCGTTGTCGTAGCTGAGCTCGGCGACGTTGCCTGCAACGTTTTCAAGTTGCTGGCCCAGGCTGCCATATGTGCACGGGTTGCCCGTGAAGTTCCAGGAAAAGATGAGATAGCCCGCCATGTGCACGGCGAGCTGCTGCCAGTGCGTCATCTGGGTGCGTAGATCGCTGTTGGTCGGCAGCTCGTAGAAGCAGTCCTGGAAGTCCTGCATCACGCCGATGTAGCCCGTGATTCGCGCCGCCTCGATGCGCCTGATGTTGGCATCGGTCACATTGCTGAAGTCGCAGGGCTGACGCGTCTTGGGCTTGGCGGAGGTATCGATACCGTTTTTGAAGCTGCATGGATAGAGGTCGAAACCGAGGATGTCGACAGCCCCTTTCCAGGCAGAGTAGTTCACGGGACCGCCATCCCAGTCCTGGATCAAAGTGAACGTACTTGAGCCTGGGTCAAGCTGATGCACGAGGGCGGTTCGCGCGGCGAATGCGGCCGGAGCGTTCGGGCACGACGATAGGAGCGGCTCGTCGGCGAGGTAGTACATCAAGAGAGCCGGGCTGCCTTTGACCGAGTTGATGGTGGCGGTCAGCTGGGAGTCGGAGAGGTCCCAAACGCAGGTTGCCTTTTTCCATCCTCCGACCCAGACGATCGCTTTCAGGCCGGCACTGCTCAGAGCAGCGAGGGCGCCCGGGTACGGTTCGGCCTGAACCGCATTGAAGCCGGCCGCCTTCATGGCCGACAAACCGGTCCCGAAATAGCAGCCGTTGTCGTCGCGATAGCCGGGTGGCTGGCACGTGGCGTCGCGCCCGTAGGTGCCCCGGATGAACGACGCCGGCCACGTCGTGGTCACGGCGGGATCAGTCCCGGCCCTCGGATTCGCCGGCAAACATGCGGTCGCAGCCAGGACCAAGAGCAGCACTGCCGCGGCCGCACAGCGGGCACTTGATCGCAAACCGGCCGCCACGGTACCAGCACTCGATTCGCGAAGCAAGGGATTGCGCGCCCAGGTCGCTAGGACGCACGTCCTACTCGCGCCTGCCCAGCCTATTGGCGTCCGCCTTCGGCTCACGCAGGATCGAACTCTGAAGGGAGCGGCAGGCGAAAGGGCAACGACAGTAAGAACAACGCTCTGTGCGTATAGGCGCGCGCGGAAGTCCTTCCGCTCCCACCATCCGCCCGCGGGAGCACAGAGATGATCGCGTCACCACCAATCGCCAGGCGTTGGCCGCCGGCGTCGATACCGGCCCGGGCGCCGACCGTGCCATGGCTGGTGCTGGCACCGGTTGCTGCTGCCGTGGCCCTGCTGCCCTTCCTCAAGCCTTCAGGGCCGGGCAACACGTCGCCCGTGGACGTCGCGATCGCGCTGAGCATCGGCGCGACTCTGTTCTGGGCCGGATACGCGCGTCAGGAGCTGCGGCTCCCTTATGCCCTGGCGGTCGGGCTGATCATGATTGGCGGCGCGGTCGCTTCACTGGCTGGACCGCTGCCGGACAACGGCTTGCTGGCGATCGTCCAGGACCTCATGCTCCTCGCCTGGTGCGGCGTCATTGTCAATGTGGCTCGCTCGCCCGCCGCCTTCCGGTGGCTCCTCCGAGCCTGGACCTGGAGCGCCTTCGGTTGGGCCGTATTGCTCGCCGGCGCGGTCGCGACGGGCAATCTGAGCCTGGCCGGCATAACACAGCGCACGGGTGTCCGCGCATCGCTGACTTTTGGCGACCCCAACTACGCTGCGAACTACTTTTTCGTTGCGCTGATGGTGGTCATGGCCACGCAGACCCCGCGCCGGCGCACCCTGCGAGCGATGGTCTTCATCGCCCTGCTGGTCGGGCTCGGGTTGACCGGATCCAACGGCGGCCTGCTGTCGTTTGCCGTGGGATCCGCGGTGGTGGCCGTGGCATTTGTGCGCCGCAGGTGGGGGCCGATGCCACTCGTGGCCGGACTTTGCGCCGCCGTGTTGCTTGGAATCGTCGGGTTTACGGCGCTCCAGGTGCTGCCGATTGAGGAATGGGCCAAGAACAGCGGTCAGCCGCTGCTGCGCGACTCGATCGGCCGCAGCTCGCAGAGCGCGCAGGAACGCGCGTGGCTGATCCAGGAGACGATCGGGCTCTTCCAGCAGGGTGTTCCTTGGGGTCTGGGTCCAAACTCGACCAAGCCGCTGCTGCTGACCCAGCTTGCTCCGTACGCATACCAGACCCACGACGACTACATCGAATCGCTCGTGGAGCGCGGCGTCCTCGGTGCGTTCGGGATGCTCCTGCTGATCGGCTCGATTGGGGTCCGTACGTGGAACGTGGCCGCCAGGCCGCTGGCGCCTGATTTTGCGGAGCTGTTTCCAGGAAAGGCTGCTCTGGTCGGCGGTGTTTTGGGGCTGGCGGTATCAGCGTCGTACTACCAGATCCTCCATTTCCGGCACGTCTGGGCCCTCTTTGCCGTTCTCGCGGCGCTGTACCTTTGGGGACAGCGAAGGTGAGCCGTTTCGCTCTGCTGGCTCGCCGGGCTCGGCAGCCGTTCACGGAGAACGTCGTGGCACTGGGCGGCTCCATGGTCGCGCTCGGCATCGCGACGCTGTGGGTTGCCCGCGTCGGTGGCCCGGTCGCGGTGGGCGACTACGCGCTGATTCGAATCCTTCCGTGGTTGGTGGCCGTGGTGATCTCAGGTGGGCTTGCGGGCTCACTTACCTATTTCATGGCTGGGCCAACTCGCGACGACGAACGAGTGCGATCAACCGTCCTGGTGATCGCACTCGTCAGCTCCCTGGCCGGCGCAGCCATCTGGCTGGCCGCGACACCGCTGCTGCAGCGAGTGTTCTTCAAAGAGCTGACAGGGGGCCTGGTGGCACTGGTCGCGATCCGGGTTGCGCTGCGGCTTTTTGTGATCACCGGCAAGGCTGCAGCGCAAGGCATGCACGACCTCTCAGGCAGCAACCGCACCATCCTCTTCGAGGAGCTCATGTTCCTCCCCGCGTACGCGCTGTTGCTCGTCGCGCACGTCGGTGGCATGCTGGCGATCATCGGAGCCCTGCTGCTTGCCGACACCGCGACCGGCGTGTTCGCTTGGACCAGGCTGCTTCGTCGAGGCTTCCTGGTCAAGCTGTCCAGGCCTTCGGCCGAGATGGCTCGGCGCATCTACACGTTCGGCACCCGCGGCCAGATGGGCAGCCTGCTGACGCTGTTCAACCTCCGACTCAATTTCATATTTGTCGCGGCGATCGCCGGGCCGGCGGCGCTCGGAATCTATGCGGTGGCCGCGAAATACGCCGAGGTCGTACGCGTGGTGCCGATCGCCGCCAACTGGGTGCTCTACCCCCGCTTCGCCACATCGGACGCGGCCGGGGCCGCGAGCCTGGCCCGTCGGATGATTCCGCGCGCCCTCGCCGTCACGGCGTCCGGTGCGCTGTTCCTTGCCCTCGGGTCGGGCGTCGTGGTCCCGTTGCTCTTCGGCAGCACTTTTGACGGCGCGGTCGTGCCGGCCCAGATCCTCCTGGTCGGGCTCGCAGCCGAGGGCGCCGCCGGCGTTATCACGGCCTTCATGTTCGGTCGAGGGCGCCCCGGACTCAATTCTCTGGCCGCAGGGATGGGCGTGATGGTGACCATCGTCCTGGACCTGGTCCTGATCCCGCGCCTGGGAGCCGTCGGAGCGGCGATCGCCTCGAGCGCGGCCTACCTCACGACCACCCTCGCCCTGGTCGCTTGGTATCGCCATGTGATGCGATCAACGCCGGCGGCTGGCACCCCGCAGCCGGTGGTCGAACGGTTAACGGCGTAGCCGTTCGCAGCTGTCGGTTTCGCCATCGGCAGGGACTTGATCCTGCCCTCCCGACGAGTCGTTTCTCGTGGCGCGCTCGTGGCTCGATAAGGCGGTTTTGGGTATTCGCCGGGCCCTCAATGGGCGCATGTCCCGGCCGCTTGTGACGGTCGGTTTCGGGGGGACTGATGTACCCGTTGACGCTGGGTGCGGTCCGACATTACGGTCGAGCCCGATGTGTCCACGTCCGCTTCACACATGGGTTAATTGATGACTAACAGATCAGACAGCCAGCGGCCGATAGATAGCCTCCGGCATCGCGTTTTGCGCACCGGGGCGCTCGGTGCCTTTCTGGTTGGAACTCTCGCAGTTGTCTTTGGCACGCCCATTGCCGTATCAGCTGCCGGCAGCACCAGCGTTGGAAGCTCGAGCGATTCGCGGGCCTTCCAGCATTCGGCGGCGGACAAGGTGGCCTACCTTCACGACGGTTCGCTGCTGGTCGGCTACTACGACCCGACTGGACCGGGCCAGGGAATCATCAAGCATGTGACCAATCCAACGTCGGCAACACCGAGCTCAACCCAGGTGGGCAGCATTCTCCATGGAAGCGAGGTGACGTTCTACACCTTGCCGAGCACCAACTCGACCGAGATCTGGATTGGAATCGGCAGCGAGTTGACCGGGGGTGCGCTTCAGGAACAGGTTCAGTACGGCATATACGACGGCACCAATTTCACCTGGTCAGCAGTGGCGACAGTGCCAGGAAGCCTCACCTCTGGCCGACAGGACCCATCGATCACCTGGACCGGCAAGTGGCTGATCGCCTCCTGGTGGGACGACACTCTTGGCGGGAACACCGACGCCGTGTTCTACAACTGGACCCTCACCAAGGACGGCAGCACTGGGTGGAATGTGGTGGCGAAATCGGGTACGACGACCACCGC
>JBIOJB010000134.1:0-6135 GCA_044450465.1 Candidatus Dormibacterales bacterium | reverse complement strand
TCTGGCGGGACGCCCATGATTGACGCCGATGGGCGTCCAGCAGCTGAAGCTCGAGTCGGTCAGGCGCAAGACCGGCGGCCGGATTCACCTCACTCCTCGCGTTCCCAAGAGCGGCCCGGTCACGACCCTGTGCGGCCAGACTCTTGCCGCCGGCACATTCGCGGCGGTCGAGACCGAAGCCGACTGCACGAACTGCATCCGCCGCTCCCAGGACCAGGGGCGGATCTCGGGCGCCTTCTTCGAGCAGGACGAGGGGTCGGAGCTGCTCCGTCTGTCGCTCGAGCAGGCGAAGTTCCGGAAACCCACACGTGGCGATGCGCCTCCGCGGCCAGGAGCGCCGGAGAGGCCCGTCGTGTGGCCGACCGCCAAGCCGCCCGCCGAGGTGATTCCCGACCGTCTCGGCGAGCTCGTCACCAGGGGCTTCCGGCCGGCAGGCGAAGGCGTGTGGCGCAGCCCAGGCGGGGTCGTCGTGAAGATGCGCAAGAGGGGCAAGGAGTGGCGGTTCGAGGAGCTCGTCTTCGAGGGCTCGATCATCGCGACGCGTGTGGATGACGATGTACGCCTGAAGGCCGGCGACGTCGAGGTCAACCCGACCGAAGACGGCTACGAGGTCCTGCTCAAGAAAGGCTGACGGGCACCCTAGTCAGCGGATGAGGCCGGCTGCGCGGGCGACCACCAGGCCCAGGAGGACGAGGACGTCAACGAGCAGGAGCAAGCCGAACAGCTCCCAGTCGATGCGGTTCGCCAGCATCAACCAGCGTGGGTAGGCAGGGGCGCCCTTCGGGGCCCAACCGCAGATCGGGCACCGACCCTGTGTGTAGCGGGGGTCGAACGACCAGCGGTCGAGCTCGCAGTAGGCGCGCACGGACGTTGGCCGTGTCCGGCGCAGGGCCTTCAACGCGATCATGGAACCAGGACCTCGTCCGGGACCTTTTCCACCGGAGTGTTGCGCGCCCAAACCCAGGCGGCAGCAGCCCCGAGGATCAGTGCTTCCAGGGTCAGGAACATGAGGGCCAGCGGCAGCCGGTTGGCGACGAGCACTGCGCCGAGGTTGCTGCCGCCCGACCCGGCGCCCGATCCCAGCCCGTTCTGGTCGAACCCGCCAAAGCCGCCAAATCCACCGAACCCGCCGAACCCGCCGAACCCGCCAAAACCAAACGCGCTGCCAGATCCGGCCTGGGTGTCCGCAAAGCCTTCACCGAGCACGTATTCGGTGCTCTGCATAGGTACCCCTGACCCGGGCGTGGGATGGGTGACCAGGATGTGCAGCCCGGTCGCCCAGATGGTCGCGTGACCGCCGTCGAAGGTCTTGGTCGGCTGGACCGTGAAGATCTTGATGTATGTGATGTCGACCCCGGGCACGCAGCTCGCACTGGTGGAGCCGCCACCGGATGACCCTCCCGGCGATCCGCCGGTCGATCCGCCGCCTGAGGAGCCGCCCAGCGGCGGCAGCCCTAGGGGTGGAGCAGAGGGAGGAGGCGGTGGCGATGGCGCGCTCGGGGGAGGAGGTGGTTTGGGCACCGATGTGCACGGAACGGGTTGCTGGTCCTGGATCGTGACTCCCTGGTCGGTCACTGCGACAGGCTGCCCGTTCGCAGTCACCCGGCCGGCTGTGACGTGCGCGTCGCCGCTCGCGCCCGAAACCGTGCTCGTGGCCGTCACGTCGACCACCACCTTGCTCACACGCACGTTGCCGATCGCGAAGCTCTGGACCTCCGAATGCGTGATCGTCGTGAGGCTGGCGTCGGAGCTGACCACTGTCTGTGTCAGCCCGGACGCTCCGCTGAACGGCTGGGTGCCGCCGCCGGCGTAATAGCCCGAAGCGCTGGCGCCCAGCTGGGTCGCGTCACTGTCGGCACGTGAGCTGCCGTCCGGGCACGAGCTCTGTCCGTTGCACGAGTCGATGTGGGAATGGGGCGGGCCCCCCGGGTACATCGCCCTCGCGTACGGCACCTGGTTGTTGGGGTTCTGACAGATCTGCGGCGGTGGCGGCGAGCTCCCGGTGCTGCAGCTCTGGTTGTACTGAGAACCGACCGTGGCGGACGCCGGGCCGCTGTCGGAGTAGGTCGCCAGGGCGGTGGATGAAGGACTCGCATCCTGCTGAACCTCGGCCAGCGGATACCGGTTGTTGACCGCTCCGTTCTGGAAGTTCGGAAACGCGTCGCTTCCCGCGATGGCGTGCACGCCGGTGGCGTAGCCGTAGCTGGTGTAGCTGGGCGGCACGTCGGCGAGAACCCATGCCGGCACGGTCACCACGCATGCCACGACGAGGAACAGGCCGTTCAGCACCAGGAACATGCGCCTCATCGCTTCACCTTCTCGAGCAGATCCATCACGACGGCTCCGGCGGAGCGGTCTTCGGTTTCGGCGCGCTCCTCGAGCGCGCGCTTGAGGCTCGCCGGCACCTTCACCGACACGACCTCCATCAGCGCCGGGTCGACCCGGCGCCCATTCCCGTTGGCCGCATGCGCGTCGCCAACGTCGACCGCTGTGCCCAGGTAGGAACCTGACACCAGCTTGCGGTCGGCGCGAATCTCCGCCGCCGAACCCTCGTGTCCGATGGAGCCGTGTCCGAAGACATACGCGCGGTCTGCCACGTCGAGCGCCGCCTCGACGAACTGCTCCACAAGAAGCACCGCGATCCCCTCGTCGCGGAAGACACGAAGGACCTCGAAGAGCTGCTGCACCACAGTCGGGGCGAGACCCTGCGACATCTCATCGACCATCACCAGCCGAGGCCGCGCAAGGATCGCTTTGGCCATCGCGACCATCTGCTGCTCGCCGCCGGAGAGGGTGCCCACGGCCTGCCGGCGTCGCTCACGCAGCTTCGGGAAGTGCTCATACGCAGCTGCGAGGTCGACCTGGTGGCCGGTGCTGTTGGAAACCAGACGGAGCGTGTCCTCAACGCTGAGTCGGGGGAAGAGCCCACGCCCTTCGGGAATGTGGGCAAGGCCCAGGCGCGAGATCTCCTCGGGCGGGCTGCCGGTGACGTCCTTGCCGCCGAACATGACACGTCCCCGGCGTGGACGGATCATGCCCGAGATGGCTCGCAGCGTCGTGGTCTTGCCTGCTCCATTGGCGCCGATGCACGCGACCAGCTCGCCTGAACGAACCACGAGATTGACGTCGCGAATGACTTCGAGGTGGCCGTAACCCGCGGCGAGCTTAGTGACTTCGAGCAACGGAGAACCGTCGCGAGGCGGGACGGTCCGGGTGACTCGAGACCTGGCGGGCTGCTTCTTCGACTCCTCTCCGAGGTAGGCTGCGATCACCTTCGGGTCATCGCGAATCGCGGCCGGCCGCCCTTTGGCCAGGACCTTTCCGAAGTCGAGCACATAGACGTAGTCGCACACGCGCATGACAAGGCTCATGTCGTGGTCGACCAGCAGCATCGAGACGTGGAACCGCTCACGCACCGCCTGCAAGAGCTCCGCCAGGCGCGAGGTTTCCGGACCGTCGAGCCCGGCCGCGGGCTCGTCCAGCAGCAGCAGGCTTGGTTTCATGGCAAGCGCGCGGGCGATCTCGACCCGCCGCTGTATGCCGGCCGGGAGGTCGGCGGCGAGGGTGCCGGCGTAGCGCCCCAGGTCGAGGACATGCAGGATCGCCCTCGCGCGCTCGGCTGATGCGCGCTCGGCGTAAGCGGAGAACGGGAGTTGCAGTGCGTCGCTGAAGGTGTTGCGCCCGCCGAGAGCATCCATCGGGACCATTAGGTTCTCCCGGACGGTCATCGATCCCCAGAGCTGAAGGTTCTGGAACGTGCGCGCGATTCCCATGCGAGCGCGCTCATGCGGCGGCGCAAGCTTCAGCGAGCGGCCTTCGAAGAACATCGAGCCGCGCTCAGGGCCGATGACGCCTGAGACGCAGTTGAAGAGCGTGGTCTTGCCGGCTCCGTTGGGCCCGATGAGGCCGAGGATTTCGCCACGGTTGAGGTCCAGCGACACGCCGTCGAGCGCGACGATGCCGCCAAACCTCACCGTGATGTCACGGATGCGCAGCATCGTCATGCGACTCTCACCCTCCTGCTTGCAAGTTGGCGCACGGCCGACCTCGCATGCACCACGCGGCCCCGAAGGTCGCCCCAGAAACCGTCGGGAAGAAGGATCAGCTGGACGATCAGCAGGACGCCGACTGCGATCTGGAACCAGTCGCAGGAGATGTCGTAGCTGTAGCGATTGAACAGCGTGCCGTGCCCAAAACGCGTGAGGACGTCTGGCACGAACGACATGAAGGCGCCGCCCAGGGCCGCGGCCGGCACATAGCGCACGCCCATCAGCACCGCGATCGCGGCGAACTGCAGTGAGGTGAACACCCAGAAGGGCTGCGGGCTCACCGAGCCGGCGACCAGCGGGTAGAACGAGCCGCCGAGCCCCGCGATCGCCGCCGAAAGGCCGAAGGCCAGCAGCTTGTAGCGCGTGAGGTTGACGCCCGCGGTGGCGGCGGCGAGCTCTGAATCCCGGACCGCTCGAAAGCGCCGGCCGGCACCCGACTCATGCAGGTTCACCATGAGAAGCCCGACCAGGCAGAAGAGCGCGAGCAAGACGAAATAGGCCGCGAGCAGGTGGCGGGACGAGTCCATCCGCAGCCCGAACAGCGTTGCGCCGTCGACGCGCCAGCCCCCGCTGCCTCCTGTGAACCACGCGAAGATGTGGTCCTGGAAAACGTAGCGGTCGAACACGAGCGCGATGCCCAACGTCACGATCGCCAGCGTGATTCCGTAGAGCCGGAGGGCGGGCAGACCGACGACGAGGCCGAGCGTGAAGGCCGCGAGAACGCCGACGGCGATCGCCACCGCGTAGTCGACGTGAAAAGTGGAGAACATCATCCCCGCGGCGTAGGCGCCGACCCCGGAAAACGTCGCCTGGCACAGCGACACCTGGCCGACGTAACCGGTGAGCAGGACCAGGCTGAGCAGCCCGAATCCCCAGATGACGGCCAGGGCCGCGTCGAACTGGAATCCGACGTCGAAGCCGACCGGCAACCGGGCCAGCACCGCAAAGGCGACCAGCGCCAGGCAGATGCGGACCATCAATCGTGAGGTCATTGCGCGGCAACCCTCAGTCCACGCGGGTTGCGCACGATCAGCACCCCGAGGATCACGAGCAGTGCCACCAGGCGCGGGAAGCCGAGTGACTGGATCCAGATTGTCGGATACGTCTCCAACAGGCCGAGCGCGAATCCGCCGAGCACGGTGAGCGACAGCGAGGTCATGCCACCGATCAGCGCCGCAGCCAGCGCGTCGATGATCAGCAGCGTCAGGCTCGTGGTGTCGAAGTTGATGAAGGGCGTGATCAGGATTCCTGCCACGGCTGCGATCACGCTGCCGAGCATCCAGCTGACGGCGCCCACCCTTCCGACTGGCACGCCCCACAGCGACGCCGAGACCGGGCTGTCTGATACCGCGCGCATGGAGCGGCCGAAGCTGGTGTAGCGAAGAAATGCCGCCAGGCCCACGGCCAGTCCAAGGGCAACCACGACGATCAGGACAGCGTTCGCGCTGATCGGAACACCGGCCACCGTCCGCGACCAGCCCTGCGGAACGATGTAGATGGGAAGGTGGTAGGCGTTGTTCTTCCAGATCAGCGATGCCGCCGACTGGAGCGCGAGCAGAACGCCGATCGTGATGACTGCCTTGACCACCGGCGGCCTTGTCCGCACCCAGCGAAACACGGCCAGCTCGAGGAAGAGGCCAAGCAGCGCGGCAAACACGATCGCGGCGACGACCGCGACTGCCACCTGCAGCCATCCCGGCCAGCCTGGATGTGCCCAGCCGTAGAAGAACTGCCACGCAACGAACGTGGAGAACATGCCCATCGCACCGTGGGCGAAGTTCAGAACGCCGGTTGTGCGGTAGATCAGGACGATGCCGAGCGCCGCCAGCGAGAAGACGGCGCCGAGGCTCAACCCGATGATCGTGTACGCGGCGAACGCGGCCATGCGCTAGTGTCCTGCTCCGGAGGTTCGGCGGAAAATCGCCGCATCGGCGGCCGAGATCAAGGCGCCGGCGAGCAACGCAGCGCGCATGTCGGAAGACCTGTAAGCGAGTAGCGCAGCCGGCAACGCAGAGATCGGCCGCCTAGGCGGATGAGCCCGCAGGGTGCCACGGGCGCCGCGCAGCGCCGCCCCTGGCATTTCCGT
>JBIOJB010000133.1:0-6138 GCA_044450465.1 Candidatus Dormibacterales bacterium | reverse complement strand
CTTCCATAAGTAGCATTACCTGGCCGGCATGAAGCTTCTCGAGTACCAGGCCAAAGAGGTGCTTGCCTCACTTGGCATAGCCATCCCGCCTGGCCGAGTCGCCCGCACGCCCGACGAAGCGGCGGCGGCATGCGCTGCGCTCGGGCCCGTCGCGGTCAAGGCCCAGGTGCCGGTCGGCGGTCGCGGCAAAGCCGGCGGGATCAAGCTCGCGAAGACCCCCGCGGAGGCCCGAGCGGCCGCCGAGGAGATCATCGGCATGCACATCAAAGGCTTCAAGGTTCCGCTCGTCTATTGCGAGGGGGCGCTCGACATCCTGCGCGAGATCTACCTCGGCTTCACGGTCGATCGCGATGCACGGGCCAACATCCTCATGCTCTCGGCCAAGGGCGGCATGGACATCGAGCAGGTCGCCGAGGAATCGCCCGATTCGATCGCCCGCCTTTACCCGAGCCCCTGGCGAGGTCCGCTCGACTTCGAGCTCAACGCCCTTGTCTACTCGGCCGGCCTGGGCGAGCTGTCGCGGCCGCTGACAGCGCTGATCAAGCGTCTGTACCGCGCCATCCCGGAGTTCGACGCGGTCACAGCTGAGATCAACCCCCTGGCCGTGACGACAAAGGGCGACGTCATCGCGGGTGACGCGAAGCTCGAGATCGACGACAACGCTGTCTGGAGGCACAAGGACCTCGAACAGCGCTATGGCTCGGTGCTTGAAGGAGATCCCTACGAGGTCGAGGCCAAGAAACGAGGCTTGACCTATGTCTCGCTCGACGGAGATATCGGAATCATCGGCAACGGGGCGGGTCTATGCATGGGGACGCTTGATCTCGTGGAGCGGGCCGGCGGTCGAGCGGCGAACTTCTGCGACATCGGAGGCGGCGCGAAAGCGCAGGTCGTGGAGAACGCTTTGACGGTCATCCTGATGAACCCCAACGTCAAGGGCGTGCTCATGAACGTCTTCGGTGGCATCACGCGAGGCGACGAGGTTGCGAGAGGCCTGGTCACCGCGCGCGAGAACCTCGGGATGAGGCTCCCGCTCGTCGTGCGACTCAGCGGGACTCTTGAAGAAGAGGGCCGCGAGATCCTGAAGCAAAACGGCATCGAGCCTGGGGCAAGCGCGTGGGAAGCGGCCAAGAAGATCGTCGAGATCACCAAGGCGGGTGCGCGTTCGTGAGCGTGCTGCTCGACGCCTCCACGACGGTGATCGTCCAGGGCATAACCGGGCGTGAGGGCACGTTCCACGCCGAGCAGATGCAATCGATGGGCACCAGGCTGGTCGGTGGCATCAGCCCTGGGAAGGGAGGCACCAAGCATCTGGGAGCGCCGATCTTCAACACCGTGGCCGACGCCGTCAAAGCCACCGGAGCCACCGCCTCCGGGATTTTCGTTCCGCCGCCCTTTGCCGCCGACGCGATCATGGAGGCCGCCGCGGCTGGGATCACGCTCGTCGTGTGCATCACCGAGGGCATCCCGATCCAGGACATGATCAAGGTCAAGGACTTCCTGAAAGGCTATCCCCGGACGCGCCTGATCGGACCCAACTGCCCCGGGCTGATCACGCCTGGGGTGGCCAAGATCGGGATCATCCCGCAGCGCATCACGACGGCCGGCCCTGTCGGCCTGGTGTCACGCAGCGGCACCCTTACCTACGAGGTCGCGTCCGCGCTGTCGGCTGCCGGATTGGGACAGTCGACCATCGTGGGCATTGGCGGAGATCCGGTGCTCGGCCTCACCTTCAGCGACGTAGTGGAGCTGTTCGAGAACGACCCGGTAACCACCCACCTGGTGGTGATC
Organism: Candidatus Dormibacterales bacterium; assembly: GCA_044450465.1. Classification (GTDB taxonomy): domain Bacteria; phylum Chloroflexota; class Dormibacteria; order Dormibacterales; family Dormibacteraceae; genus JBIOJB01. Next base: position 4,347 of record JBIOJB010000133.1, on the reverse strand, counting down.
GGAGAGATCGGCGGCAGCGATGAAGAGCACGCGGCAGCGCTCCTGGCCAGAGGCACGCGCCTGAAAACCGTGGCCTTCATCTCGGGCCGCACCGCGCCCGAAGGCAAGCGAATGGGTCACGCGGGGGCGATCATCTCCGGCAATCGCGGGACCGCCAAGAGCAAGGAAGAAGCTTTCCGCGCCGCAGGTGTCGCGGTGGCGGAGACCACCGATGAGATCGTCGGGCTGCTGCAGTGAGCTACCTGCCGGTTTCTCTCACCAGGTCAGTGGCAGGCGACCGACTCCGAGACCTCGGCCTGCTGGGTGTCCTGCTCGCGTGGCTCCTCTACACCAGGGTCTTCTGGGTGCTCCAGGCCGCCCACGTGGGCTTCCCGCCGTGTCCCTTCTACTACCTGACCGGCCACCCGTGTCCGTTCTGTGGCGGCACCCGGTCCTTCGCTTACATGTGGCGGGGAGATCTCTCCGACGCGGTCCGGCTCTATCCCCTAGGCCCCACGCTGTTTGCCGGCAGCGTGCTTGGAAGCGCGGGCCTGGCCGCGGGGATCGTGAGCGGACGCACATGGACGCCTCGCCTCTCCAGCGTGCAGTGGCGGCTGGTGGGAGTTGGCGCGGCGAGTGCGGTGGTTGTGAGCTGGGCTCTCAAGGTGTTCATCCTCGGCAATTGAGATCCGGCGGCTGGCGCCAGACGACTGGACTGTGTTCCGGGAGGTGAGGCTCGCCGCGTTGAAGGACGCGCCCTACGCCTTCGGGTCCACCTACGAGCGCGAAATTGTCGCGCCGCAAGATAACTGGCGCGAGCGACTCGCCAAGCGCGCGCAGTTTGTCGCAAGGCTAGACGGCGAGGTCGCTGGAACCGCTGGAGGCTACGTCTCCGACGAAGGCATCACGGAGCTCATCTCGATGTGGGTGTCTCCTGGCGCGCGCGGCAGGGGTGTGGGCGACGCGCTCGTAGATGCCGTGGTCGCGTGGGCTCATGAAGAGAACAAGCCTGCCCTTCGCCTGTGGGTGGCGAGTGGAAACGACCCCGCTGAACACCTGTATGCACGCCATGGGTTCAAGCCCACCGGGTTGGTCAAGCCGATTCACCCCGGCCAGGAGCGGATGGAGTTCGAGATGATGCTGCGACTCAATCCGCCTCGCATGCCAGGATTGTCAGAGTGAACTTCGAGCTCTCACACGAGCAGCAGGCGATTCGCGAAACCTGCCGCGATTTCGCTCGTGAGGTGATCGCCCCGGCCGCACCGCAGCTCGACCGCGACCACAGCTTCGGCTACGACATCGTTCGCCAGATGGGCGAGCTTGGGCTCTTCGGGCTCCCGTTCGGCGAGGAGTACGGCGGCGCCGGCGCCGACTTCCTCTCTTTCTGCTTGGCCCTCGAAGAGGTCTCGCGCGCAGACGCCGGAGTCGGAATCACCCTCGAGGCGGCGGTGTGCCTCGGGGCATCACCGATTCATCAATTCGGCACGAAGGCTCAGAAGGATCGCTGGCTGCCGGATCTTCTTGCGGGTCGCAAGCTGTGGGCGTTTGGCCTCACCGAGCCGGAGGCGGGATCCGACGCTGGTGCGACCAAGACGCGAGCCGAGCTCATCGACGGACGTTGGGTGGTGAATGGCGCCAAGCAGTTCATCACCAACTGCGGCACCGAGATCTCTGCGGGCGTGACGGTGACGGCGCTGACGGGCGGTGGAAAGGGCGCACGACAGGAGATCAGCGCGATCATCGTCCCTACCGGGACTCCGGGCTATCACATTCTGGAGTCCTATCGAAAGCTGGGGTGGCATTCGTCTGACACGCACCCGCTCAGCTTCGAGGACTGCGCGGTACCCGCCGACAATCTTCTTGGGGAGCGCGGCGGAGGCTACCGCCAGTTCCTGCACACGCTCACGGGAGGACGGATCGCGATCGCCGCGTTGTCGGTGGGCGTGGCCCAGGCGTGCCTCGACGCCTCGCTTGCCTACGCGAAGGAGCGACACGCTTTCGGCAAGTCCCTCTCGAAGCACCAGGCGATTCAGTTCAAGCTCGCCGACATGGCGCTCGAGACCGAGCTGGCCCGCACCATGGTCTACCGGGCCGCGGTCGGCTACTCGCACACGGGGGTCGAGCCGACGGACGAGGTCCGCATGCTGGCCGCCATGTGCAAGCTCTACGCCTCCGAAGCCTCGAAGCGCGCGGCCGACAGCGCGGTCCAGATCCACGGCGGCTATGGATTCATGGAGGACTATCCGGTTGCCCGCTACTGGCGGGACGTCAAGGTGAACGAGATCGGCGAGGGCACGTCAGAGGTGCAGCGCATGCTGATCGCCCGCCTGTTGGGCTGCTAGGCAGCAGGACTCGGGCGGTGACCTACCTCCCGCTCGAGATCGACACGGATCCCATGGAGCCCGAGGCCGGCGAGGTGTTCGTCCAGGGGTCGGTCGGGGACCGTGGCTATCGGTTCCTGCTCGACACAGGCGCGGCGATCACCCGACTCGTGGCCGACGACTACATCTCCAGCTTTGCTTCGGTCGATTACGCCCGATCGTCGGGAGTGTTCGCCGCCAGCACCGACGAGCTGATCACGGTCCCGTCAATCAAGCTGGGTCCGCTATCGAGGACGTGCGTCACCGTCGCCCGCGCGCCTGGCGGCGGCCGCGTGACCACCAATCTGGTCGGGATGGACATCCTCAAAGACGTACGGCTGCACTTTGATTTCCGGCGCTGCCGCCTGGGGATTGATCCGCCCGCGGACGTGGCTTTGGGCGCGACGTTTCACGACATGTCCATGGACTCGCGCTTCCATCCGTACTTCGCGCTTGAGCTCGGCAGCGCGGCCGCCGCCGGCGTTTGGGATTCGGGCGCTAGCCTGACCGTCGTCGACTCCGTCTTTGTGGAGCGCCACCCTCAACACTCTCGCGCTGAGGGCCATTGCTAGTGGCGAATTACAACCTATAAGAGTGGGGTCGTTTGCGCCTACTCAAAGATGGCACCATCGGCCCAACTAGTAATTCCGGCAACCCGTCAGACGCTTCGCGGCAGGAGCACCAAGTCGGCCGCTTCCTCAGCATCTTTGAGCAGCGTCTTACGCGGCGTGCCTAACCGCGCACGCATAGTCAGGCCACGAGCAAGATCCGTGACTTGGATCGCGCGCTCGGCTACCGGAAAGTCAGGCGGGATGTCTCCCGCACTGATGCCGTCCCGGAAACGGCGCTCCACCAGCGCCGCGCCGCCCACGACCCTGCTCTGCAGGAACCGCCGAACCTCAGCGTCGTTCACTAGCGGCGCGACGCACTCCAGAAGGCAGCCCCGGGCGGACCCTTTTTCGGTCGCACTTTCGACGTTGTACCTCAGAAAGCCCGCGATCGAGTCGCGAAGACCCTGTGGCGAGAAGAGTGCCCTCGCGGCTGATGCGCCCTTCCGTTCTGCGTACGCCCTAAGGGCGCGCAAGAATATCGCCCGCTTGTCCCCAAAGACGGCATACAGGCTCGGTCGTCCCACACCCATCCCGGCGACGAGATCGTCAATCGTCACTCCGTCGTAACCCTTCGACCAGAACACCTGGGTCGCCTTTTTCAGCGCGTCACTCTCGTCGAAGCTTCGCGGACGTCCCCGTGGCCTGGCGGCATTCTGAAACATCTAGTTCAAAACTCCTTGACCGCGATCTTTTCGTTCTGCAATATATAACCGAACAGTTCGAAAATGACAAGGCGGCCCCTACCTCGCGGGGGCTCCTTCGACCTTCACCCTGTCACCACGGAGCCGCCCATGGAACATTCGATCGCGCTCGTCACCGGCACCACCTCCGGGCTCGGTTATGCGGCAGCCCGCGCTCTTGCCGAAGAGGGATGGGCCGAGATCATCATCACCGGGCGCGGCGCGGCTCAGATCCGGGAAACGGCTGCACAACTCGCGGCTGAGACCAAACGAAAGGTCTTCACGCCGTTGGAGCTGGACCTGGACAAGCCGCTCAGCGTTCAGTCCGCGCTCGCCGAGCTCGTCAAGCGAGGTCGGCCGATCGATTTCCTGCTGCTCAATGCAGGGATGGTTCCTGGCAAGGCGCGCGTGCTCACTGCGGCGGGCGTCGAGGCTTCTCAGGCCCCGCTGATCGGCCATCATCAACTGACTGTCGGCTTGCTTCGCGCCAACCTGCTGAGCCCCAACGCGCGGATTGTTATCGCCGGCGCGGAGCCTGCCCGAGGGGGCGTCCCCATGTTCAGCTACACCGACGTGCCAGCCTTCGCGGCCAAATACCACCAGGGTGACCGAAGCGCCGCTGTGGAAGCCCTGATTCGCAACGGGCCGAACGTGAAGTACGTGCCCAACAATGCGTATGCCGTCGCGAAGCTCATTATCGCGTGGTGGGTCGCGGCG